>NZ_JACCBV010000001.1:2704754-3005282 GCF_013409785.1 Microbacterium immunditiarum
TGCAGACGTCGCGCGAGCTGCAGCTGAACGTGCCACAGGTCCCGACGACGGACTACATCAACACGATCGCGCCCGAGAACGAGCCCGAGTTCCCGGGCGATGAGGAGCTCGAGCGCCGCTACCGCCGCTGGATCCGCTGGAACGCCGCGCTCACGGTGCACCGCGCGCAGCGCCCCGGCATCGGCGTCGGCGGTCACATCTCGACCTACGCGTCGTCGGCCTCGCTGTACGAGGTCGGCTTCAACCACTTCTTCAAGGGCCTCGACTACCAGTCCGGCGGCGACCAGGTCTTCATCCAGGGCCACGCCTCCCCCGGCATCTACGCGCGGTCGTTCCTCGAGGGGCGCCTCACCGAGCAGCAGCTCGACGGCTTCCGCCAGGAGAAGTCCAAGTTCCCCGACGGGCTGCCCTCGTACCCGCATCCGCGTCTCATGCCCGACTACTGGCAGTTCCCCACTGTGTCGATGGGTCTCGGACCGATCAACGCCATCTACCAGGCGATGACCAACAAGTACCTCACGAACCGCGGCATCAAGGACCTCTCCGAGTCCCGCGTGTGGGCGTTCCTGGGCGACGGCGAGATGGACGAGGTCGAGAGCCGCGGCCAGCTGCAGATCGCCGCGAACGAGGGCCTCGACAACCTCACGTTCGTCGTGAACTGCAACCTCCAGCGCCTGGACGGACCGGTGCGCGGCAACGGCAAGATCATCCAGGAGCTCGAGAGCTTCTTCCGCGGTGCGGGCTGGAACGTCATCAAGGTCGTGTGGGGCTCCGGCTGGGACGAGCTGCTCGCGAAGGACCTCGACGGCGCGCTCGTGCACCTCATGAACACGACGCCCGACGGCGACTTCCAGACCTACCGCGCCGAGGACGGCGCGTTCATCCGCGAGCACTTCTTCGGTCGCGACGAGCGCACCGCCGCGCTCGTGAAGGACTGGTCGGACGACGACATCTGGGGCAAGCTGCGCCGGGGCGGTCTCGACTACCGCAAGGTGTACGCCGCCTATAAGGC
Source organism: Microbacterium immunditiarum (assembly GCF_013409785.1). NCBI lineage: Bacteria > Bacillati > Actinomycetota > Actinomycetes > Micrococcales > Microbacteriaceae > Microbacterium > Microbacterium immunditiarum. The sequence goes on from NZ_JACCBV010000001.1 coordinate 2,705,767, forward strand.
CGCGGTCGAGCACAAGGGGCAGCCGACGGTCATCCTCGCCAAGACGATCAAGGGCTACGGTCTCGGTCACCACTTCGAGGGACGCAACGCGACCCACCAGATGAAGAAGATGACCCTCGACGACCTGAAGCACTTCCGCGACTCGATGCGCATCCCGATCAGCGACGCGCAGCTCGAAGAGGACCCGTACCAGCCGCCGTACTTCAACCCCGGCCCCGAGGACGAGACGATCCAGTACATGCTGGAGCGCCGTCGCGGGCTCGGCGGGTTCCTTCCGGAGCGCCGCACGCACCACGTCGACATCCAGCTTCCGGGCGACGAGGCGTACGCGCTGCCGAAGAAGGGCTCGGGCACGCAGGAGATCGCCACGACGATGGCGTTCGTCCGCCTGCTGAAGGACCTGCTGCGGGCGAAGGACTTCGGTCACCGCATCGTGCCGATCATCCCCGACGAGGCGCGCACGTTCGGCATGGACGCGTACTTCCCGACCGCGAAGATCTACAACCCGCACGGGCAGAACTACACCTCGGTCGACCGCGATCTGCTGCTCGCCTACAAGGAGAGCCCGCAGGGACAGATCATGCACGTCGGCATCAACGAGGCCGGCGCCGCCGCCGCGTTCACCGCGACGGGAACGTCGTACTCGACACACGGCGAGCCGCTCATCCCGGTGTACGTCTTCTACTCGATGTTCGGCTATCAGCGCACCGGAGACGCCCTCTGGGCCGCCGGCGACCAGATGACCCGCGGCTTCATCATCGGCGCGACCGCCGGCCGGACGACGCTGACCGGTGAGGGCCTGCAGCACGCCGACGGGCACTCGCCGCTCCTCGCGTCGACGAACCCCGCCACGATCGCGTACGACCCCGCGTACGGGTACGAGATCGCCCACATCGTGCGCGCGGGCCTCGAGCGCATGTACGGCGGGCAGCACCCCGATCCGAACGTCATGTACTACCTGACGGTCTACAACGAGCCGCTCGTGCAGCCGGCCGAGCCGGAGGAAGTCGATGTCGACGGCATCGTGCGGGGCATCCACCGCATCGCCGTCGGCGAGGGCGACGGACCCCGCGCTCAGCTGTTCGCGTCGGGCGTCGGTGTGCCGTGGGCCCTCGAGGCGCAGCAGCTCCTCAAGGAGGACTGGGGCGTCGTGGCCGACGTGTGGTCGGTGACCTCGTGGAGCGAACTGCGTCGCGACGGCCTCGCCGCCGACGAGCACAACTTCCTCAACCCGGAAGCCGAGCCCAAGTCCGCGTATCTCACCGAGAAGCTGCGCGACGCTGACGGACCGGTCGTCGCGGTCAGCGACTACATGCACGCCGTGCAGGACCAGATCCGCCCGTGGGTGCCGAACCGCTTCGCGACGCTCGGCGCGGACGGCTTCGGCTTCTCCGACACGCGTCCGGCGGCCCGTCGCTTCTTCAAGATCGACGGACCCTCGATCGTGGTGCGGACGCTGCAGGAGCTCGCCGCCGAAGGCAAGATCGACCGCGGCCTTTCGACGCGGGCGATCGAGAAGTACCGCCTGCACGACGTGTCGGCCGGCACGAGCGGCAACGCGGGCGGCGAGAGCTGACCCGGGCGATGCCCGAGACGACGCCGCTCGGCAAGGCCGAGACGCTCGCGTGGTTGCGCCGCATCTCGGGCGACCTCGCCACGGCGACGATCAAGCGTCTCGAGGAGACGCTGCCGTGGTACGCCGAGATGCCGCCGGCGCGACGCTCCGCGGTGGGGCTCGTGGCGCAGGCGGGCATCACCTCGTTCATCCAGTGGTACGACGAGCCCAACTCGACGCCGTGGATCGCCGCCGACATCTTCGCCGCGGCCCCGCGTGAGCTCCTGCGCAGCGTGAGCCTGCAGCAGACGCTCCAGCTCATCCGGGTGACGGTCGAAGTCACCGAGGAGCGGGTCGCCGACCGTGGCGAGCACCTGCGCGAGGCGATCCTCCTCTACTCGAGGGAGGTGGCGTTCGCCGCGGCCGACGTCTACGCACGCGCTGCAGAGGCCCGCGGGCTGTGGGACGCGCGGCTCGAGGCGCTCGTCGTCGACTCGATCCTCACGGGCGAGGCCGACGAGGAGCTCCCGAGTCGGATCGCCGCGCTCGGCTGGCACGGCCACGGCGAGGTCTCGGTGCTCGTCGGCACGACACCCCCGCAGTTCGACATCGATCAGCTGCGTCGCACCGCGCGCAAGCTCGGCGTCGACGTGCTCGTGGGCGTGCAGGGGTCGCGCCTCGTCCTCGTGATCGGGCGGGCCGAGGCATCCGCTCGTTCCGATGACACCCCGACGGAGCTGCCGTTCCTCGACATCGCGAACCGACTCGAACCGGGGTTCGGCAGCGGGCATCTCGTGCTCGGGCCGACCGTTCCGGCGCTCGTCGACGCCGGACAGAGCGCCCGAGCGGCGCTCGCGGGCTTCGCCGTCGCCCGCGCGTGGCGCAACGCCCCGCGCCCCGTCGAGGCCGACGATCTGCTGCCGGAGCGCGCGCTCGCGGGAGATCCGCTCGCCAAGCAGACGCTCGTCGAGCGCATCTACCGCCCCCTGCAGGCGCACAGCGCGGATCTGGTGACGACGCTGTGGAGCTACCTCGACAACGGCCGCTCGCTCGAGGCGACTGCGCGCGAGCTGTTCGTGCATCCGAACACCGTGCGCTACCGCCTCAAGCGAGTGTCGGATGTCATCGGATGGGACGCCACGGGGGCGCGGGAGGCGCTGATCCTGCAGACGGCTCTGATCCTGGGATCGATCGGCACGGATGCCACGCGGCGCCGCCCCGCGCCGACCCGACGCCCGTCGCACTGACCCCTCCGCGAGCACTCCGCCCCTGTGCGGCACGCACAAAGGACTCCCCCGATCTTGTGTGGATGCCGCCAGATGAGAGGCGAGATCCTTGGCAGGATGGGATGGTGATCATCGCCGTCTTCCCCGGGCAGGGGTCGCAGACACCCGGATTCCTCTCCCCCTGGCTCGAGCTCGACGGGGCGCGTGAGCAGCTGGAGGCCTCCTCCGAGGCCGCCGGCGTCGACCTCGTCGCGGCCGGGACCGAGTGGGATGCCGACCGCATCCGCGACACGCAAGTCGCTCAGCCCCTCATCGTCGCCGCGAGCATCCTGTCGTGGACCGCGCTGGCCGACCGGTCCAAGACGAAGCCCGACGGCTTCGCCGGCCACTCGGTCGGGGAGATCGCGTCGCTCATCGCGGCGGGCGTGCTGACGCCGACGGACGGCATGCGCCTCGTCGGCATCCGCGGCCGGGCCATGGCGAAGGCCGCGGCCGCCGAGCAGACGGGTATGAGCGCCGTGATCGGCGGAGACCAGGACGCGGTCGTCGGGCGCCTCACCGAGCTCGACCTGACCCCGGCGAACTACAACGGCGGCGGTCAGCTCGTGGCCGCGGGCGCTCTCGACGCACTGGCGGCCCTTGCCGAGAACCCTCCCGCCGGCACGCGTGTGATCCCGCTGCAGGTCGCGGGCGCCTTCCACACGCGCTACATGGCCCCCGCCGTCGAGACGCTCCGCGAGGCGGCGGCCGAGGTCGCGGCATCCGACCCCGCCGCCACCGTGTGGACCAACCGCGACGGCTCCGTCGTCTCGAGCGGCAAGGACGCCCTCGACCTCCTCGTGGCGCAGGTCGCCTCCCCCGTGCGGTGGGACAGGTGCATGGAGGCCTTCGCAGCCGCAGGTGCGACAGGCATCATCGAGTTCGCGCCCGCCGGCACGCTCGTGGGGCTCGCCAAGCGCGCGCTGCGCGGCGTCCCGGCCGTCGCCGTCAAGACCCCCGCTGACCTGACCGCGGCCGCCGACCTGCTCGGCGCCGCCGAGAATGGAGCACAAGCATGACCGCCGGCGTCATCCAGCCTCAAGGGGCCGCGCACACGCGCATCTACTCGTACGGAGCGGCACGTGGCGAGATCGTCGTGCCCAACGACGACCTCGTCGGCCCCATCGACTCCAGCGACGAGTGGATCCGGCAGCGCACGGGCATCGTCACGCGCACGCGCGCGGTGAAGGAGACGACCGCGATCGACCTGTCGACGGATGCCGCGGCAGAGGCCGTCCAGAAGTCGGGCGTCGACCCAGCCGACATCGACCTCGTCATCGTCGCGACGATCAGCAACCCGAAGCAGACGCCGTCGGTGTCGGCGATCGTGGCCGACCGCATCGGCGCGAACCCGGCCGCGGCCTACGACCTCAACGCCGCGTGCGCGGGCTTCGCGTACGGCGTCGCGCAGGCCGACGCCCTCATTCGCGCGGGTGCGGCGACGCACGCCGTCGTCGTCGGCGCCGAGAAGCTCAGCGACGTCGTCGATCCCACCGACCGCAGCATCTCGTTCCTGCTGGGCGACGGCGCGGGCGCGGTGGTCATCGGCCCGAGCGACACCCCGGGCATCGGTCCGACCGTGTGGGGCTCCGACGGCTCGAGGGCCGACGCGGTCGGCATGAACCACACGCTCGTGGAGTTCCGCGACGGAGCCGCGCCGTGGCCCACGCTGCGCCAGGAGGGCCCGACGGTCTTCCGCTGGGCGGTGTGGGAGATGGTGAAGGTCGCACGGCAGGCCCTCGAGGCCGCGGGGGTCGAGGCATCCGATCTCGCTGCCTTCGTGCCCCACCAGGCGAACATGCGCATCATCGACGAGTTCGCGAAGCAGCTGAAGCTCCCCGACACCGTCGTGATCGCGCGCGACATCGAGACGACCGGCAACACGTCGGCCGCGTCGATCCCGCTCGCGACGCATCGGCTGCTCGAAGAGCACCCCGAGCTCAGCGGCGGGCTCGCGCTGCAGATCGGCTTCGGGGCGGGACTCGTGTTCGCGGCCCAGGTCGTCGTGCTCCCGTGAGCGCTCCGCGCCCGACTCTAGACTGAACTGGCCCCACGGGCCCCGACCATCCAAGAAGGAGAAACCATGGCACTCACCAACGAAGAGGTCCTCGCCGGACTCGCCGAGCTCATCACCGACGAGACGGGGATCTCGGCCGACGAGGTCGCGCTCGAGAAGTCGTTCACCGACGACCTCGACATCGACTCGATCTCGATGATGACGATCGTCGTCAACGCCGAGGAGAAGTTCGGCGTGACGATCCCCGACGACGAGGTCAAGAACCTCAAGACCGTCGGCGACGCGGTCACCTACATCACGGACAACCAGTCCTGAGGGCACGCGGGCGGGTGCGCACTCTGCGCCCGCCCGCCCCTTCTGCCCTCTGCCCACGACCACGAGGAACCACTTCATGAGCACCAAGCGCATCGTCGTCACCGGCATCGGAGCGAGCTCGCCTCTCGGAGGGACCGCGCCCGAAAGCTGGTCGGCCCTGCTCGACGGCGTCTCGGGAGCGCGCACGCTCGAGTACGACTGGGTCTCGCAGTACGAGCTGCCCGTCACGTTCGCCGCCGAGGCGAGGGTGCGGCCCGACACCGTGCTCGAGCGACCTATGGCCAGGCGGCTCGACCCCGCATCGCAGTTCGCGATGGTCGCAGCCCTCGAAGCATGGGCGGACGCCGGCGCGCCCGAGGTCGAGCCCGAGCGGCTCGGCGTCGACTTCGCGACCGGCATCGGCGGCGTGTGGACGCTGCTCGACGCGTGGGACACGCTGCGCGAGAAGGGCCCGCGCCGGGTCATGCCGATGACGGTGCCCATGCTCATGCCGAACGCGGCCGCGGGCAACCTGTCGCTGCACTTCAACGCGCGCGCGTTCGCTCGGACCGTCGCCAGCGCGTGCGCGTCGAGCACCGAGTCGATCGTGAACGCGTACGAGCACCTGCAGTCGGGCCTCGCCGATGTCGTGATCGCGGGCGGCACCGAGTCGGCGATCCACCCGATCACGGTGGCCGCTTTCTCGTCGATGCAGGCGCTGTCGCGTCGCAACGACTCCCCCGAGACCGCGTCGCGCCCGTGCAGCGTCGACCGTGACGGATTCGTCATGGGCGAGGGCGCCGGCGTGCTCATTCTCGAGACCGAGGAGCACGCGCGCGCCCGCGGCGCCAAGATCTACGCCGAGCTCGTCGGCGGCGGCGTCACCGCGGACTCGTACCACATCACGGCGAACGACCCCGAGGGCCTGGGCGCATCGCGCGCGGTTCGCATGGCGCTCGAGATGGCGGATGCCTCGCCCGATGACGTCACGCACATCAACGCGCACGCGACCTCGACCCCCGTGGGCGACCCGAACGAGTACGTCGCGCTCAAGACCGTGTTCGGCGACCGCGTCGAAGAGATCCCGGTTTCGGCGACGAAGTCCTCGACCGGGCACCTGCTCGGCGGAACGGGCGCGCTCGAGGCGATCTTCACCGTGCTCGCGCTGCGCGACCGGCAGGCTCCTCCGACGATCAACGTGACCGAGCAGGACCCCGAGGTGCCGTTCCGCATCTCCGGCTCCGCCACCCCCCTGGGTGAGGGCGACCAGCTCGCGATCAGTAACTCGTTCGGGTTCGGCGGGCATAACGCCGTCGCGGCGTTCGCTTCCGCCTGACTCCGGCACTCGACAGAGATCCCCGGGCGTCCAGTTCAGGAAGCCCGGGGATCTTCGTCTGCTCCGGGGGCGGCGATTCGCCTTCCCAGCGCCGGGACTGCTGTCTCCGGCATCCGGTATTCGCGCCTCGCCGCGCCCCGGGAGTCTGTTCGCGCACCCGTCGGGCGCGCTCGCCGGTCACCCCACCTTGTGCAGCCACACGACGGGCGCGTCGTCGCTCGCGTGACGGAACGGCTCGAGCTCGTCGTCCCACGCGGAGCCGAGCGCGACCTTGAGCTCGCGTTCGAGCTCTCGCGGGTCGCCCGCCGCGAGCTCCATGGCGTAGCGGATGCGGTCCTCACCGATGACGACGTTGCCCGCGGAGTCGGTCTGGGCGAAGTGGATGCCGAGACTGGGTGTGTGGAGCCATCGGCCGCCGTCGCTGCGCGGCGTCGGGTCTTCGGTCACCTCGAAGCGCAGGTGCTCCCAGCCACGGATCGCGGTCGCCAGCGCGGCACCCGTGCCGGCGGGCCCGGTCCAGTAGAACTCGGCCCGGCGGCTGCCGCTGAGCACAGCCTGGTCGGTCCAGTCGAAGCTCACCGCACGCCCGAGCACACGCCCGACTGCCCACTCGAGGTGGGGGCACAGCGCTCGTGGCGCGGAGTGGATGAAGACCACGCCACGCGCCTGAGGTGTCGCCATGATGTCTCCGTTTCGTCCAGGTACGTCTTCCCCAACGTCCTGACACGGAGTGCGGCGATATTCGGTTGTGCTGGGGCCATTATGCCCGCGGATCGGGCGGAATCACAAGGATGTCATTCCGTGTCGCGCAATCCGGAGGCAACTCGGACGCAGCCCGGACGCACGTCGGCCCCGGTCCGAGAACCGGGGCCGACACGGATGATCGGGTGAGATCAGGCCTCGCTCATGGCGCGGACCTCGGCCTGGCCCTTGGCGGCGTAGTAGGCCGCACGAGCAGCGTCCTTGCGCGCCTGCTCGGCGTAGCCCGCCTCGAGCACGTCCTGCGGGACGTGGACGCTCTCGACGCGGTTCACGCCGTTGTGCTTCTCGATGTAGGCGTCGAGCTCGGGGCCCGACGTCCACGACGTGATGAGGCAGTAGCGCGGGTCGGTGCCGACGTGGGTCGCCGCGTGCCACAGGCGCTGCGTGTCGATGATGAGCTGCGCGCCGGCGGGAAGCGCGATGCGCACCTCGCCCTCGGGGTCGGTGCGGTTCTCACGCAGGACGAAGAAGCTGTCCTTGTCGTCCGTGAGGTTGAAGAACCCGCGCACGACCCAGCCGGTGCCGTCGGGATTGAGGCGGTTGTTGTCGTCCTGGTGCAGGTTGTAGAGGCACTCGCCGTACGGCGTCGGCTGCAGCTCGATGACGCGGCAGCGGCCGACGTTGGCGCCCGGCTCCTGCGCGCGGCGGGTGAGGATCGGGGCCTTCTCGACCTGCGACGGGATCCACACGCCGTCCTTGTCGGTACGCGGCGGCTTGTGGTTCCAGAACCCGTTGCACTCGATCTCGCCCTTGGCGCTCGCGAGCGGCGCGAAGCGGGTGTCTCCCGAGGACTTCCAATCGACGTACTCGATGTCGAGCCACTCCTTGGGATCGAGCTCCTGGTTGTAGCGGTCGAGGACGACGTAGCCGGTCTCCTCGAGCGCCTCGCACTTGATGTAACCCATGAACGGATTGCCTTTCGGTCAGCGGGCCAGCACGTTTTTACAGGCCCGACTGAGGCAAGCCTACCCGCGCCTCCTCCACCGCTCCTGGCGGCGTGACCGTGGAAAACCCGTTCCCGGGATGCCGCTCAGCCCGGTCGACTAGAGTGAATGACGGCGTGTCCGGCCGCTCCTCGCGCCCGCGCCACCGAGCACTTCGAGGGAGCAATCCGGGCGATGGTCAATGCCACGAATGTCGACGCGACCGCGGTGAACACCATCGGATGGCTGTCGGCGGGCGACTGGCGCATCGTCGTGCCGGTATATCAGCGCCAGTACCGATGGGACATCGGCGGCTGCGAGCAGCTGCTGTCCGACATCCGCGCCGTCGCCGACTTCGACGACCGGCACATGCACTTCATCGGCTCGATCCTGTCGTCGATCAGCTCCCACGACGGATCCCGCGACCTCGTCCTCATCGACGGGCAGCAGCGCATCACAACGCTCATGCTCCTCGTCGCCGCGCTCCACCACACCGTGCGCGACGACGACCCCGAGCTGGCAGCCCAGCTCGAGCGGGTCATCGTCCGGCTCGACTCGGGCGAGACGAAGCTGCGGCCGCATCCGGCGTGGGCCGACGTCTTCGAGAGCGTCGTCCTCGACCAGCGGGCTCCCGCCGACGCGACCCGCGAGTCCCGCTTCGACGACAACTACGCCTTCTTCCGCAGCCAGATCAGCGCCGACGAGGCTCCCAGGATCTGGCGCGGCCTGCAGAAGCTCGAGCATGTCGCGATCACGCTCGGCGCGGGCGCGAACGCGCAGCAGATCTTCGAGAGCCTCAACTCGACGGGCGAGCCGCTGCGCGACCACGAGCTGATCCACAACTACGTGCTCATGGGTCTCACGCACGCCGAGCAGCGCGAGATCGAGAGCGAGTACTGGCTTCCGATCGAACGCAACACGGGCGAGGCGATCGCCGCGTTCTGGCGGCAGTACCTCGTCATGAAGACCGGCCGCGAGGTGGTCGTGACGGGCGGTCGCGGGGTCTACGACACCTTCCGGCAGGTCTTCCCGCGGCTCGATCTCGACAGTCTGCGCGGGCACGCGGCCCAGTGGCGCGAGTACTCCGAGGTGTATCGGGTGCTCCTCGATCCGGAACAGGCGACGGATGCCACGGTCGCCCGCCAGCTCGCATACCTCACCACCTTCGGCAGCGGCATGTATCCGCTCGTCATGCGCGCGTACCGCGAGCACCTCCACGGCGAGATCACCACCGCCGAGCTCATCCGGACCCTCGAGCACGTGCAGTCGCTCCTGATGCGCCGTGCCATCGTCGGCGTGAGCAACGATCGGCTCGTCGCGCGACTCTGTCGCGCCCGCGAGAACGGCGCCCACGCGCTGCTCGCGGCGATCTCGCGCATCACGCCCTCCGACGAGCGCGTACGCGCGGCGCTCAAGTACGCCGAACTCCCCCACCCCGCCTACGTGCTCGCCCGCCTGTCGGGTGTCGACGGCACCGACGGGCTCGAGGTCGCACACGTGTTCCCCCTCGCACCGTCCGACAACTGGAGCGGCGACGGCGAGCGCGAGTGGGCGGACCACACCGAGGACGAGCAGAACAGCCATCGCGCGCTCGCGCAGACGATCGGCAACCTCGCCCTCCTCGAGGAAGACCTCGCCGTCCGCGCGTTCGACCTGTCGTTCCGCGCGAAGAAGGGCGTGTTCGCGCGCAGCGCGGTGGCGACGACCACCGAGCTCGCCGAGATCGACGCGTGGAACACGGCGGCCATCACGGCACGATCGGCACGCCTGGCCGAGCGCTTCGTCGAGGTGTGGGAGCGGCCCGCGGTCGGGCTCATCGACGACGACGGCCTCACCCCGATCCTCGACGCCGTGCGGCGGCGCGGCTGGCCGCGCGGCTGGCAGCGCGAGTGGGACTACGTCGAGTACCGCGGCGAGCACTGGGAGGTGCACGACGTCAAGTACCTCTTCAACCGCGTCTTCAAACGCCTGTGGGCCGACTCGCGCGACGCCGTCGTCTCGTACTGTGCACGCCGTGGCGGTCCGGTGTACGGGGCGCAGTCGTGGAACGGCCAGTGGGATCGCCTCGACGACGACCACTACCTCTACATGGGCTGGGACTCCAGCTACATGCTCACCGCGGTGCAGGGCGTGCTCGAAGAGGCCGGCATCGCGCCCGAGGTCTTCGTCAAGTACTCGTATATCGGCAACGCGATGTGACGAATCAGCGGATGCCGCGCCCCGGGGCCGTGTGCAGCTGGACGCCCGGCTCGACGTCGCATCCCTTGATCCCCCTCCCACCACGCGGCCGGACTGATCAAGCTGCTCGCGCTCACACCGGGGCGTTGATGCACCGCGAGCGCGTCCTGGACGCGCTGTGGCCCGAGCGTATCGGAGGGGTGTGTGTCGATACGCTCGCCCTCGCCGAGCGGTGGAGCGACCCTGTCGTCATCGCACCGGGCGACGAACGCGCCCACGTCGCCGTCATGCGCGAGAAGCTCGCGCGCGTGCGTCGCCTTCCTTCCCGCGCGTGAGGTCGACCCGGCGCGCGGCGGTCGCGAGTACGGGTGGGCCCACCCACAAGTTCGTTCGCGAGACACCCGGACGACGTGTGAAGGCGCCGCCCTTGGACGGCGCCTCACATGTGGGGCGGGTGGGACTTGAACCCACGATCGTCGGGTTATGAGCCCGCTGCCTTGACCAGCTTGGCCACCGCCCCTCGGCCATCGAGCCTACCGCCCGGTGCACCACAGACCGCGCGTGGGAGAATCGCAGCGTGGATGTCGTCGGCTGGATCGTGCTCGGGGGCCTGGTCGTCGGCGCGATCGCGCTGGTCGCGCTCGCGCCGCGGCTCCAGCGCGACAACCTGCGCCGGCAGCTGGAGGGCGGCGGCGGCTCGCTCGCGGGGATCGGCGGCGGCCTCGACGCCGTGTGGCGTCCGTCCGCCGAGGAGGCGCACGCGCAGTGGGAGGCGCAGGTCGAGATGCCCGCTCCCGCGCCGACGCCGGGCGACGGCTACCTCGACGGCGGCACCATCGTGATCTCGGTCGACCGCCCGGTCGCGCAGGACTGACCTACTCCGCGTCTTCGGGATCTCGAACGGGCGGTTCCGGCCACACCTTCGCGACCGCCTCCGTCACGCGCACCGAGCCCGTCGTGGGGTGCGGGGAGTCGAGAGAACCGGAGCTTCCGCGCTGGATCGGCAGCTCCTGGCTGTCGCTGAGGACTTGCGGGTGGTAGCGCGAGAGCTGGAAGACGCCCCACACCGCGAGGGCTCCGGCGACGCCGAAGCCGAAGTACGCCCAGAGCGGCGCGTGGGCCGCCTCGTTGAGCACGATCAGGCCGATGAGGATCGCGACGATCGGGTCTATGACCGTGAGCCCCGCGATGACGAGATCGGGTGGTCCCGACGAGTACGCGGTCTGAACGAAGTAGGCCCCCATCGCGGCCGCCGCGATCAACGCCACGAGCGACGTGACGGTGAGCCACTCGAAGTCGCCGGTCTGGATGCGGCTGATGACCACCTTCGCGAGCGTCGCGACGAATCCGTAGAGCACGCCTGCGCCGACGATGTAGAACAGCGCGCGCATCCGGTGCCGCAGCCAGATCCACAGAGCGGTGAAGGCGACCACGACGCCGAGCAGGAGTAGCAGGATCGTGATCACCTGCCCGTTGGTCACGCGCTCCTCCGTCGCGAACAGAGCCGCGATCGTGACGAAGATGAAGATGCCGCCGGTGCACGCGCCGATCGCCATGAGCGAGCGTCTCGTGGGCCGGTGACCGCTGATGCGCGCGTTGAGCAGCGTCGTGATCACGAGCGCGATCGCGCCGAGCGGCTGCACGACGATCAGCGGCGCGAACGAGAGAGCGGCGAGCTGGCACACGATCGCAACGCCGAGCATGACCGTGCCGATCACCCACGACGGACGCGACAGCAGGCGGAGGAGCTGCTTCGAGTTGAGCCCCTGCGTCGCGGCCGAACCGCTCAAGCGCTCGACCTTGAGCACGCCGCGGTGCTGATACTGCGCGCCGAACGACATGAAGATCGCACCGAGCAGCGCGAGCGGGATGCCGATCAGGAGCCCGGGGTTGCGGAACACGCCGAGGAGCGTGTCGCCCACGCTCTCGAGTCCGACGTCGCCCACGAGCACCCTCCGACACTACCTTGCAGGTCCGCGCGGCTAGGCTCTTGGCGTGGCCGTTCTCCCGATTCGCATCTTGGGCGATCCTGTTCTGCACGCGCCCGCGGCGCCCGTCGAAGAGATCACCGACGAGATCCGCACGCTGGTCGCCGACATGTTCGAGACGATGGACGCGGCGCCGGGCGTCGGCCTCGCCGCCCCGCAGGTGGGCGTGGGGCTCCGCATCTACACGTACTCGTATCCCGACGACGAGGGTGACGCGTGGCGCGGCGTCGTCATCAACCCCGAGTTGTGGATGCATCCGCTCGAGCCCGGGCAGCCCGATCCCGACGACGAGTCGGAGGGATGCCTGTCGTTCCCCGGCGAGCGGTTCCCGCTGCGGCGCTCCGACCGAGTCCTCGTGACCGGCATCGACGTCGACGGCGAGCCTGTCCGCATCGAGGTCGACGGCTGGCGGGCGCGCATCATGCAGCATGAGTTCGACCACCTCGACGGCATCCTCTACGTCGACCGCTTGAGCGACAGTGACTGGAAGACCACGCAGAAGGTCGCGCGCAAGCGCGGGTGGGGTCGTCCTGGTCAGTCGTGGATGCCGGGCGTCGACGACCTCGAGGCGTGAGGCGGCGCATCCGTCACCGTCGACCGGTCGTGCGAAGGGCTCGTCACGCCGGCACGACCGGCTGCCGCAGGATCGTGCGCAGCTTCGACGGCTCCACGCGGCGCGCGTCGCTGAGGTAGATCTCGTGGTGGATGCCCGTCATCCGCAGTCCGCGCGACGGGATGAACTCGTCGTGCATCCGCTCGAGAACCGGTCCCTCGTCGTCGTAGGACCCGATGTGCAGCGTCTGCACGCAGAGCCCCTCGGCAAGCGTCCCGACCCGCAGCCGGTCGAGCAGCGGGGCCTGGGCTGCCTGCTGCTTCGCGCGTGACACGAGCTCGTCGCCGACGCCGTCGGGGACGAGGATCATCGCCGTCCAGGTCCACTGCGACTTGTCGCGCGCGGACGTGAATGCCGCCTTGTCGGCCGCGTCCCACAGCGCTTCGAGGGGCGGGACGACGTAGTCGCGGCCGAGCTCGCGCTTGCTCAGGAACTTCAGCCTGTACGCCACCGGGTAGAGGGTCGCCAGCGCGTCGCGATACTCGGTCGACGTGTTCGGATCGCCCGCGCCGTCGATCATGAGGTAACGCAGCGGCGGAACCTCGACGAGGTCGAACACGCCCGCGCGCGAACGGTACGACGGCAGCTCCTTCTTCGGATCGGACTTCACCACCGCACCAGCCTGGCCCACACCGCCGACATGGGCGGGGCACCGTCCCTCTCCCCTGGTTCGCAGGAGGGCGAGACGGATGCCTCAACCTCAGCCGACTGCGCGACCGTGGTGCAGGGACTTGTCGGTGGCTCCCCCACTTGGACTCGAACCAAGAACCTATCGGTTTCCAATCAGGTGAATTGATCTACGCGAACTTCGGCGGTATGTGAGAGTCCTTTAATCTGTGCCATGACCAACGACGCTCTACTCTCACAGTTCGAACTCTGGATGCTCTCAACCGACCGCCTCGACGGCACGATTCAGCTGCGGATGCGGCACGCGCGCGAGCTGGCCCGCACGGTCCACCTGCGCACGGTGAGCGCCGAGCAGCTCGAGGCAGAGCTCGCCCGCCGCCGTACCCTCGCGCCCGAGACGCGGAAGTCGATCCTCGCGTCGTGGCACCTGCTGTTCAGGTGGGCTCACCGGCGAGGCATCCGCAGGGACGACCCGACCGCCGACCTACCCTCGATCCGAGTCCGCCAGCGCGTGCCGCGGGTGGCGCCCGACGACGACATCGAGGCCGCATTGCTCACGGCCTCGACGCGCGACCGCGCGCTCGTCATGCTCGCCCGGTACGGGTGCCTCCGGCTGACCGAGCTCACGACGCTGCACACGAGCGCTCGCGAGGGTGACCGGTTGCGGATCAGAGGCAAGGGCGACAAGGAACGCATCGTGTACGCGAACGAGCCGTTGCTGTTCGCGCTGCATGCGCTCGAGCGGGAGCAGGGGCCGGGCTATTACTTCCCCGGCCGAGCCGGTGAGCATATGCACCCGATGAGCGTCAACAAGATCATCACGCGCGTCACAGGGTGGAATCCGCACAGTCTGCGGCATGCGGGCGCGACGGCCGCGTACAACGCGACCGGCGACCTCCGAGGCGTTCAGGAGATGCTCGGGCACGCCTCGCTCGCGACGACACAGCGGTATCTGCACCTGGACGACGACGCGCGGCGACGGATCGCCGAGGCGACGGTGATCCGTGCGCGCGTGTGGATCGCGGCCTAGGATCGCCGCATGGACGAATTCATGCTCTCGCTCATCGTGTGGGTCGTCGGCGCGGCCGTGAGCATCGTGCTGCTGTACTGGATCGTTCGGCTCGCGGTGCGCCACGCGCTCGCCGAGCGCACGCCTAGGGCTCGGCCCTCCGAGGCGGTGCCGAGCCACATGGACGCGGACGGGATCTAGAGGCGCGTCGGGTTTGCGAGTGCGAGCGTCGAGACGAGCACTGCCGACGCGCCGGCGATGTTCGCGCCGAGCGTCGGGTCGTATCCCTGCACGATGATCGCCGCGGCACCGCCGAGCGCGCCCACGCTGTAGGCGATGCGACGCGCCCACAGCGGGAGGATGCTCGGGTCAGATGCCGCGACGAGCTCGGTGATGGGCTGCTCGAGCGAGCTCGCATCGTCGGGGATCGCCCCGGCCGCGGCCAGACGTGCGCGCCGCTCGGCGCGCGTGTTCGGATTGGTCATCGTCTGTGTCCTTTCAGGTGGGTTTCGACTCGTACAAGCCGGGTGTGGTTGAGCGTCACGGCGCCTATCACGCCGGCGACCGCAACCGCGAGCCCCCCGACGATGCGATAGAGCGTGCGGAACCATCCGCGAGTTTCGTGGTGCCGCTCGTCGAGCTCTTCGCGAAGGTTCCGCGGGTGGTCGTTCTCGACCTGAGCGCGCGTCGCCTGCGTGTCTCTGCGGATGCGGGGCGCGATGATCGCGGTCACGATCGCGGCGACGATCGCCGCGACGGCCGCGATGAGCGCCGCGCTGATCTGCGCGACCTCGCTCGTGACATCGATGCCGCCGATCATGCGTCGGGGATGCGCGCCAGGTCGGCCGCGGTCACGACGTTGCGCGCGTAAGGCACCTTCTCACCGGCCGCGGCATATGCCGCTTTGATCACGGTCCACTCGACATTGGTGATGCCGCGCTTGCGGCCGTCCTTGAGCTCGTAGACGGTACTGCCGTCCTTGGGCTTGGTGAAGATGCGAGCCATGGGGTCGTCCTCCTGTTCTGGTGGCTTGGGCGTGGGCACTACCGGCTGGGCGCCGCCGCCGGCAGACGACGGTGGTCGGACGCGCGCCGCGAACCATTCGGTCGGGTTCTCGGTCGTGTATGCGCCGCCCGCCCAGTAGCGGATTTCGACGTGATCACAGGGGCCGGTCGCGTTGCCGGTGAAGCCCATCCGGCCGAGTGTCTGGCCCTCGAGCACCGTCTGACCTTTGCGCACGGCGATCGCGCCGACGTGGAATCGGCAGACGGTGACGGTGCGGCCCGATAGCGGGTCGCGCGAGTCGACGACGATCGCGTTGCCGGCCGCGCTGTTCAGCCAGCCGGCATGCGTCACGGTGCCGGGCAGAACGGACTTGAGCTCGTCGTATCCGACGAAATCGGTGCCGTAGTGGAACGAGAACGCGCCGCCTCGCCGTGGCCCGTAGGGCGAGGCGACGATGGGAGCGGTGGTGCCGCCGTGAGGATACCGAGTCATGATGCGGCCTCGAGACGCTCGAGGCGCGCCTCGAGCTCGGCGTTGCGCGCGTGCAGCCGCCCGACTGCCGCCATGAGGTAGCTGATCACGTCGAACGAGTCCGGTCGCCCCTCGGCGTCGTAGACGACGAACGCCTCGGTCGTCGGGTTCGCTGCCAAGTCCTCTGCGATCGGGCCGTAGCGCGGCGTCTCGCGCGCGTCGCCGTTCATCACGTAGCGCGCGATCGGAACCTCGAGCACGTCGGGCAGGTTCGGCTCGCGATCGATGTCGTGCTTGTACCGTTCCGACGATGCGCCGCGCGAGACGCGGCCGTCGTTGTTGATATAGCCAACCGTGTAGTCGCTGGTCGCCGGCGTCGACGACGGCACGAACACGTGACCGCCCGAGACGACGAGACTGCCGTTGATCGTGCCGCCGGTCGTCGGCAGACGCGCGCTCACGGCGCCGTCGACGTACTGCTTGTTCGCGGTATGCAGGGGTGCGGTCGGGTCGACGCACGCGAGCTTGCCGGTCGAGTTGTAGCGCGGCAGTTTGTTCGCGCCGAGGATCGGGTCTGTGTAGGTGTCGAGCTTGTCGACGGTGAGCGGCAGAGAGAGGCCGAGGTTGAGGCGTGCGCCCTCGGCGGTGGTCGCGCCGGTGCCGCCACGATCGAGGCCGAGAACCGCGGCCGTGCGGCGCGCGATCTCGTCGAGCACATAGTTGATCCATGCATCGAGGTCGGCCGCGGCCTCGCCGCCGGTCATGACCTCGAGGCCGGCAAGCGCGGCGTCGACTCCGATGTTGGGATCGTCGGGATCGAATGGCATTTTGGTCCCCCTTTACAGGTCGTTCACGGTGCCGACGAGAGCGTCGACGGTGCCGAGCAGAGCGTCGACGCTGCCCTCGATCAGATCTGACGTGCGGCTTGCCACGTCCATGCGGTCAGTTGCGAGGTCGAACGCGACCCGCGACGTGCGGCCAAGCTGCACCGGCGCGCCCTCGAGCGTGAACCGCGCGGGCTGCTCGGCGTGCGTGCGCCAGTCGGCGACGAGCGTCACGGTGACCTCTCGGCCGCGGCCTTGCGCCCGTCTGACGGCGTATTCGGATCGGCCGGGGCCGACGTATGCGGCATCCACGACGACGCGGTTCACGACGGTCGGCGGGCTGTTGAGCTCGTAGTAGTCGACCTGATCGGGCAGGACGCGGGCGGGGTCGCGGTAGATCGTCGCCTGTGCGTCGCACCATAGCCCGCGATCGAGGTCGATCACGTCCTCGCCCTCGATCATGTTCACGCCCTCGCGGACGCTGAGCGTGCCGGGCGCGCTGTAGTTCTCGCCGCGCAACGTCCAGCGCCGCTCACCGTCACAGACGAGCCGTAGGCCGGCGGCTTGCACGAGCGGATGCAGGAAGTCGAGAGCCGAGTCGCCGGCGCGCCACACGAGCGCCTCGGGTCGCCGCTCGACGAACGGCACGCGGACGCTCGGCGAGGCGTGCGCGGTGTCCCCCGACCACTCGTACGAGTAGTTCGCGTCGTCGGGCTGCGCGCCGTCGAAGTAGGGCACCGCCCGGTCGCCTTCATGGAACATGAGCGCATCGCAATATGAGAATTCGCCGACGGCGTTGCCGAACGAGCGAATATGCAAGGTCGCCGAGCGGGCACCCGCGGGCGCCTCCGCGATCTGCTCGAACCGTTCCCATTCCGTCGTCGATCCGACGACGGGCCCGAACACATCGCGGATCGTGGCGCCGCCGGCGTCGACGAACCGAATCATCGGCTGGTAGTCCTTGTTCAACCCACCCTTGCCGGCGAGCACCCACCCGCTGAAAACGTGCCGTTCGCCGGCGCGCACCGGATAGCTCGTCGTGCCCGAGATGTACGCGGTCGCCGCCGAGGCCGTCCAACGGAACGTAGCCACGCCCGAGACGGTCGGCGGGACGGCGCCGGTAATCCGCGAGACGGCAGACGTGCCAGTGCCGGCGCCCCAACCGGTCGTATTGACCTCGGCCGAGGGGTTGGTGATCAGGTTGGTGACCTCCCAGTACGGCGTAACGTCTGCGTCGGCGTCGGGAGTCGCCTCGAGCGCGGCGCCAGGGATCACCGCGGCGAGCACATTGTTGATCACGTCTCGGAGCGAGCCGGCGAGGTCGAACAGGTCGACATCGGCGCCGGCGCGGAACGTCTCGAGCAGCGCCTCGTCGGACGCGAGAGTGACGCGACCGAACGCGCCGCGGCCGTGCCGGATCGGCCGCGACCTGAGCGACAGATCGAACGTGCGCGTCTGCGTCGTCGTCGGGAACGTCGCCGTCACGTCGAGCCGCACGCGAGCCGCTTGCCGCGGATCGAGCACGAGCTGCAGAGCCTCGTCGGGCAGAGCGATGTCGACGTTCGCCTCGACGTGCGGCGCGCGGCCGTCGTCGAGCACGATCCTGCCGGCGCGGCGGATGCCGAGCGGGTACTCGTCCTCGCCGACGACGAGCGTCGCGGTGTACTCGTGCGCTGATCCGGTCACGATTGGACCTCGCGGAACGGCACAAACACGGTCGTCTCGCCGGCGAGGCCGGGCTCGAGCAACACCCGCTCGCCCTCGGGGATCACGAACTGCATGCCCACGCCCGGCCGCGCGGTCGACGAGAGCGTCAGCGCCTGAGGCTTGGTCAGCGCCGCCATGGCGGCATCCGCGTCCGTCGCGCTCGCGAACACGAGCCGGAACGAGCCGACGCGCAGATCGAACGGCCGCAACGTGTAATCGACGTTCTCGCTGTTGCTGATCGGGTGCACGATCGTGCCGGCGGTGCGCTCGGCGCGGTACTCGGCGAACGAGTCTGGAGTGATCGTGCCGGCGTCGTGCGTGATCGTCGTCGTGCTGCTCATTGCCACGCCCTGCCCTGACCCGGTCGCATGTTGACGGTGATGCCCTGCGCGGCGCGGTTCTGCACGGTGCGCCACCAGTTCTCGAAGCCGGCGTTGTTCATCTGCACGCCGATCGTGATGGTGCGGTCCTTGATCTGGTTCACGATGTCGCGCACGCGCGCCGAGTTGTCGACGGCATCGCCCATCGCGTCACGGTAAGCTTCGGCCTTCGACGCGGCGGTGCCCGTGTCCCGCTGAATCTGCGCAATCCATTCCGTCTGCTCCCCGAACTTCGCGTTGACCGCATCGACGGCGGTCGCCTGCTCGCTGATGCTCCCGCCGGCCTCACGGATCTTCTCGAGTTCGTCGTCGCGCTGCTTGACGTAGGCGGCGTGCACCTCGGATATCGCCAGCTGGTCGCCGGCCATGGCCCGCAGCACCGTGCCGATTTCGACGCCGGTGTCCTTCACGCGCTGCTGGGCATCCGCCCACTTGCCGGCGTCACCCTGAATCTCGCGGATCGCCTCACCGACGAACTCTTCGGTGACGAACGTGCGACCGCTCTCGGTGAAGTCGTCGTACATCGCCTTGACGCGCGCCTCGGAGTCCTCGGCCGCCTGATGCCACGCCGCGAAGAACGCCGCGGCCGTCGCGCCGAGGATCGCGACAGGAATGCCGATGCCGGGTGTGAGCGAGGACGCGAGCCCGCCGGTGAGACCCTGCACACCCTCGGCCATTTGCGAGAGGTCGCCGTCGAACGACGACGCCACTTCTGAGAGGTTCTGCACGGCCTCGTCGCGGAAGCCCTTCATGTTCTCGCCCGCGTCGACCTTGAACCGGCCCGCCGCGTCACCGGCCGAGCGGTACGAGTCGCGATACTCGCGCTCGATCGCGCGCGCCGTGCGCTCCGTCTCATCCTTGAGGTTCTCCGTTGTGCGCTGCGCGGTGCGCAGCTCGCGCTCGAGCTCATCGGGACCGCGTGAGCGGCCGAGCTCGTCGAGCGCCTTCTCGGCGTCCTCGAGCGGGTCGATGATGCCCCGCTCGACGCCCATCTTGAACGCCTTCGTCTCGGAGTTGATGACGATGCTGATGTCGCCGGCGGCCACTACCTGCCCACCTTCTCTCTGAGCTCGTGCACGGTGCGAATCGTGGTCTGCACGACGAGCGACGCCATGCGCGGGATCACCTCACGCGCGGCCGGGAATACGACGTAGCCGCCGCGGCGGGGCGGGTTGAACCGGGTGCCGAGACGACGAGTGTGCGCGCGCACAGGGTGCCCCTTGCGGGAGTGCGCGGGAACCCGCTGCTGCTTGTTCGGCGACGCGCCGAACGCGACAGCATGCGAGAGCTGCGAGGTCGGGGTGCCCGACGACAGCCGCCCGCCGCCGCCGGCGCGCAGCGTGACCGACAGGCCGGAGACGCCGACGCGGCTGGTTCCCGCGAGCACGCGCTGTTGGAGGCGTGAGAGCGCGTGCTCGCGGGTCGTCTCCTGCCACACCGGCTCGGCGATCCGCTTGGTGTGGCTCGTGATCTGCTTGCGCACCTCGGGCTCGAGCCCCCGGAACGCGAGCCAGACGGTGCGCAGCGGGGAGTCGATCAGCAGCGAGATGCGACCGACGCCGGCCATGATCAGACCGGGTACGTCGTCTGGGGCTTGCCGTTGGCCTGCAACTGCTTCGCCCACAGCGCCGGCGAGTTCGCGGTGCCGCCCTTGTTGACGGCCGCGCACACGACGGTTCCGACGTGGGTCGCGCCCGAGGGCTCGGTGATCGTCGCCTCGACCTCTTCGCCCTCGTGCGCGTCGAGGTACGCGCTGAGGCTGTTGGCGGTCGACCAGTCCTGGCATCCGGCAAGGTCGAGGATCCACGACGATTCGCCGCCGAAGTTCACGGCCTTGCCGCTGAGGTCGACGTACTGCCCGGTGGGCTGGGTGGGCACGTACTCGGCCTTGCTCAGATGCGCGGTGAATGAGTCCTCGCCGAGCGTGAATGTGGCCTTGAACAGATGCGGGTTTGCTGCGATCTCAGGCATCGCCGGTCTCCTTTGCGGTGATCACGGTGAGCTCGATAGCCCACCCGAGGTAGGTGTCGTGAACAGATGTCTTGCGTGCGTTTCGGAACTCGAGCCGGTCGTCGGTGTCGAGGTCGGTGATGAGCTCGAGCACCGGCACGTCGAGCGCATCCTCGGCTTTCGAGTAGTCGGTCAGGTGAGACAGCACCGTCACGACGACCGTGCTCTGCACGTGCCCGAACGGCGACACCTCGAGCGGGTCGATGCCCGTGTGCTCGATGAACAGCGTCGGCCGCGCGAGCGTGTCGACCTGCTTCACGGTGTGTGGCTTCACCGTCCACTCGTCGGAGACGAACGGGGCGAGCATGGCGGCGACCTGCGCGCGGACGCTAGAGGACATGGGGCTTCCCGTCGATCGGGCGGATGATCGACTTGATCGTCCGGTCGAGCGGTCGCGGTGTGAAGGTGAAAGCGCCGTCGCCGAGGTTCCCGTCGCTGGACACGCGGCCCGCGTTCCACAGGTTCACGGCCTGTTGCAGCTGCGCGTACACGTAGCGGCGCGGCGGGTCCGTCAGGTCGTCGAGCTCGAGCACGGCGAGCACGTCGACGAGCTTGTGCGTGAGCCCGAACCGCTCGAGCACGGCCGCGACCGCGGCCTCGGCCGTACCCGGATCGGGAGCGTAGACAACGACCTGTTCCCGGGCGACCTCGAGCAGCATCTCGCACGTCTCGGGCCGGTCGAGCGGCGCATCCGGCCACTCGCCCAACAGGCGACCCTGGGCGGCCTCCTGTTCCTCGGGTGTTCCCCCCGTGGTGGTGTACCACTCGGTCATTGCCTACGCTCCCTGGGCCGATCAGACGTCGGCGGTGCCGACGAGCACGAACGCCTCGGGACGCTTCACGAACGTCTGCAGGTATCCGTGCACGGCCTTGTCGATGCCGCCCTTCGCGATGTCGACCGCATCGATGAGCAGCGGCCCGCCGGCGGGCTCGTCGAAGTCGATGCCGCCCTTCGCGCCGACGAGAACCGCGGCGGTGTCCTCGATGCCGACATCGCCGTTGACGACGGTGATTCCGCCGTCGACGGTCCCCTGCCCGCTCGTCGAGAGCGCGATGTTGACGAACGCGGGCAGGTTCTGCTCGCCGCCCGCGGCGTAGATCAGCTCTTCGAACGCGGCGTCGTTCGCGATCGCGAACGTGGGCACGTCGCGGCGACCGTCCGCCTTGCGCTTGCGCACGGCCAGGATGCCCTGGATGAGCTGCCCGAGCGCGTCGGGGTAGTTGGTCGGGAACGCGGCCGTGTTCGGCGCGACCGGCGCGCCCGCCGTCTCGACGATGTACTCGAGCGCGGTCTCGTCGGACCAGACGAGGTGGTCCTCGACGATCAGCGCGAGGAACGCGGCGACCGCCTCGGCGCCGCCGGGCAGGTCGTAGAACGCGCGCGCGATGTCCTCGGCGATCGCGAACTGGTCGAGCACCGACTCGTGCGTCGTGGTGAAGCCCTTGTAGCTCTTCACCTCGCTCTTGTTGCCGGTGTAGGTGCCGTCGAAGTTGCCGGTGACCGGCGCGCCCGCGGTGCCTCGCTTGACCTTGAAGCCCTTCTTGCCGCCGAGCGAGATGTCGGTGCCGTGGTTGCAGAGGCCGATGTACTCGCGCGAGTAGGGCACGCCCTGCGCGATGAGTCCGACCCAGTTGGGCTGGACCACGCCGGCGCTCGTGAGCGGGGTCGCACCGCCGGGCGTGATGTCCTCGAGCGCGGCGAGCACGGTGTGCACGTCGGGCAGAGAGGCCAGCACGGCCTCGGCCGCGTCGCGGTCGGCCTTCGGCGTCATCTTGTTCTTCATCGTCGCGATCGACGCGAAGATCGTGGCGAGCGACGGTCCACGCTCGAGCGTGCGCGCCGGCGCGTTGGCCTCGGTCACGGGGACTGCCCCGGCCTCGACGGTGGTCGTCTCTTCGGTGGGCATGGCCCCCTCCTGTTCTCCTTCGGTTTCCTCGACGACGGTCGTCGTCGAGGTCGTCTCGCGGCCGTTCTCGGTCGCGGTCGTCGCGGTCGTCGTCTCTTCGACGCGCCGCCACGTCACGCCGTTCTCGTCCGTGTACTCGGTGACGTAGCGGCTCGAGCTCTTCGACTCGTCGGTGTCAGCGGCGAGCACCATCGCGGACGGGAACGCGCCGGCCGGGACTGCCCCGGCGCCCCACAGTCGTCCGCTGCCGGGGACCGCCTTGCCCGCCTTGATCGCGGTGTGGAACTCGCCCGACAGGCACTTGCGCTTGGGGGTCGCGCTCGCGACGTCGGCGAGGTAGGCGTCGCCCTCGGGCGTGTTCGCGATCGCGAAGGTGGCCATGATCCCGACCGGCTCTTCCCACACGCGGGATGCCCGGCCGATGTTCTGCGAGCGGTCGTGGTCGAGGTTCAGGCTGATCACGGCCGGGTCGGATGGGAGCGCCAGCGCGCCCGCCTCGACCATGAACCGGCCGGCGTTGGTGTGCCCGAGCTCGTTGAACGGTACGAGCAGCCCGGTCACGGTGCGCTCGTCGAGGTTCGCGAGAACCTCGCCGCCTTCGTATTCGATCAGATCGGGGTCCATGATCAGTCCTCGCTTGCCTCGGGGTCGGTCGGATTGGGAGCCGCCAGGAATCGGGAGGTGTCGACGCGGATGTATTCGCCGGGCGGGCACACATCGTCGAGCGACAGACGCCCCTCCCACGAGCTCGAGTACTTGTCGAGCCCGTAGTCCCACAGCTCGTTGCGGCCCGCGCCGTTCGCGACGCCGCTGTAGCGCATCTCGGTTCCGCCGCCGCCGCCGCCCTGCCGCACGCCCTCGACCATCGACGCGGGCAGACCTGCGTGGTTCGCCATGTCCAGGCGGTTCGCGTTGCGGCCGGACTCGAACAGATCAGCGGGCACCGCGCCGCTGTAGTTCGGCTTGACCCACTCGGGCCGCATCGCCGTCGCACCGTTCTCGGCCTTGCGGCCCGCGATCCACAGCTGCCTGAACTCCTCGCGCTCTTCCTTCGACCACGCATCCCAGCGCTCCCCGGTCAGCTCGAGGTCGGTCTGCGGAATCGGATTCTTGATGCGGTCGCGGTAGGCGGCGGCAATCTCCTGCGCATCGCGGATCGTGTCGGCCGCGTCGATGAGCATGCCGTTGGTGCCATACCCGAGCGGGATCACGACGACGCGCTGACGATACTCGGCGGGGATCGAGGTCGACACGCGGATCTTGTCACCGTCGAGTCGCCACATGGTGCCGAACGGCAGATGCATCGCGTCGACCGGATACCTACCGGCGTCGTCCAGCTTGAACCCGATGGCGGCGATGCCGTGCGCGAACTGATCCGCCGCGACGCCCCATCGCAGATGCCGCGGCGAGACGCCGCTCTTGGATGACACGAGCCAGCTCGGCTGCTCGGCGAGTCGCTGCCCGCCCGCCGCGTACTGAACCCACGGCATCCGCGACAGCACACCGCACACGACCTCGAAGGATCGCTTGTACGCGGGCACCTTCATCGCCGCGGCGTGATCGAGGATCGACTGCTTCGCGTCGGCGAGGTGAGCCTTGAGGTCGTCGGGGATGAACACGGTCTGCACGCTGTCTTGCGGGCTCATCCACGTGAGCAGCTGCGGAGCCGGCATGGATGCCGCGGGGCCGAGTAGCCAATCGCCGAGGGAACGCCAGATGCTCACGGCGGAAACCGTAGCATGCACGGCGTGCATGATCTTGCACCCACCGAGCGGCCCCGGCGTGTCGTCAGAACTGCACGGCGTCCTTCGGGCTCACGGTGCGCGGCTGGTCGTCGAGGAAATGCAGCGCCAGGGATGCCGCCTCGAGCGCGCAGATGTCGGCCTCGGGGTCGGACTTGGGCGCGCCGAACCGCCACGATCCGTAGTTGCCGAACGACTGCCGCGTTGCGATCTGCACCGCGTCGCTGAGCACGTCCTGCCGGAAGTGCACGACGGTCCCGGCCTCGAGCTCCTGCATGAACCGGACGGCGGCGAGCGGAATGTCGCGCGTCTTGGTCGGGTGCAGGTCGGGCCGGATCGGCACCTTCTCGATCTTCCGAGCGATGATCGCGGTGTGCCCGTAGTCGTCGTACACGAGACGCTTGCGCCGCATCTTGAGCAGCACGTCTCGGTCGAATCCCTCGGTGCCGCGCTGATGCAGCCACACCGCGACCGCCCGGCGGCGGGGACGCTCGGCCTCGCCGGCGAGCTCGAGCGCGTTGGTCACGAGGTCGGCGGGCTCGTCGTAGTCGAACGCGACGGCGAGAGCAGCGTGCGTGCCGAGGTGGTGCACCTTCATCGCGGCCGAGAACCTGTCGGGCATCGGCACGTCGGCGATGTCGATATCGACGGCGGCGCGCTCCCACCATGCCGGCGGGATCACCGAGTCGGCGTTGCCTTCGAGGCCGAACTGCCCGCCGTACTCGAGCAGGAACTTGTCGCGCGGGAAGCTGTCGTAGCTGCGCTTCACCGCCTCGATCGGCGTCGTGTAGCCGACGCCCGGATGCGACATCTCGATGAGCTCGCGCATGCGCCCGCGCGGATGCTCGGGTGTCGGCTCCCACGACTCGTACTCGGCGGGGTCGGTTGTCTCGGGGATGCCGTGCCACGCGACCGCCGCGTCGGGGTTGTTCAGCGCCTTCCACAGAATGTTGCCGGTGCGGTACTTCGTGCCGGTCCCGGCGATGATGAACTGCGCGCCGGGCTTGGTGTCCATGGTCGGGATCACCGCGACCTCGACATCTTCGCTCTGCTCGACGTCGGCCTCGCCGCCCTCGTCGCCGAACGCCGCGTCGAACCCGCCCGACCGGAACCCATCGCCGTTCGGCGTGTACACGTTGAGGTAGCTGCCGGTCTGTGTGAAGTGCAGATGCTCGGTGCCCTTGCCCACGTTGATCTTGATGGGGCTCTTGCGCGGGTCGGGGTAGAGCCGCTCGAGGTGCGTCACGATGTCCTTGCGGAACCGCTCGCCGGCCTTCGCGCCGGTCGTGAACATCGTCCACCCGACGTTGTAGTCCTCGCGGTGGTAGCAGCGCCCGACGAGCACGGCCTGTATCGCGGTCGTCTTGGTCGCGCGGCGGGGCTCGTCGATGGCATTGAGGAATCGGCCGGCGGCGAGCACGTCGGCGATGAGCAGCTGGATCGGCGACGGGCCGGTGCCGCCGTCGCCCGCGCGCATCCGGTGGTCGAGGCGGAGCAGCCGCGCGCCCTCGATGAACTCGCCGCGAGACTGCTCGGTCGTGACGAGCTCGGTCAGGCGGATCGCGTGGAACCGCTCGGCGTGCGACCGCCACTCGAGCCAGTTGGCCTCGGACCACAGATCAGAGAGCGTCGGCGTCACCATTCCCTCGGCTCCTCGAGAGTTGCGATCGCCGCCGCTTCGCCGCGGCTGAATCCGAGCGACCGGAGAAACGCGGCGCGGCTCGCCCATCGCATGCAGCGGACGCATGACCGGCCGCGGTTGCGATCGTGGCGGCGGCGGCCGAGCCACGTGCGCGGCTCGCGATACAGGAAACATGCCGGGTCGGTGGTGAGGTGTCGGGCGTTCATCTGAACCTCCAGTTCAGGGGAAGGGATGGCTGTAGAGCCGAAGGCGGGGGTGACACGAGCGACCAAAAAAGACCGGCCACGCGCCAGTTCAACAGCCCGCGCGATCGGCGAGGCGGCGGCGGCATCCGGCGTCGAGCGTTGGTCATCGCCGCGCCGAGCTGCCCGCCGGCCGACCGGTTGCCTCGGCACGTCGTGCTCTTGCGCCGATGCTCGGGGGCCAGGTTCTCGAGGCCCGGCCCGCCGCTCGGGTCGAGGTGGCCGACGTCGAACTGCTCGGCCGGATCGATCGGGCGGCGGCACCGCCAGCAGATCACGTCATCGCCGAGGCGTCGGGCTCGAGCGACCTGAGCGCGCACGATGCGAGCGTTGCGCACGTACTCGGGATCGCGATGCTTGGCGGTCATGCTGCACCGCCCGGTCTAGGTGGTCCAACTGGATCGCTACTCTCTACTCTTTCTCTCTCTGCGTAATGGGTTGAGAAGTAGTTGGACCGCTTGGACCACCCGCCCCCCCCCCACTGGGATCGAGGTTGGACCACGCCTGGACCGCACCTGGACCACTCACCTGGACCACAGGCCACTAGTGGCCGAAGGCTCGTATCTTCATGGGGTGCGGGGTGTGCGAGGTTGGACCGCGGCCGCACCTGGACCGCGCTGCTTGGACCGCTGAGGCTCATGCGTCGGAGCTCCCGAGGATGACGCCGATGCCGTCGTAGTGCCACGTGCGGGCGAGGCCGACGCGGGGACGCGACTTGGTGATCCCGACGCCCTTGAGGCGCACGCCGAACGGGCCGGAGGCGAGCGCCGAGTAGCCGTTGCGGCGGCACCAGTTGGAGTACTTGCGGTACACGTCGGCGCAGGGGCTCGACTGGTCGGCCTCGACGAACACGTGTTCGTCGTCGTCGAGCCAGAGCATGAACGGGTCGGCGTCGTTGTGCAGCCGCTCGGTAGCCTCGCGGGCCGCGTCGGGCGGCGCGAACTTCCCGCGCGCCATGAGCCGGCGTAGCCCGTCCATCGCGAGGTTGAAGATGCCCGGTATGTCGTCGAGTAGCACCTGCTCGTCGAACGCGCCGAGCTCGTCGACGCGCCGGTTGAACTCGATGACCTCCCAGCGACGTCGCCAACCGATCGAGCTGTCAGAGGTGCGGAAGTACTCGTTGGATGCGAACACCGGGACCGCGTAGGGCACGAACTCGAACGACTGCCCGAACTTGCGGGATGCGCTGATCGAGTCGCCACCGGTGATTTCCTTGAGCACCTGCGGATCGGACAGGAACCGGCTCGAGAGGTCGCCCGAGATGTTCGCGATCTTGCCGTACAGGCCGCTCGTGGCGAACCGGTCGTCGACGAGCTGGTGCAGCGACACGCTCGAGTAGTTCTCGCGGCCGAGCATCGCGCGCAGCAGCCGCATGAGCGTGCCCTTGCCGTTCCCGCCCTCACCGTGGAAGAGGATGATCTTCTGCAGCGGGTTGCCGGTCATGAGCAGGTAGCCGATGACCTCCCACATGTGGCGGATGAGCTCGGGATCGTCGCCGAGCACCTGCTCGAGCCATTCCCGGAAGGCGTGCGGGATCGCTTGCGGGTCGTGCACGATCGGGAGCTTGGTGAGCGCGCCGAGCGCGGGCGTGTGAGGCTCGAGTGTGTCGTCGGTCCACCAGTAGATGCCGTTGGCGAGCACGATGTAGTCGAGCCGGCCGCGTGGGAGGTCTGGCAGACCGACCTCCGGCACCTCGACGTTGAGCAGGTGCGCGGCGACCTGTCCCTCGACCGTCTTGGAGTAGCGGGCGCCGAGCTCGCGCGCGACACGCTTGGTCACGATGTTCTCGTCGCGCACGAATACGCCGTCGCGGTACTCGTAGAGCTCGGAGTCGACGCCTCGGCCGAGCGGCGTCGGCTCGACCGCGATGTGCGCGGCGAGCAGGGTCGTGTCGAGCCGCCCGGTGTCAGGGTCGATGTACGCGGCCGTCATACGTACTCCCCCGGCACCACCGTGCGACCGTCGAACGTGACGCCGAACGCGGTCGCGGGCTCGGGCACACGGATCGTCATGTGATGCCGGTGCCAATCCGGGTTGCAGTCCCAGGCGTGCTCAGTCCAGCCGGTGCCGCTGCACATGCGGCAGGGCGCACCTCTGTAGTCGACGAGCTCGTCGGTCCACGGGTCGCGGACGCTCGTCCTCCCGGAGCCGATGCACGAGACGCAATACCCGCAACGGGCGATCCGACCCATGCCGTCGACGTAGGCCCCGTAGACGTCGCTCCACGTCAACGGGGCACGCCCAGACTCGCGGCATCCGTGGGTCGCGGTGTCCCGGTCGGGATGCTTGCACGACCACCTGCGCGCCTCGGGAACGATCTCGGCCACGTCGGGCAGGGTCCACTCGTCGCCGAGCAGCTCGAGCAGATCACTCATCGTCGAACCCTTCGAGCATGCGACGCACGCGCTCGCGGCCGTCCGCGATCCACATGCCGATGACGGTCGCCCACAGGATCACGATGAGCGGAATCGCGATGGGCAGCGGGATCTCGTCGGGATTCATGCGAGCACCATCACGAGCGCGACGAGCGAGGATGCCGCGATGAACGCGGCGATCGAGGCCGCGATCTGCCAGGCGTCGGGCCGCTCACGGCGATAGCGCATCTTCTCGTCTTCAGGGCGGTACATCACGACTCCCGTCCGGTCGGTTCGTGGGCCAGCTCACTCACGCGCACGATGTGCGTCGGGTCGTGTTGTTCGTTGTGCTGTTCCGCGTCGATGACGGCCTCCATCGTCGGGGCCGAGTAGTACCCGACCGGATAGGTTGGGCCGTGCCAGTTGATGCCCGATTCGCCGACTGTGCATTCGTCGCACCAAGCGGTGTATCCGGTCGTCTTGCGGGGCTTGTCGAGCTTGATCCCGAGCGTGTCGACATAGACCTCGACGCGCGATTCGGTGACGTTCGCGGGCATCACTGCTCCCTATCTGTCGATGCCCGGCGCACGTTGGGCTCGGTCATGATCGTCGAGAAGAGGCGCGCGTATCCCTCGGCCGCGGGACCATCGGCGAGCGAGAGCGCGAGCGTGCCGAGCGCGCGCCGGGCATCCTCGATCCACATGCGGCCGGCCTCGTCGTCGCGGTTGCGCTCGTACTCGAACTGCGCGTTGGTGATCGCGAACAGCGCGGCCTCGAGCTCGCGCCATTGCAGCTGCCGCACGGCATCCGGCGCGTCGGGCGCGGGGTCGGGGCTCGTCGGGATCAGTGCGTCGAGGCCGCGGCGTCGAGCCGGCGTGCGGCCGATCAGGTCTGCATCGAAGTATCGGTAGTTGGTCATGATGCTCTTGCCTCCTGCACGGCGGCATCGAGCGCCGCCCATCGTTCAGCGGTCTGGTTGCGGGCGGTCTGCGCGTCGTAGTCGTCGAGGATTTCGCGGATGCGTGCCGCGTGTTCCTGCGGCGCGACGGCGCGCCAGTACCAGTAATTGAGGTCTGCCTCGAGCTGCTCGAGCCGGGCGCGCACGACGGCCGCGCCGGCGTGGAACCCGTCGCGCCAGAGGTCGGCGAGCACCGGCGGGAGCTCGTGCGGTTGCGCGCGCCCCTCGATCACGTCGAGGGCGGTCGGGCGGCTCATGACTCGTCGCCCCACGACTCGCCGCGTGCGAGGATCGCCTCGACGGCCTGAGAGTCGAACCGGCGATGCCCGGACGGGAGCCGCCGAGGCTCGAGCACGCCGGCGGCGACGTAGCGGTTGAGCGTGCTGCGGGATATGCCGAGAGCCTCCATTGCCTCGGCGGGCGTGAGCGACGTTGCGTCACGCGG
Source organism: Microbacterium immunditiarum (assembly GCF_013409785.1). Lineage (NCBI taxonomy): Bacteria > Bacillati > Actinomycetota > Actinomycetes > Micrococcales > Microbacteriaceae > Microbacterium > Microbacterium immunditiarum. The sequence continues at coordinate 2,736,021 of NZ_JACCBV010000001.1, forward strand.
CGATCTATGCACGTCGTGGATAGCCATGCCAGGCACCGTAACATGCATGTAGTGCATACCGTGCCAATTTGCGCCAAGTAATTGCAGGTTGACACGGTTTGGCATAGTCTGCCGCCATGAGCAACGTCGTGAAGATGCCCGAGCGCCGCCCGGTGAATCAGCGTGTCGGCCTCAACGTGAGCCTCATCATGATGATGAGAGGCAAGACGCAGCTCGAGCTCGCGCGCGTGCTCGGCGTCACCCAGTCATCGGCGAGTCGGCGACTCAGCGGGCTCTCGCCATGGACCCCGGATGAGCTCGAGGCGACCGCCGCGTTTCTGAAAGTCTCGGTCGGTCGCCTCTTCGAAGAGCTCCCCCACTTGGACTCGAACCAAGAACCTATCGGTTAACAGCCGATTGCTCTGCCAATTGAGCTATGGAGGAATGTGCGCCGCTCACCGCGGGCAACCAGACCATCTTATCAAAGCCGGAACCGTGCTCATGACCATCAGGAGGCGATGAGGCGCCGGTCGGCTCCGCCGCTCGGGGTCCACAGAAGGTCCTCCGTGCCGTGCCCGTAGGCGATCGCGTGACCGCCCCGCAGGACGAGCACGTCGGTGTCGAGATCGCGCACGACATCGCTTTCGTTGGTGACGACCACGGCGGACATGCCGTACCCGTGCCGCCGCCGGAGGATCGCCTTCTTCGCCGCGCGCCGTGCCTCGACGTCCATGTTCGCGAAGGGCTCGTCGGCGATGAGCATCCGCGGCTGAAGGATGAGTGCCCGCGCGAACGCGACGCGCTGCCGCATGCCCGCGCTGAGCTCGTACGGGTACTTCGCCGCGGCGCCGAGCGGCAGCATGAGCTCGTCGAGCAGCGACGCGATCCGCACCGCCAGCGCACGCTCGTTGACGCGGCGGGAGCGGCTGGTGATGGGCTCGGCGATGAGCTCCGACACCGTCTGGCGCGCGGGCAGGTTCGCCCCCGCCCGCTGCGGCAGATAGCCGGTGTAGTAGGTCAGCTCGCGGTGCGCGCGGCCAGGACGGCGCACGCGGATGCCGAGGACCTCCGCATCACCGCCGACGACCGCGAGCCCTTGCTCGTTGCTGCCCGCGAGGATCGCGGCGAGGCTCGACTTGCCTGCCCCCGTCGGCCCCATGAGCGAGAGCGTCGCTCCGTGGCCGAGCGTGAACGAGACGCCGTCGACGACCCGCTCGCTCGGGGCGCCTCGTCCGGCGCGGGCGATCGAGAGATCGGTGCACCGGATCGCGACTTCGGCGTCTCGACGGCGGGACATGTCCACATCATGCCGTGCGCGCGCCACGGATGCCAACCGCTTGACCGATCACAGGTCGACGAGGAGCTTCTCGCGCTCGAGGTCGATCTCGCGAAGGCGCACGCGGATGCCGCGGCCTTCGTCCGAGTCCGCGGCGACGCGCTGGATCGCCCCGAGCAGCTCCGTCTTCTCCCGCTGCAGCGAACGCAGGATGAGCCGCCGCGCGAGGTCGGCGGTCGACGCGACGGCGGCTTCGTCGGTGAGCGCCGGGAAATCGGCCGCGAGCAGCTCGGCCGCGAGCGAGCGGAACGGCTCACGGACGTTGGACACCGCATCCGCCGCCCATCCGGGACGCTCGACATCGGATGCCGCGGCCACCGCCTGGCGCACGGCTTCGAGTGCGGGGTGCCGGAACGGCAGCGCGAGCGCCTGTGTACGCAGCCCGGCATCGATGCGGTGCCCGAACTGCAGGAACCCCATGAGCGCGTCGCGCTCGAGCACGACGTCGGCCGCGCGCGGGAGCGACGCCATCGTCACGCGCACGACGGGTTCGTCGGATGCCTCGGCCTGCGGGGCCCCGCGCTGGGGGCGACCCGGGGTCGGGGCATCCGGTCGTCCCCCTCCCCCGCGCCGGGCCCGCTCGACGGCCTGCGTGACCTCGCCGAGCTCGAGACCCAGCCGTCGCGCGAGCACGCGCGCATAGCCCGGACGCAGCGCGGGGTCGCGGATCTCGGCGACGATCGGCGCCGCCGCACGGAGGGCGCCCGCGCGGCCCTCGACCGTCGCAAGGTCGAAGCCCGCGAGACGGCGGTCGATGACGAACTCGAACATGGGGGCCTTGGTCTCCATGAGCGCGCGCACAGCCGCGTCGCCGCGCTCGAGGCGCAGGTCGCACGGGTCGAGACCGTCCGGTGCGACCGCGACGTATGTCTGCGCGGCGAAGCGCTTCTCGTCTCCGAACGCGCGCAGCGCGGCCTTCTGCCCCGCCTCGTCGGGGTCGAACGTGAAGACAACCTCGCCCGCCGCGTTGTCATCGCCCATCACACGCCGCAGCACCGTGATGTGGTCGGAGCCGAACGCCGTGCCGCAGGTCGCGATCGCCGTCGTGATGCCCGCGAGGTGGCACGCCATGACGTCGGTGTACCCCTCGACGACCACGACGCGGTGCTCGCGCGAGATGTCGCGCTTGGCGAGGTCGAGCCCGTACAGCACCTGGTTCTTGCGGTAGATGGGCGTCTCGGGCGTGTTGAGGTACTTCGGGCCCTGGTCGTCGTCGTACAGCTTCCGCGCCCCGAACCCGATCACCTGGCTCGTGACGTCGCGGATGGGCCACACGACCCGCCCGCGGAAGCGGTCGTACACACCGCGCTGCCCTTGGGAGACGAGGCCGGCCGAGGCGAGCTCCTCGTCGCTGAAGCCCTTCCCGCGCAGCGCCTCACGCATGCCCGACCAGCCCTTGGGCGCATACCCGACCCCGAAGTGGGCGGCGGCGCCCGCGTCGAACCCGCGCGAGCCGAGGAAGGAGCGCGCGGCCTCGGCCTCCGGCGTCATGAGCTGCGCGCGGAAGAACTCCGCGGCCGCGGCATTCGCGGCGTACAGCCGCGCGCGGCCCGTCGTCTCGGGTGCCGCTCCCCCGTCCTCGTAGTGGAGCGTGTACCCGATGCGCCCCGCGAGCCGCTCGACGGCTTCAGTGAACGAAAGGTGGTCCATGCGGCGCAGGAACGAGTAGACGTCGCCCGATTCGCCGCATCCGAAGCAGTGGTAGAAGCCCGCCTGCGGGCGCACATTGAAGCTCGGGCTGCGCTCGTCGTGGAACGGGCACAGTCCTTTCATCGAGCCCACGCCGGCGGGCTTGAGCGCGACGCGCTCGCCGATGATGTCGGCGATGTTCGTGCGGGCCTTCACCTCGTCGACGTCGGCCTGACGGATGCGCCCCGCCATCAGAGCCCTCCTCGCCTGCTCGCGGTGTCGGGCTTGGGCGCTGTCGGCGACCACACGCCGAGCGACCCGGCGTCGATCTCGCCGACGAGCCGATCATGCCACGCGATCGCGAGCTGGTCGGTGAGGCTCGCGACCTGGTCGACGACGACGCGGCGGCGCGCGGGATCCGTCTCTGCGGCTGCGAAATCCTGCGCGTGCATCGCGTCGAGCGCCTCGGGGTGCTCCCACAGGGCCGTCGCGAGGCGCCTGAGCACGCGGCGCTGCTCCTTGTAGAGCACCTTGCGACCCTCGATCGACACGACCACGGCTCCGATGATCCCCTTGAGCACCGCCATCTCGGCCTCGACGACACGCGGCACGACGACGTGCGAGCGGTAGCGCGTGAGCACGGGCACCTGGTACGCCTCGCGCGTGGCGGTCGTCGCGGCGCGCGCGAACCGCCCGATGAGATCGGAGGTGAGGTTCTTGAGGTGCGCGTGGGCGGCGCGCGTGCCGTCGAACGTGCGGATCCACTCGGGCATCCGCATGAGCCGGTACAGGGCGTCCTCGAGCTCGTCGAGGGCGAAGTCGAAGCCCACCCACGACTGGATCGCGCGGAGCAGTGCGTCGTGCTCGCCCGCGTCCGCGAGGCGCGCGGGGTCGAGGTAGCCGTTCACGATCGCGTCTTCGAAGTCGTGCACCGAGTAGGCGATGTCGTCGGAGAGGTCCATCACCTCTGCCTCGATGCAGCGCACGCGCCCGGGCGCGCCCTCGCGCATCCAGCGGAAGACGTCTTCGTCGTCGGGGTACACGCCGAACTTGAGGCGCCCGCCGGGATCGGGCAGCGGGTGCTCCGCCGTCCAGGGGTACTTGCACGTCGCGTCGAGGCTCGCGCGCGTGAGATTGAGCCCGTACGTGCGGCCGTCGCCTCCGAGCACCTTCGGCTCGAGGCGCGTGAGTATGCGCAGGGTCTGCGCGTTGCCCTCGAAGCCGCCGATGTCGTCGGCCCAGTCGTTGAGCGCCCGCTCACCGTTGTGACCGAACGGCGGATGCCCGAGGTCGTGGCTCAGGCACGCCGTGTCGACGACGTCGGGCGACAGCATCAGGGCCGTGGCGAGCTCACGCCCGACCTGTGCGACCTCGAGCGAGTGCGTGAGGCGGTTGCGTGCGAAGTCGGCGGGGCTCGCAGGGCTCAGCACCTGGGTCTTCGCCGCGAGGCGGCGCAGGGCCGCCGAGTGCAGCACGCGGGCGCGATCGCGGGCGAAGTCGTCGCGCTGCGACCGGTGGCGTTCGATGTGGAAGCGCGCGGCATCCGCGTCGTCGTAGCCCTCCGGTCGCCCCGACGCGACGCCGACCGCTCCGGCGCCGTCAGCCGCCACTGGTGTCGAGTTCCGCTTCGGCGAGGGTGGCGGATGCCTCGGCCCCGACCTCGCGCGAGTCGAGCCAGCCTTCGGGCAGCGCCGGTCGCTTGGGGCTTCCGGCACGGCCGCGCTGCCCCTCGGCGGCGGCGCCGGGGTACGGCGCGTCGAGGTCGAGCGTGGCGAGGAGCTCCTCGATCTCGGCCAGGGACGACACGGTCGCGAGGCGCGCACGCGTGTCACCGCCGACCGGGTAGCCCTTGAAATACCACGCGACGTGCTTGCGGATATCGCGGCACCCGCGACCCTCGTCGTCGAAGAACTCGACGAGCAGCTCGGCGTGGCGACGGAACGCCTGCGCGACGAAGCCGAGCGTCGCGTCGACCGTGCGGCTCTGGGCGCCGAACGCCGCGGTGAGGTCGCCGAAAAGCCACGGGCGGCCCAGGCATCCGCGACCCACGACGACGCCGTCGCAGCCGGTCTCGTCCATCATGCGCACCGCGTCGTCGGCGCTCCAGATGTCGCCGTTGCCGAGGACGGGGACGCTCGTGACCGCCTCCTTCAGCGCGGCGATCGCGGACCAGTCCGCCTCGCCGGAGTAGAACTCGGCGGCGGTGCGGGCGTGCAGCGCGACGGCGGCGACGCCCGCGTCTTCGGCGATGCGGCCCGCGTCGAGGTAGGTCAGGTGGTCGGCGTCGATGCCCTTGCGCATCTTGACGGTCAGCGGAATGTCGCCCGCGGCGCGCACGGCGCGCGTGACGATGTCGCGGAAGAGCCCGAGCTTCCACGGCAGCGCGGAGCCGCCACCCTTGCGCGTGACCTTGGGCACGGGGCATCCGAAGTTCAGATCGATGTGATCGGCGCGGTCCTCTTCGACGAGCAGCCGCACCGCCGCCTCGGTCGTCGCCGGGTCGACGCCGTAGAGCTGGATCGAGCGGGGTGTCTCGGACTCGTGGTGCGTGATGAGGCGCATCGTCGTGGCGTTGCGCTCGACGAGGGCGCGCGTCGTGATCATCTCGCTCACGTAGAGCCCGGCGCCGTACTCGCGGCACAGTCGCCGGAACGCCGTGTTGGTGATGCCCGCCATGGGCGCGAGCACGACGGGGGCATCGAGCTGGATGGGCCCGATGGACAGCGCGCGTGCGGGCGCATCGACGAGTGCGGAAGTCACCCGACCATCTTCCCATCTCAAGCCGAATCAGGGCTGGACGCGGATGCCGCGTGCGTCATGCGAGCCGGGACCACGCCTGTGGAGGAAGCTCCCGAATCCGGCCCGTTCCCGCTCCCGAGCCCCGCGATTCGCTCTAGCCTGGGGACATGACCTCCACGGCGACAGATCTCCGCGACATCCCCTTCCGCACCGCCGACGGCAGCACGGCGACCCTCGCCGACTACGGCGACACGGTGGTCCTCGTCGTCAACGTGGCGTCCCGGTGCGGCTTCACGCCTCAGTACGAGCAGCTCGAGCAGCTGCAACGGGACTACGGCGACCGCGGCTTCACGGTGCTCGGCTTCCCGTGCAACCAGTTCAAGGGGCAAGAGCCCGGCTCGATCGACGAGATCCTCGAGTACTGCTCGACGACGTGGGGCGTGACCTTCCCGATCATGGACAAGGTCGAGGTCAACGGCGAGGGCACGGTTCCGCTGTACGAGGCCCTCAAGCGGACTGCCGACGACGAGGCCCAGTCGGGCGACGTCGGGTGGAACTTCGAGAAGTTCCTCGTGTCGCCGGACGGCTCCGTGCGTCGCTTCCGCACCCCGGTTCGCCCGGATGACCCCGCGATCGTCGAGGCGATCGAGGCGAGCTTGCCGCGGTGATTCGGACGGGCACTCGCGTCCGTGCATACTCTCCTCAGGCGAAGGATGAGTGGAGAGGGGCCGACGGATGGCGCTGAGCACCGATGACATCGTCGAGATCCAGCAGCTGCAGGCGCTGTACGGGCACGCCGTCGATGCGGAGGACCCCGCGCTGCTGGCCCGTGTGTTCAGCACCGATGCCGTCTTCGACGGTCGGGGCGCCGGTCCCAACAGCTACAAGGAGGGACTCGAGGCGATCTGCGCCTGGTTCGCGAAGGGCAAGCCGCCCCACCCGCTCGTCCACTCGATGACCAACGTCTGGGTCTACGAAGCGGAGGACGGCGTGCGCGTCAAGGCGAAGTGGTTCGTCCACACCCATGACGGAACGTTCTGGCTCGGCGACTACGACGACCTGATGCATCGCACGGAAGAGGGCTGGCGGATCAAGCACCGCGTCGCGACCGTTCGCGATCCGCGCCGGGCCTGATTCCGCAGGTCACCGCGGCTCGCGGTGGCTCAGAGCGACTCCCCACCGTCCGCGGTGAGATTCACGCCCGTGATGAACCCGGCCCTGCGGGAGGAGAGGAACACCACCGTCGCGCCGATCTCGTCGCGGCTGCCCAGCCGGCGCAGCGGGATCGCTGCCGCCTTCTGAGCCTCGAGTCCGGGGTTCTCCGCGAAAAGCCGCCGATTCGCCTCGACGTCGTACCACCCGCACTGCACGCTGTTCGCGCGGACGCCGAATCGCCCCTCCTCCTTCGCGATGACGGCGACCATACGATCCACCGCAGCCTTCGAGATCGCCGACGTCCCGCCACGGATCTCGACCAGCCCTGCCTGGTACGTGGTCAACGCGGTGAAGGATCCAGCGGTCTTCCGGAGGTGCGGAAGGGCGGCCTGCGCGAGATTGATCGCGGCGAGCGCGTCGCCGCGCAGCCAGTCGTCCCACACCTCCGGCTGCGTGCGGCTGAAGAACTCCGGAGTGAAGTTCGGTCCCGCGGCGTAGACGACGCTGTGCAGACCCCCGAAACGGGCACTCGCAGACTCCATCGCCTGAGCGATCGACTGAGGATCGGTTGCATCGACGGCGAAGCTCTCCGCGTCGGAGCCCTGGGAGCGGACCTCTGCCACGACTGCCTCGGCGGCCGCCTCACGGGTGCGGTATGTGATCGCGACCGGAACGCCGGCTGCGGCGAACGCGTGGGAGATGGCACTGCCGAGCCCTCCGCTGCCACCGAGGATGAAGGCCCCACCATCTCCGAAATCCACCGCCACGCCGGCCTCCTGCCGCTCGTCTGGGCGGCGCTCCTCGTGAACGCCGCGTGCTCTCACCCGAGCGTATCGAGTGTCGCCGGGGACGTTCGCCTCGCTCGCTTCGTGCGGCCCGGCTCAGACCTCGGCGGTCACGCGCTCCGCATCCTCGTCGGCAGTCGCCTCGACCGCGCGGTGCTCCGTCCACACCTGGCGCGCGATCTGCGCGAACGCCTCGGGGGGCTGAGCTCCCGACACGCCGTACTTGCCGTCGATCACGAAGAACGGCACGCCGTTGATCCCGTACGCGGCGGCCTGCTTCTGGTCGGCGCGCACCTCGCTGAGGTACTGGCGCGACTCGAGGGCCTCGCGCGCGGCATCCGCGTCGAGTCCCGCTTCGGCAGCGAGCTCCACGAGCACGTCGGTGCGGCCGAGGTGGCGGCCCTCGACGAAGTAGGCCGACATGAGGCGCTCGGCGAGCTCGAGCTGGCGGCCGTGCGCCTTCGCGAAGTGCAGCAGCTCGTGCGCCTTCACGGTGTTCGTGTGCTTGAGGAGGTCGTAGCGGTAGTCGAGGCCGGATTGAGCAGCGACTCCCGTGACGCGGTCGATCATGGACTGCGCCTGCTCGCGCGAGATGCCCTTGTGCGTCGACAGGTAATCCAGCTCGTCGCCTTCGAAGTCCACGGGCGTGTCGGGCGACAGCTCGAACGAGTGATATGTCACCTCCACGACGGGTGCGTCTTCATCGATGGATGCCGCAGCGAGTCCGTTCTCGAGGTTCCGCTTTCCGATGTAGCACCAGGGGCAGGCGATATCCGACCACACGTCGATCTTGATGGCATCCGTCATGCCGGGAACAACCGGCGACGACGGACAATCTATTCCCGCGGAAGCATGATCAGCCCGGCGGGTTCGCGTCGGGAAAGAACCGGAACCGCACGCGGACGGTGTCGTCGTAAGGCACGACGAGGGTCGAGGCATCGGGCGACCACTGATCCGGCACGAGGAACAGCCGTCCGCCGCCCTGCACGAGCAGCCGCAGGCCGTGATACCGATAGCGGTACATCTGCCCTTCCTCGAACGGCTCCAGCTCCTGGAAGATGATCTGGTCGTTGCCGGGGAACATCCGCTCCTGCGTGTCCAGCACGACCGCAGGCAGCGACGTCAGGTCGGCCGCCAGCGCCCGCGCCTGGCCGCGCCCCCACCACTCCGCGAGAGTGGCCGTGGCCCAGAAGGCGCCCGCGACCATGGCCACGACGAGCAGGACCACGAGCGCGCGTCCCTCCGAGCCGCCGCGCAGCGCGCGCACCGTCGAGGCGGCGTACGCGGCGAGCCCCGCACCGACCGCGAGCAGGAGAGGCGTGATGAGCGGGGCGAGTTCCCAACCCCCGAACACGCCCCACAGCAGCGCGAGCGCGATGCCGGCGAGGATGAGGCCGATGCCCGTCCACGCGATCGCCGACACGACGCGCGTGCGGGTCGTGGCATCCGCGGTCCTGAGTCGCTTGCGCAGCAGCCGATGCCCCACCACCAGCCCCGCGGCGACGATGAGGGCCAGCACGAGCGGCACGAACAGCGCGCCGGGACTGCGCATCACGAACGCCTGGTTGCTGAGCCCGAGCACCTCGACGTCGATGCCGAAGTACGCGAAGAACGTGCGCGACGACACGTACCCGAAGTAGAAGAGCAGGGCCGTGATGAGCGTGACCGGCGCGACGAAAGACGACAGGAAGCTCATCCACTTCTCGAACGCGAAGTTGGGCGGCCCGGGGATGGTGTCGGCGGGCGCGGGAGCCGGGGCGGGTTCAACGGAGGGCATCGCATCGGTCTCGGATCGCGTCGGATCGCCGACGGGTCCGTGACCGATCGGCGCGACGGATGCCGCGGCCTCAGGCTCGTGTCGGGAGGTGGTCGTCACGGCGCCTCGCTCTCGGGTGATTCGGTGTCGTCGATCGGCGGATCCGTCTCGGTCGGCGGATCGGGCTCTTCGTCCGGCTGACCGGGGTCGGTGATGACGATCGGCGGACCAGGGCTGGCGGGGCGCGCCATCGCGGCGTCGCAGTACTGAGCCTCGGTGCACACCAACGTGCCGACGAAGGTGACGGTCGCCTGCCCGGGGAACGACGGCCCGGCCGTGAGGAGCATGCTGCAGAACACCGATCCGGTCTCGGGCGTCATCGTGAACCCGATGCACGACGTCGTGGCACCCGCATTGCCGCACACCTGCGGCTGCGCGCTGAGGGCTCCCGCCGGGTGGGACGCCACGCCGTCGATGGTGAACGCCACGTTGACGGGCGGTGGGGCGTCGCCCCAGAAGAGCGCCACGGTGGAGCACCACTGGCCGTCACCGAGGAACTCGGCGCCCTGGTCTCCGAAGGGCGGCCCGCCGTACTCCGCGGCCGGGCCGCTGCGGCGTGTCTGCTGTGCCGGGTCCACGGGGCCGTCCCCGCCGTTGCCGTTGCCGCCGCTGCCGTTGCCGGTCGGCGTCGGCGTCGGCGCCTCGGTCGTCTGCGTCGGTGTCGGGGTGGCCGTGGCATCCGCGGTGTCCTCGTCCGATACGGGCGCGCACGACGCGAGCGCGAGCACCGCGCCCACCACCATCGCAGCCACCACCGCGGCGCGCCGGGCCGGGCGTCGGGTACGGTCCATGAGACACCTCCTGACCACGGCGTTCCGCCGTGCCCCACAGGAGAGGAGCATCCACTCGCCCGCAGGATACGCCCGCGGCATCCGTGGCAGAAGAGCCCGTCAGAGCGCAGGCGGCGCGGGCTGGTCCACGGCGCCGCCGAAGCGGCGATCGCGGTCGAGGTAGATCTGGATCGCGCGCCACAGATCCGTGCGGCTGAAGTCGGGCCACAGCGTGTCGAGGAACACGAACTCGGCGTACGCGGACTGCCACAGCAGGAAGTTCGACGTGCGCTGCTCGCCCGACGAACGGATGAACAGATCGACGTCGGGCATGTCGGTCTGGTACAGGTGCCGGCGCACAGTCTTCTCGGTGATCGCCGACGGCTTGAGGCGTCCTGCCGCGACCTCGCCGGCGATCTCGCGCATCGCGTCGACGAGCTCGACCCGTCCGCCGTAGTTGATGCACATCGTCAGCGTGAGCACGTCGTTGCCGGCCGTGAGCTCCTCGGCGAACTGGAGCTCCTTGATGACCGATCCCCACAGCCGGGGCTTGCGCCCCGACCACCGCACGCGCACGCCCCATTCGTTGAGCTGGTCGCGACGGCGGTGCAGCACGTCGCGGTTGTAGCCCATGAGGAAACGGACCTCGTCGGGCGAGCGCGCCCAGTTCTCGGTCGAGAACGCGTACACCGACAGGTGCTCCACGCCCGTCTGGATCGCTCCCGCGACGACGTCGAGCAGCACCTCCTCGCCGGCCTTGTGCCCCTCGATGCGCGGCAGGCCGCGGCGGTTCGCCCAGCGGCCGTTGCCGTCCATGACGATCGCGACGTGCTTCGGCACGCTCCCCGCCGGGAACGCCGGAGGATGGATGCCCGTCCAGTCGAGCGGGCGATATGCAACGGCGTCGCGGTGCGTGTAGGGCTTGGGTGTCACCGAGGCGCCTCCACGTGCGACAGCGAGCGGATGCCACGCTCCAGGTGCCACTGGGCGTAGGCGGCGATGAGACCGGATGCCGCGGCCGCCGCCGCGGGTGGGGCGGCATCGACCTCGTCCCACTCCCCCGCCATGAGCGAGCGGAGCAGGCGTGCCGAGTCGCCGCCGAGCCTCGCCGCGCCCGTCGGGGCGCAGTCGCGGCACACCATGCCGCCGAGCTGGGCCACGAACGCGTCGTGCGGACCGCTCGCGCCGCACCGGGCGCACTCCGCGAGCGAGGGCGCCCAGCCCGAAAGCGCCATCGCGCGGAGCAGGTACGAGTCGAGGATGCTGCGCGAGGCATGTTCGCCTCGCGCGAGCGCGCGCAGCCCTCCCACGAGCAGCAGGTACTGGTTGGGCGTCGCCTCCGCCTCGTTGAGGCGGTCGGCCGCCTCGACCATCGCGTTCGCGGCGGTGTAGCGGTCGTAGTGGACCGCGATGTCGGCACCGTACGCACCGAGCGACTCCGCCTGCTGCACGATGTCGAGCGAGCGGCCCTGGTAGAGCTGGACGTCGGCGACCATGAAGGGCTCGAGCCGGGCTCCGAAGCGCGACGACGTGCGCCGCACCCCCTTCGCGACCGCGCGCAGCTTGCCGTGGCGTCGGCTGAGCAGCGTCACGATGCGGTCGGCTTCACCCAACTTGTGGGTGCGCAGGACCACGACTTCGTCGCGGTAGGTGGGCACCCGTCCATTATCCGCCGCGGCGCCGACGGTCCGGGCAGGCGGGGCGGACGAATCGGAGCAGTCCGCATCGAGCTGGAGCACCCGATCGAGGTGCGGCTCCCCCACGCAGACGATCGCATCGAGGCCGTGCGCCTGTGGGTCGACGACGTCGACGGATTCATGGCGGCGGTGCGTTCGCACATGCCTGACCTCCCGCCACAATGGGTTCGTGGACGAACCCGTCTTGGTGATCCCGCTGTGGGCGGATCTGATCGCCGTGGGCCTTGGCGGCATCCAGGGCGCGCTCTTCGCGTCGGGGTTCCGGGGTCAGCGACGGCTCGACCTGCTCGGCGTCGCCATCATCGGGATCGTCATGGGCATGGGCGGCGGTCTCATCCGCGACCTGCTGCTCAACGTGACGCCCGTCACGCTCCAGAGCAATTGGTATCTGCTCACCGCGGTGTGCGCCTCCCTTGTGGGGATGCTGCTCGCGGGACTCTTCCAGCGCCTCAACGCGGTCATCGTGGGCCTGGACGCGATCGTGATCGGGCTGTTCGGCGCGTTCGGCACGAGCAAGGCGCTCGCGCTCGGGCTGCCACCCGTGCCGGCGGTGTTCGTCGGCGTATGCTCCGCCGTCGGCGGCGGCATCCTGCGCGACATGATCATGGGACTGCCGGTCGCGATCATGCACGTCGGCTCGCTCTACGCCGTTGCGGCAGGGGTCGGATGCGCCGTGCTCGCGATCTCGAACGCGGCCGGGCTCGCGCTGATCCCGGCCGCGATCGTGTGCGTCGTCGTGACGGCGGTGATCCGCGTGCTCGCGGTGATCTTCGACATCTCGCTGCCCGAGCAGCGCGCACTGCACCGGCGTCGCGTCGCCGTCGAGACGAGCGCGATCCCGATCGTCAAGCCCGGGCCCGACGCCGGCTGACGCGGGCCCGGCGCCGACGAACTGGAGTCAGACCGCCGCGAGCTCCTCGGTGCGCTCGCGCTCACGCGTGCGGATCGCGCGGTTGACGCCCGAGACGATCGCCTTGAGCGACGCCGTCGAGATGTCGCTGTCGATGCCGACGCCCCACAGGCGCTCGCCGTCGACCTGCAGCTCGACATACGCCGCCGCCTGCGCGTCGCCGCCGGAGCTCAGCGCGTGCTCGATGTAGTCGTAGAGGGTCACGTCGAACCCGTGCGCGCGCACGATCTCCAGGAACGCCGCGACCGGGCCGTTCCCGTGACCGGTCGCCTCGACCCGGTCGTCGCCGTCGCGCAGCGTGACCTCGAGCGAGACATCGCCCGACATGTCGCTCTGCGTGCGGGTCGCGAGCAGCTCGAAGCGGCCCCAGCGCTCGCCGGCGTCGGCCGCCGGCAGGTATTCGTCGGTGAAGATGCGCCAGATCTCGTCGCTGGTGACCTCCCCGCCCTCGGCATCCGTCTTCGCCTGCACGACGCCGGAGAACTCGATCTGCAGCCTGCGCGGCAGGTCGAGCGCGTGGTCGCTCTTCAGCAGGTAGGCGACGCCGCCCTTGCCGGACTGCGAGTTGACCCGGATGACAGCCTCGTAGGAGCGGCCGAGATCCTTCGGGTCGATCGGCAGGTACGGAACGGCCCATTCCAGCTCGTCGACCGGGACGCCTTCGGCGGCCGCACGGGCCTCCCTGGCCTCCAAGCCCTTCTTGATGGCGTCCTGGTGCGACCCGCTGAACGCTGTGAAGACCAGGTCGCCGGCCCACGGGCTGCGCTCGTGGACGGGCAGCTGGTTGCAGTACTCGACCGTGCGCTTGACCTGGTCGATGTCACTGAAGTCGATCTGCGGGTCGATGCCCTGCGTCAGCAGGTTCACGCCCAGCGCGACGATGTCGACGTTGCCGGTGCGCTCACCGTTGCCGAACAGGCAGCCCTCGATGCGGTCGGCGCCGGCCATGTAGCCCAGCTCCGCCGCCGCGACGGCGGTGCCGCGGTCGTTGTGCGGGTGCAGCGACAGGATGACGTTCTCGCGGTGGTTCAGGTGACGCGACATCCACTCGATCGAGTCGGCGTACACGTTCGGGGTCGCCATCTCGACGGTCGCCGGCAGGTTGATGATGACCTTGCGCTCCGGAGTCGGGACGAAGACCTCCATCACGCGGTTGCACACCTCGACCGCGAACTCGAGCTCGGTGCCCGTGTAGCTCTCGGGCGAGTACTCGTAGTAGACGGTCGTCTCGGGGACCGTCGCCTCGTACTGCTTGCACCAGCGGGCGCCGTTCATCGCGATGTCGATGACGCCCTGCTTGTCGGTGCGGAACACGACCTCGCGCTGGAGAATGCTCGTCGAGTTGTACAGGTGCACGATCGCCTGCTTGGCGCCGCGGATCGCCTCGTACGTGCGGGCGATCAGCTCCTCGCGGGCCTGGGTCAGCACCTGGATCGTGACGTCGTCGGGGATGAGGTTCTCTTCGATGAGCTGGCGCACGAAGTCGAAGTCGGTCTGGCTCGCGCTCGGGAATCCGACCTCGATCTCCTTGTAGCCCATGCGCACCAGCAGGTCGAACATGATGCGCTTGCGCTCCGGGCTCATCGGGTCGATGAGCGCCTGGTTGCCGTCGCGCAGGTCGACGGCGCACCAGCGGGGCGCCTTCGCGATGCGCCGATCTGGCCACGTGCGGTCGGGCAGGTCGACCCGGATCTGCTCGTGGAAAGGCCGGTACTTGTGGACCGGCATGGACGACGGCTTCTGGTGGTTCTCCATGATGGGGGCTGCTTCCTCGTCAGATGTCGCGGGCCAACACCGAGCTCCGCGACGAGAAAGGCCCTAGAACGAAGCCTCGTCGCGGCGGCTAAGAAGAAGGAGCCCGCCGAAGCGCATGGACCGAGAGTACACCCGTCCCGGGGGGCGATGCCAATGCGGATGCCGCTGGGCGGGGCATCCGCTTCGGAAAGCGCCCGCCACGACCCGACCAATCCGGTTGCGAAAGTAGGAGATGGTCCGCCCGTAGGTTGTCTGCGTGAGAATCCGCCTACCCTCGGACCATCTCCTACCTCCAGCTCAACTCGTGAGACGATCGCGCGATTCGCGACACGTAACGGGTATGAGTCCTCACCGACGAGTCTCCGTCTTGCACGCTGCCGCCCTCGCGATCGTGGCGGCCGGCACCCTCACGCTGTCCGCGTGCGCCACCCCCTCCGCCGACGCTCCCCCGCCCGGAGCGAGCCTCGGAACGACGTGGCCCGACCCGCCGGAGGGCGAGGTCGTCGCGACGGGAACCGTGCTCGACAAGGGCGGAGAGGCCGAGCTGTGCGTCGGCCCCGTCGCCGAGTCCTGGCCGCCGCAGTGCTCCGGCTTCCCGCTCGAGGGCTGGACGTGGGACGGCGTCGAGGGGAGCGAGACCTCGGGCGACGTGACGTGGGGCGCGTACGCGGTGACCGGCACCTTCGACGGCGAGACGTTCAGTGTGACGCAACCGCCGATCATGCTGGCGCTGTACGACCCGATGCGCCCGGATGACCCGGCCGGCGGCGTCGAGGGCGAGACCTCCGAGGCGCGGCTGCTCGAGATCCAGGAGGAGCTGCCGTCGAAGATGGGCGACGCGTACCTCTCGTCGTATCCCGACCGCGGCTACCTGTGGGTCGACGTGCCGTGGGACGACGGCACGTGGCAGGACGCGGTCGACGCGGAGTACGGCGCGAAAGTCGTGTTCGTCACCTCGATGTTGCGCGAGGTCTCGGGCTGAGCGCCTGCTGCGCCGGATGCCTCAGCTGTCGCACTCGCAGATGAGGTTGTACTCCACGACGCGGTCGCCCTCTTCGGGGCGCGCCCACGCCTCGGCCTCCGCACGGTTCGCGAACCGCCGCGGAGCGAGTCGTCCGTTCGCCATGAGGACTCCGACCTCAAGCTCGTCGCGCGGGTCGGTCCACGGCAGCGGAGTCGTGACCGTCTCCATGGTCGCGAGTCTACGCCGCATGCAGTGAGCCGATCTCAGAACCCCAGCCGCCCCAGCTGCTTCGGGTCGCGCTGCCACTCCTTCGCGACGCGAACGTGCAGCTTGAGGAACACCTTCGTGCCGATGAGCGGCTCGATCTGTGCGCGCGCCTTCGCGCCGACGTCGCGCAGGCGCGAGCCCTTGCGTCCGATGATGATCGCCTTCTGGCTGTCGCGCTCGACGATGATGTTCGCGTAGACGTCGGTCATCGAGCCGGTCTCGCGCTCCTCGATGTCGTCGATCGTGACGGCGATCGAGTGCGGGAGCTCGTCGCGCACGCCCTCGAGCGCGGCTTCGCGGATGATCTCGGCGACGCGGTCCTCCAGCGACTCGTCCGTGACGACGTCCTCCGGATACAGCGCCGGACCCTCGGGCATGAGGGTGAGGAGCTGGTCGGTGAGCACGTCGAGCTGGTCGCGCGTGAGCGCCGACAGCGGGATCACCGCCGCCCAGTCCTCGCGGAGGCTGTCGACCTCGATGAGCCTCTCGGTGATCTGCTCGCGGGTCGCGGCATCCGTCTTCGTCACGATCGCGACCTTCCTGGCCCGCGGATACCCGGTCAGCGACTCGGCGATGCGCCGGTCTCCGGGGCCGACCTTCTCGGTCGCGGGGACGCAGAAGCCGATGACGTCGACGTCGCCGAGCACCTGCTCGACGAGGTCGTTGAGTCGCTGGCCGAGGAGAGTGCGGGGCTTGTGGAGGCCCGGCGTGTCGACGACGACGAGCTGTCCGCCGGGACGGTTCAGGATGCCGCGGATCGCGCGCCGTGTCGTCTGCGGCTTGTCGCTCGTGATCGCGACCTTCTCACCGACGAGCGCGTTCATGAGCGTCGACTTGCCCACGTTGGGGCGGCCGACGAACGTGACGAAGCCCGAGTGCGTCGCGGTCGACTGCTCGCCCGGGTCCTCCACCGGATCAGACATCCCGTTCCCCTCTCCTCACAATGCGCACCTCGCCTGTGCGCGGGCGCACGGTGCGGATCTCACCCGTGCGCGGCGACCGGCCGTTGAACGCGTCCTCGGCCGCCTCGAGTGCGGCGCTGCGTTCGACGAAGACCGTCGCGATGCCGCGGCCACGCCCTCGTGAGGCCCCGCCGGTCATGATGAGCCCTTCGTACTCGGCAGTCGCCCCCGGCTGCGGGATGCGGCCGAGCGCCTTGCCGAGCAGGCCGCCGATCGAGTCGACGTCCTCGTCCTCGAGCTCGATGCCGAACAGGTCGCCGACCTCGTCGAGCCCGAGGCGCGCGCTCACGCGGTAGCGGCCCGGCTCGACCTCGGTGACCTCGTCGGCTCGGGGGTCGTACTCGTCGGCGATCTCGCCGACGAGCTCCTCGATGAGATCCTCGAGCGTCACGAGCCCCGACACGCCTCCGTACTCATCGACGACGAGGCACACGTGCACGGCGTCGCGCTTCATCTGCTGCAGCAGCGTCTCGGCGCGCATCGACTCGGGCACGAAGACCGCGGGACGGCTGATGCGGCTGATGGGCGCGTCGCGCCACCCGTTCTCGTCGCGGAAGCCGAACTGCACGAGGTCCTTGAGATAGAGCACCCCGACGACGTCATCCGCCTCGTCGTCGACGATCGGGATGCGCGAGACGCCTTTGTCGAGAAAGATCGCCATCGCCTCACGCGTCGACGCGTTCGCGTCGACGGTCACCATGTCGGTGCGCGGCACCATCACCGCGCGCACGTAGGTGTCGGTGAAGTCGAACACCGAGTGGATGAGCTCGCGGTCGTCCTCCTCGATGAGCTCGTTCTCGGCGGCTTCGTCGATGATCGAGAGCAGCTGCTCCTCCGACGCGAACGACGAGCCCCGCGACCCGCCCGGCGTGATACGCGTGCTCAGCGCGACCAGCCCGTGCGCGAGCGGCCCGAGGATGATGCGCACACCCCGCACGACCGGCGCCGCGCTCTTCAGCAGGCCGCGCGCATGCTGGCGGCCGAGGTTGCGAGGACCCGTTCCCACGACGACGTACGACACGCCGGTCGTGAGCAGGGCCGCTGCGAGCATCGCCCACCAGATGTTGTCGAACAGCAGCGTAAACGCGACGGTGATGAGCACCGCGGCCGTGGTCTCGGCGAGGACGCGGATGAACACGACCGCGTTCTCGTGCGCCTCGGGGTCGTCGCCGATGCGGCGCAGCGAGTTCGCGTTGCGTCCGTTCGCCGCGAGCTCCGCGAGGTCGGCGCGTGACGTGACGCTCAGCGCCGCGTCGATCGCCACCATGAACGCGCCGAAGGCCATGAGCAGCACCGCCGCGACGAGCAGGAGGGCTTCGGTCATGCGCGGCCGCGCCGGCGTTCCGAGCCCTGGAACGCGGTGATGAGGCTCTTCTGCAGCCCGAACATCTCGCGCTCCTCCTCGGGCTCGGCGTGATCGAATCCGAGCAGGTGCAGCAGGCCATGCGTCGTGAGCAGCACGAGCTCGTCCATCGTGGAGTGCTTGGCTGCGACCGCCTGGGTCTCGGCGACCTGCGGGCACAGGACGATGTCGCCGAGCAGCCCCGGGGGCGTCGGCATCTCCTCCGTGCCCGGCCGCAGCTCGTCCATCGGGAAGCTCAGCACGTCGGTCGGCCCGGGCTCGTCCATCCACTGCACGTGCAGCGCCTCCATCGCGCCCTCGTCGACGAGGAGGATCGCCACATCGGCATCCGGGCTCACGTGCAGCTCGGCCAGGCTGTGCTCCATGAGCCGCAGGAGGACCGTCTCGTCGACCTCGAGGCCCGACTCGTTCGTGATCTCGATCGTCATGAGCGACCTCGTTTCGGCAGGTGGTCACGCGGTCCGCTGGGACGGGCGGCGCGCCGCTCGGCCCGATTGGCGAACTCGGATGCCTCGTCCCGCTCGCGCCGGGCCGCGATGCGTCGCTCGTCGTACTCGCTGTACGCGTCGACGATGCGGCCGACGAGCGTGTGACGCACGACGTCGTCGCTCGTGAGGTACGCGAAGTGGATGTCGTCGACCTCCTTGAGCACGCGCGTGACCAGCCGCAGACCCGACGACCCCTGCGGGAGGTCGATCTGGGTGATGTCGCCGGTGACGACCATCTTGGTGCCGAAGCCCAGACGCGTGAGGAACATCTTCATCTGCTCAGGGGTCGTGTTCTGGGCCTCGTCGAGCACGACGAAGGAGTCGTTGAGCGTGCGACCGCGCATGTAGGCGAGCGGCGCGACCTCGATCGTGCCCGTCGCCATGAGCTTGGGCACGAGCTCGGGGTCCATCATCTCGTTGAGGGCGTCGTACAGCGGTCGCAGATACGGGTCGATCTTGTCGGTGAGCGTGCCCGGCAGGAATCCGAGCCGCTCCCCCGCCTCGACGGCCGGGCGCGTCAGGATGATGCGGTTGACCTCTTTGCGCTGCAGCGCCTGCACAGCCTTCGCCATCGCGAGGTAGGTCTTGCCCGTTCCGGCAGGACCGATGCCGAACACGATCGTGTTCTCCTCGATCGCGTCGACATACGCCTTCTGCCCGAGCGTCTTCGGGCGGATGACCTTGCCGCGTGTCGACAGGATCGCCTCGCCGAGCACCTCCGACGGGCGCGGACCCCCCTCGGACTGCAGGATGCGGTTCGACGACGTCACGTCGACCGGATCCAGGCCCTGCCCCGCCTTCGTCATCGCGAGCAGCTCGTCGACGAGCGCACGGGCCGCGGCGACGGCGGGAGCGTCGCCGGTGAGGGTGATCTCGTTGCCGCGCACGTGGACGTCGACGTCGGGGTGCTCACGCTCGACGACGCGCAGCAGGCGGTCTTGGGGACCGAGGAGCTGCACCATGGCGACTCCGTCGGCGTAGACCCGCTCGACGGCGGGTTCGTTGTCGGTCAAAGACTTCTCTCCTCCAGTCCCCCGGCGAGGACATGGGCGTGAACATGGAACACCGTCTGGCCGGCGCCGGCGCCGCGGTTGAAGATCAGCCGGAAGTCGCCGTCGGCGTGCTCGGATGCGAGGGTGTTGGCGAGCCCGATCATCTCGGTGAGCAGATCGGGGTCGCCGGCGGCGAGCTCGACGACATCGCGGTACTCCTGAGACTTGGGGATCACGAGCAGATGCACGGGCGCCTGCGGGTTGATGTCGCGGATCGCGAACACGTTCTCGGTCTGCGCGATGATCTCGGACGGGATCTCACCGGTGAAGATGCGCGTGAAGATCGAGGGTTCGCTCATGCGGACAAGTCTAGTTAGCGAGCCGTTCGCGCGGCGTGGGTCACCAGCGACCCAGCGCCGCATTCACGATGGCGAGCGCAGCAGGGCCGGCGGTCGACGTGCGCAGCACGGTGCCGCCCAGGCGCACGAGCCGGGCGCCGGCATCCGCGAGAGCCCGCAGCTCCTCAGGCGCAATGCCGCCCTCGGGACCGACGACGAGCACGAGGTCGCGCGGGTCTGCCGGGTCCAGGGCGATGGCGGTGAGGCGCTCGTCACCGGCCGGCTCGAGCACGAACGCGGATGCCCCGCCCTGCGCGACGCGCTGCGTGAGCTGCTTCGTGGTGACGAGCCCGCCCACCTCGGGCACCCACGCGCGGTGCGCCTGCTTCGCGGCCTCGCGCACGATCGTCGCCCAGCGCGCGCGGCCCTTCGCGGCCTTCGCGGCGTCCCAGCGGGATACGCTCCGGGACGCCTGCCACGGCACGATCTCGTCGACCCCGAGCTCGGTCGCCGCCTGCACCGCGAGCTCGTCGCGGTCGCCCTTCGCGAGAGCCTGCACGAGCACCACCCGCGGCGCCGGCGCCGGGACATCCGTCCGCCCGTCGATCCGCACGACGACCTCGCGCGGTGCGACCGACTCGCACGTTCCGGTGAGCCACGCGCCCTGACCGTCGCCGACCGTCACCTCCTCGCCGACGCGCACGCGGCGGACGCTCGCGGCGTGGTGCGCCTCGGCTCCCGTGAGCACGACGGTCTCGCCCGGGCGCGCGAGCACCTGCTCATCGAGGAGGAAGTGCAGCGGCATCCGTGTCAGCCGTTCCGGAAGCGGTCGCGCAGCTTCGCGAACAGTCCCTGCTGGAAATGCGCGAGCCGTGGGGCCGGGGGCTTCGTCTTCTTCGCGAACTCCTCGATGAGGGTGCGCGATCGCCCGTCGACGCGCGTGGGCGTCACGACGTGCACGCCGATGCGGAGGTCACCGCGCTGCGTGCCGCGCAGAGGCGTGATGCCGCGGCTGCGGACCGTGATCACGTCGCCGGACTGGACGCCGGGGCGCAGCTCGAGGTCGACCGGGCCGTCCAGCGACTCGATCGTGGTGGTCGTGCCCAGGATCGCGTCGGGCATCGACACCTCGAGCGTCGCGAGCAGGTCGTCGCCGTCGCGGCTGAACACCTCGTCGGGGGCGACCGTGACCTCGATGTAGAGGTCGCCGTTGGGGCCGCCACCGGGGCCGACCTCGCCCGAGCCGGGAAGCTGAAGGCGCAGCCCCGTCTCGACGCCGGCCGGGATGTCGATCGACACCGTGCGGCGCGCGCGCACGCGGCCCTGACCCTGGCACGTGACGCACGGGTACGGGATCGTCGTGCCGTAGCCCTGGCACACCGTGCACGGCTGGCTCGTGACCACGTTGCCGAGGAGGCTCCGCACCTGCCGCTGCACGTAGCCCGCACCGTGGCAGATGTCGCACGTGACGGGCCCCGTGCCCGGCTGGCAGCAGGAGCCCTGACACGTCTCGCACAGCACGGCCGTGTCGACCTCGATGTCGCGGTGCACGCCGAAGACGACGTCCTTGAGGTCGAGCGTGACGCGCACGAGGGCGTCCTGCCCGCGCTCGCGCCGGGACCGCGGCCGCGCCGCGCGCGTGCCGCCCGCCGCCCCGAAGAAGGTCTCGAAGATGTCGCTGAACCCGCCGAACCCGTTCGCGCCGCCGAACGGCGAGTCGCCGCCCATGTCGTAGCGGCGCCGCTGCTCGGGATCGCTCAGCACGTCGTACGCGTGGGTGACGAGCTTGAACCGCTCGGACGCCTCCTCGCCGGGGTTCACATCGGGGTGCAGCTCGCGCGCAAGCCGGCGGTACGCCTTCTTGATCTCCTCCTGGCTGGCGTCTCGTGAGACGCCGAGGACCTCGTAGTGGTCGTGGTCAGCCACATTCGCCTTCCCGCCCGCGTTCCGCGGGATCGATCGTCACGGATGCCTCGTCAGCGCGAGTTCTCGTCGTGGAGCATCCGGGTGAGGTAGCGCGCGACGGCTCGCACCGCCGCGAGGTTCGTGGGGTAGTCCATGCGCGTCGGACCCATGACGCCCACGCGGGCGAGCGAGCCCGTCGCATCGTAATCGCTGGCGACGACAGACGCCTCGGCCAGTCCGAACGGCTCGTTCTCGCGCCCGATGCTCGCCGAGAGTCCCTGGTCGTCGGCGTGCATCTCGCTCACGAGGCGCAGGAGCGTGACCTGCTCCTCGATCGCCTCGAGCAGCGGATAGATGCTGCCGCGGAAGTCCGACTCGCGCCGAGCGAGGTTCGCCGCGCCGGCGAGCACGAGACGGTCCTGCCGGAACTCTTCGAGCTCTTCGGACACGACCCGCAGGAGCTCGACCGTCGCGTCGTCGATGGCGGCCGGCTTCGCCGACGCGGGGGCGGCGGATGCCTCGGCCAGCCGCTCGTCGACGAGGTGGGCGCCGTCGCGCACCGACCTGCCGACGATCACCGACGAGACCGCCGCGCGCAGGCGCTGCACCTCGTCTTCGGAGTACTCGCCGCGGACGTTCGCGAGGCGCTGCGACACCCGGCCGGTGTCGGTCACGATGATCACGAGCATGCGGCCGCCGCCGAGCTGGACGAGCTCGACATGCGAGACGCTCGCACGCGAGAAGGAGGGGTACTGGACGATCGCGACCTGGCCCGTCAGGCGCGTGAGCGCGCGGACCGTTTGGACGAGCAGGTCGTCGAGGTCGCCGGCATCTTCGAGGAACGCCATGATCGCCGAGCGCTGGGCGGACGTCAGCGGGCGCAGCTCCGCGAGGTGGTCGACGAACACGCGGTAGCCCTTGTCGGTGGGCACGCGACCCGAGGACGTGTGCGGGGCGACGATCAACTCTTCGTCTTCGAGCTGGGCCATGTCGTTGCGGATGGTGGCCGCGGACACGCCGAAGGCATGCCGCTCGACGATGGACTTGCTGCCGACCGGCTCGTTCGTGTCGACGTAGTCCTGCACGATCGCCCGCAGGACCTGGAGGCCGCGTTCGCTGACCATTCACCCTCCCGCTTGGCACTCTGCTGTCGTGAGTGCCAATTCTAGCGGACGACCTGGGGCATCGACTGAGAAACGCGGGCTCACAGCCCCGGCGTCAGGGCGCGCACGACGGCGTCGGCGAGCAGGCGCCCGCGCAGCGTCAGCACGATGCGCCCGTGGAGCGCTTCCGCACCGTCGATGAGCCCGTCTGCGATGAGTCGGGCGACCGCGTGGCGCCCCTCCCCCAGCAGTTCCGAGACGGGGTAGCCCTCGCGGATGCGCGTCCCCAGCAGCACGCCCTCGAGGGCGCGGGCCGCCGCATCCGTCCTCTCCCGACCGGCCGCCGGGGTCTCGCCCGAGGCGAGGCGCTGTGCGTATGCGGCGGGATGCTTGACGTTCCAGAACCGCACGCCCGAGACGTGGCTGTGCGCTCCCGGTCCGAAGCCCCACCAGTCGTGACCGCGCCAGTACGCGAGGTTGTGGCGCGAGCGGTGCTCGGCGCCGCGCGCCCAGTTCGAGACCTCGTACCACTCGAAACCCGTCGCCCCCAGCAGCTCGTCGGCGAGCTCGTACATGTCGGCCTGCAGGTCGTCGTCGGGCGCGGGAACCTCGCCCCGGCGGATCTGGCGCTCGAGCTTCGTGCCCTCCTCGATGATGAGCGCGTACGCCGACACGTGGTCGGGTTCGAGAGTCAGCGCGGTCTCGACCGAGCTGCGCCAGTCCGCGAGCGATTCCCCGGGCGCGCCGTAGATGAGGTCCACGCTCACGTCGAGTCCCGCGCCACGGGCGGCGTCGACGGCCGTTCGCACGTTCGCCGGCTCGTGCGTGCGGTCGAGCGCGGCCAGCACATGCGGGACGGCCGACTGCATGCCGATCGAGAGCCGAGTGACGCCGGATGCCGCGAGCTCGGCTGCCGTGGCATCCGTGACCGTGTCGGGGTTCGCCTCGACAGTGACCTCGGCACCCGCCTCGATCCCGAAGGCGTCCCGCACGCCGGCGAGCATCCGCGCGAGGTCGCCGGGCGGCAGGAGCGTCGGCGTGCCGCCGCCGAAGAAGACAGTGGAGGCGGGACGCAGCGGGCCCTTCGCCGCGAGCACGTTGCGCGCGAGGGCGACCTCGCGCAGGAGCGTGTCGGCGTACTCGTCCTGCCGCGCGCCGCGCAGCTCGCTCGAGGTGTACGTGTTGAAGTCGCAGTATCCGCAGCGCACGCGGCAGAAAGGCACGTGCAGGTAGACGCTGAACGGCGTCGCGGGACCGATCGAGGTCTCGTCGGGGAGCGCGCCGTCCGCGGGGACCGCCTCTCCGATCGGCAGCGCGGCGCCCATCAGGCCGGAGTCGCGTACAGCGGCGAGATCGCGCGCAGGTACCGCGTGAACAGCTCGCGCCGGCGGCGCCGCACGAGCCGCGGGAACAGGCGGTACAGCATGCCGACGGGGCGGTCGAACGCCCGCACGGTGAACCACACCTCGTCGTTGTCGTGCCAGTCGAGCATGAACGACTCCTCGCCGCTGACGACGGAGTCGCCGACGGTGCCCAGGGCGAAGCCGACGCGGCGGGGCTCCTCGACGGCGAAGATCACGCGCAGCTCACCGCCCGCACGCATGCCGCGCACGCGCCCCTCGAGCTGGATCGTCATGCCGCCGCTCACGAACGGCGTGCCGTCGGCGTCGAAGCGCTGCTCGACCTCGAGCTTGCTCGGCGCGATCGGGTTGCCCTCGTTGTCGAAGCTCACGCCCGAGTACATCGGGCCTGATGCGGGGCGCACGTCCGCGAGCGTCAGACCCGCCCCGCGCAGCGCGGTCCACGACATGAGCGCCTCGCTCGCGGTGTGGAAACGGGACTCGCCGCTGCCGATGCGCCACGAGGACTCCGCCGGGATGCTGCGCTCCGGCGGGTACTGCATCAGATCCGGCGCCTGCGTCGCCCCGACGGCGGCGTAGTCGACGGTCTCGTCCTTGAACGTGCCCCGGCGCATGGATTCCAGCCTACTTCGCCTACTTGGCGCCCTTGCCCTCGACGTCGCCGGAGAGTGCCGCGATGAACGCCTCCTGGGGAACCTCGACCCGGCCGACCATTTTCATGCGCTTCTTGCCCTCTTTCTGCTTCTCGAGCAGCTTGCGCTTTCGGGTGATGTCGCCGCCGTAGCACTTCGCGAGGACGTCCTTGCGCATCGCGCGGATGTTCTCGCGCGCGATGATGCGCGCGCCGATCGCCGCCTGGATGGGAACCTCGAACTGCTGGCGAGGGATGAGCTTGCGCAGGCGCTCGGTCATCATCGTGCCGTAGGCGTACGCCTTGTCGCGGTGCACGATCGAGCTGAACGCGTCGACCTTGTCGCCCTGCAGCAGGATGTCGACCTTCACGAGGTCGGCCTCCTGCGAGCCGTTGGGCTCGTAGTCCAGGCTCGCGTAGCCCTGCGTGCGGCTCTTGAGCTGGTCGAAGAAGTCGAACACGATCTCGCCGAGCGGCATGTTGTAGCGCAGCTCGACACGGTCCTCACTCAGGTAGTCCATGCCGAGGAGCGCCCCGCGGCGGGACTGGCACAGCTCCATGACGGTGCCGACGTAGTCCTTCGGCGTGAGGATCGCCGCCTTGACCATGGGCTCCGACACCGACGCGACCTTGCCGTCGGGGTACTCGCTCGGGTTCGTGACCGTGATGTGCTCGCCGGTCTCGGTCGTCACCTCGTACACGACGCTCGGCGCGGTCGTGATGAGGTCGAGGTCGAACTCGCGTGACAGGCGCTCGGTGATGATCTCGAGGTGCAGCAGGCCGAGGAAGCCGCAGCGGAAGCCGAAGCCGAGCGCGACCGACGTCTCGGGCTCGTACTGCAGCGAGGCATCCGACAGCTTGAGCTTGTCGAGCGCCTCGCGAAGCTCCGCGTAGTCGCTGCCGTCGATCGGGTAGACCCCCGAGAACACCATCGGCTTCGGATCGGTATAGCCGGGAAGGGGCTCGGATGCGGGCTTGCGCTGGTTCGTGATGGTGTCGCCGACCTTGGACTGGCGAACGTCCTTCACGCCCGTGATGAGGTAGCCCACCTCGCCGACGCCGAGGCCCTTCGTCGGAATCGGCTCGGGACTCGAGACGCCGATCTCGAGCAGCTCGTGCGTCGCCTTCGTCGACATCATCTGGATGCGTTCGCGCGGCTCGAGCTTGCCGTCCACCATGCGCACGTAGGTCACGACCCCGCGGTACGCGTCGTAGACGCTGTCGAAGATCATGGCGCGGGCCGGGGCATCCGCCCGGCCCTTCGGCGCCGGGATGTCGCGCACGATGCGGTCGAGCAGCTCCTCGACGCCCTCCCCCGTCTTGCCCGACACGCGCATCACGTCGTCGGGATCTCCGCCGATGAGGTTGGCGAGCTCGAGGGCGAACTTCTCCGGGTCGGCCGCCGGAAGGTCGATCTTGTTGAGCACCGGGATGATGTGCAGGTCGTTCTCGAGCGCGAGGTACAGATTCGCGAGCGTCTGCGCCTCGATGCCCTGAGCGGCGTCGACGAGGAGGATCGCGCCCTCGCACGCCGCGAGCGAGCGGCTCACCTCGTACGTGAAGTCCACGTGGCCGGGAGTGTCGATCATGTTGAGCGCGAACGTGCCGGCGTCGGTCGCCCACGGCATCCGCACCGCCTGCGACTTGATCGTGATGCCGCGCTCGCGCTCGATGTCCATGCGGTCGAGGTACTGCGCGCGCATGTCGCGGTCGGCCACGACTCCGGTGATCTGCAGCATGCGATCGGCCAAGGTGGACTTGCCGTGGTCGATGTGGGCGATGATGCAGAAGTTGCGGATCAGCTCAGGAGGGGTCGCGGACGGCTCGAGAGGCTTCAGGGCGCGCGGTGACATGTCCCGTCGATTCTACGTGGGCGGGTCCTGACCGACCGCCGAGGGCCGTGACGCAGGCCGCGGGCCGCTGTTCGCGCAGATTATGGCACGGTCTCACGGATGCCGCCGCCGCCCTCGCGCACCGCATAACCTGAATCGCATGGTTGTGCAGGTCGTGCTCGTGCACGGCATCCGCACGTCCGCAACCATGTGGCGCGCCCAGCTCGAGTACCTCACGGAGCGCGGCAATCCGGTGACCGCGGTGGACCTCCCCGGGCACGGCGCGCGCATGTCCGAGGTGTTCACGATCGACTCGGCGTTCGAGGCGATCGGCGCCGCGGTGCGCGACGCGGCGGCACGCGGGCCTGTGCTGCTCGTCGGACACTCGATGGGCGGACTCCTCTCGATCGAGTACGCCGGCGCGGAGGATCCGCCGCCGGTCGCGGGCTTCATCGCGGCGTCGTGCACGGCGATCCCACGCGGTGTCGGTCTCACGACCTACCGCCTGCTCGCGCGCGGGTTCGACCGGCTGCCGGGGCGCGGGCAGCGGCTCGCCGACCTCGTGCTCGATCGCACGCTGCCGCCCGAGACGCGACTCGACTTCGGCGCCGGCGGCTACGCGTACGACGCGCAGGACGTCGCCCTGCGCAGCCTCTCGGTGCTCGACCTGCTCGCGGCGCTGCACCGCATCGAGGTGCCGCTGTGGTTCGTGAACGGCCAGTACGATCAGCTGCGCGTCAACGAGCGGCTCTTCACTCGCGTCGCGCAGCACGCCGAGCTCATCGTCATCCCCCGCACGAGCCACCTCGTGACCGCGATGAGGCCTCGCGTGTTCAACGCGATCCTCAACCTCGCGCTCACGACGCTCGAGCGCCGGGAGTCTTAGGGACCGCGCGAGACCTGGTAGACTCACTGTTTGGCTTGCGTGTGGGTTCCATCCCTCACGACCGCCGTGCGGCAACCCTCTCCTGCCACTCGGCACTCCATCGAAAACCTCTGAACGAAAGAACGTCGACACGTGGCGAACATCAAGTCGCAGATCAAGCGCAACAAGACCAACGAGAAGGCGCGTGAGCGCAACAAGGCCGTGAAGAGCGAGCTGAAGACCCTCGTGCGTCACACCCGCGAGGCTGTCGCGGCGGGCGACAAGGCCGCCGCTGAGAAGTCGCTCAAGGCGGCGAACCGCAAGCTCGACAAGGCCGTCAGCAAGGGCGTCATCCACAAGAACCAGGCCGCCAACCGCAAGTCGGCGATCGCCAAGCAGGTTGCGTCGCTCTGATCCGAGCCGCTTCGAGAAGGCCCGTCCCCCAGGGGGCGGGCCTTTTCCGTGCCCGCGCTACGAGCCGTAGGGCGCGCGCGTCGCGATCACGGTGACGAGGCGCTCGAGCGCGAAGACCGGATCGCGCGAGGCGCCTTTCACGTCGGCATCCGCCTGAGCCGCCGCCATGATCGCCATGCCGAGCGACGTCTCGTTCCAGCCGGAGAGGTCGCGGCGGGCTCGATCGACCTGCCAGTCCTTGAGGCCGAGCCGCGCGGCAAGGGCCTGGGAGGACTCGCGGCTGCCGGCCACGCGGGCCATCGTGCGCAGCTTCGACGCGATCGCGGCGACGAGCGGCACGGGATCGGCGCCGGATGCGAGCGCGTGCCGAAGCGCGACGAGCGCGTCCCCGTAGCGGCCCGCGATCGCGGTGTCGGCGACGGCGAACGCGGACGTCTCGACACGACCGCCGTAGTACCGCTCGACGATCTGCTCGGTCAGATCGCCGGGCACATCGCTGATGAGCTGCTGGCACGCGGCCGCGAGCTCGGTCAGGTCATCGGCGAACGCCGACACAAGCGCACGGAGTGCAGCCGGCGCGATGCGCTTGCGGGCGGTCGCGAACTCGTCGGCGGCGAAGTCGAAGCGGTCGGAGTCGCGCTTGATCGCGGGACACGCGACCTCGACGCCGCCCCCCTCCCCCGCGCGGATCGCGTCGAGCAGCTTCTTGCCCCGGACCGTCGCACCGGTGTGCCGCAGGATCACCGTGGCGCCCTCCTGAGGGGCGGCGAGGTAGGCGAGCGCCTCGTTGAGGAACGCGTCGGAGCACTTCTCGACACCCGACACCCTCACGAGGCGCGGTTCGCCGAACAGCGACGGCGACGTGACGGCGAGGAGCGTCCCGGGCGCGTAGTCGTCTGCTCGCAGGTCGGACACCTCGAGGCTCGGATCTTCGGCGCGCAGGTAGTCGCGCACGCCGGCGATCGCCCGCTCCGCGCACACCTCTTCGGGACCCGAGACGAGGACGATCGGCGCCGGCTGCGGATCGCGCCACGAGAGCTGCGGGATCGCGGAGCGCGTCGCGCCGCCGCGTGCACCGCCGCGACCGCGCGACGACGCGGACCGGCCCGCCGTCGTGCTTCGAGCCGCTGCCATGCCGACCAGCCTACCGACCGGGTCGGACGCGGAAGGCGGTCCGCGCGACCCGCCGGCGCCCGTCTCCGGCACCGCTCCGCCCTCGCGCCACAGCGCCACACCGTCGCCTTCCTGCCACACGACGACGAGCCCGTCTTGATCCGTCCGCCCGACCCGCGCGCCGAGATGCTCGAGCACACTGAGGGTTTCGACCCGCGGGTGCCCGAATGTGTTGTCGGCGCCCACCATCACGAGCGCGACCGCCGGCTTCGCGAGCTCATAGATCCGCGGGTCCTGGTCGGCGCTGCCGTGGTGTGCGACTTTCACGAGTGCGTACGGCGGAGCGAGCGAACCGGATGCCACGAGCGCCCGCTGCGGCGACGCGGACAGGTCCCCGAGCAGCAGCGACGTCGGGATCCCGCCCCCGCGCACGTCGAGCACGATGCTGGCGTCGTTGCCCGACGGGAACGCGCGGCTGTCGGCCCGCGGCCACAGCACACGCCAGCGCGCCTCGCCCAGGAAGCCCGCCATGCCGGCCGTCGCTTCGACGATGCGCGCCCCCGCGGCCTCGAGCCGTGCCAGGAGTCGCTCGTCCGAAGCGGACTCCGGAGGGCCGTGGAGCACCACCTCTGCGCGGTCGATGACGGCATCCGCGCCCCCGGCGTGGTCGAGGTCGAAGTGCGTGAGCACGAGGAGGTCGATGCGATCGACACCCGCCTTTGCGAGACACGCTGTGAGCGCGGCGGACTCCGGTCCCGTGTCGACGAGCGCGACCGCCCCTGCCGAGCGGAGCACCAGCGCATCGCCCTGGCCCACGTCGCACGCGATGACGCTCCACACCGGCGGGATCGTCCAGCGGGCGGCGGCACCGGCGAGTGCGGCGGCGCCCGCAGCGACCCCGACGGTCACGGCCACGATCACGCCGGCGACCGCACGGGTGCGGATCGCTCGATCGGACAGACCGAGGAGCATTCCGACCGCGGCCCCGACCGCGGCGAGCACCGCGACCCCGGGCAGACCCTCGAGCCACGGCAGCTGTCCGCCGGGCATCGCCGCGAAGGTCATCGCCGTGCCCGCGATCCACGCTCCGGGGACCCACGCGATCGCCGCGAGCCCGGATGCGAGCACCGGTACGGGCGCGGCGAGGCACGCGAGCAGTCCGACGATCGTCGCGGGGGCCGCCGCCGGTGCCGCGAGGAGGTTCGCCACGACACCGTACAGCGGCACGGACGGCGCGACGAGCACGAGCAGCGGTCCGCACGCGAGCTGTGCGGCCAGCGGCACCGAGAGGGCCAGCGCCAGGGCGCGCGGCATCCGACGACCGAGTCCGCGCGCGAGCGGACGCGCGAAGAGCAGCAGCGATCCCGTCGCCGCGACCGACAGGGCGAACCCGAGGGACCTCGAGAGCCACGGGTCGGCGACCACGAGTGCCGCGACCGCGAGGCACAGGAGCGAGAACCCATGTCGGGCCCGCCCCAGCGCGACTCCGAGCATCGCGAGGGCGGCCATCGCGCCGGCACGCACGACGCTGGGCTCGGGTGTCACGAGCACGACGAAGCCGCCGAGCGCCCCGAGCGCGACGACGACGCGGATGCCGCGCGACGCGCCGCACAACGCGGCGACGCCGAACGCGATCCCCACCACGAGCGCGCAGTTCGCGCCGGAGACCGCCGTCAGGTGTGAGAGCGACGAGGACTTCATCGCAGCATCCAGCTCCGGCGAAACGAGGGATGTGTCGCCGACGGCGAGCCCGGGCACGAGCTCGGATCCCGGTGCGGGCAGCCCACGCACGGCGGCGACCAGGCCCCGACGAAGCTCCCCCGCGCCGCGCGCGACTCCCGTGGCGCCGTCGACGACCTCCACGCCCCGCGACGCCGTCACCACCAGGACGGCGCGATCCCCCGGTGATCCGTCAGTGACGGTGCCGTCGGCGACGATGCGCGCGCCGACGTCGAGCGGCGCCCCTCCCCCGACGTCCGCCGGATCGACGCGGATCGTCACATCAGCCGAAGCCGCCCACGAACGCGGTCCTGCAGATACACGCGACGCCACCGCGTCGAACGCGACGCGCCCGTCGGCACGACGCTCGACCTTCCCCGTGACCACAGCCTCGATCGACACCGCCCGACCTCCGTCGAGTCCCTGCGATGCAGCATCCGCCCGTGCAGGCTGCGCGAACGCGACGTGTGACGCGGTCGCCGCGCCGGCCACGAGGACGAGCACCGCCACGACGGCCCACCGCGAGGCATCCGTCCTGCCTCGCCGACGCCGCGCCACCTGCCCCACGACCGCGAGCAGCGCCAGCGCGGCCGCCCACAATACCGTCGCGAGCCCCGCCGCCGCGGCTTCCGGAAGCATCGTGGCCACAGCCGCGACCGCCCACGCTCCCGCCGCGACCGGTGCGAGCCGCCACGCCCTCCAGCCCACTCGCACGCTCACACCGTCACGAGGTCGCGCAGTGCCTCGAGCATCTTGTCGCCGATGCCCGGCACCGCGAGCAGGTCTTCCACGCTCGTGAATCGCCCGTTCGCGTCGCGCCAGTCGAGGATGCGCTGCGCCATAGCCGGGCCGATGCGCGGCAGCGAGTCGAGCTCGGCCGCCGACGCCGTGTTGAGGTTCACCCTGCCGTCGCCGGCGGGCGACGACCCCGCGCCGACTGTCGCGAGCTGCTCCCCCACCCGTGCCACGACGAGCTGCTCGCCGTCGCTGAGCGGCCGTGCGAGGTTCACCGCCGCTTCGTCCGCATCCTCGACGAAACCGCCCGCCGCCGCGATGACATCGACCACCCGCGCGCCGGCATCGAGACGGTACAGTCCAGGCGCGACGACGGCTCCGGCGACGTGGACATAGACGGATGCGTCGGCCGCGGCATCCGACGCCTCCCCGCCCACCGGATCGACGGTCACCGCCTCGACCGGCGAGGACGCACCGCGGAGGATGCCGATGCCCACCGTGATCGCGAGCGCCGCGATCACGAGCACGATCGCCGCGCCGATGCCCAGGCGTCGGCGGTTCGGGAGCGCTGGTGGGTCGGGCTCTGGGTCGGACACGTGACGACGTTAGGAGCCCCTCGCGTGCACCGACGCGTGCAGCCGCGATCCGTGCACGACTGCGGCCCGCGAGCCGTTGGGGAGGAGCAGCCGCAGCCGTGGAAACGCGCACGTAACGACGGGTCACCGCGTCGACCCGACGCTGTGTCAGGGTGGTCTGCGAGGGAGATGGAGCTTCGATGACGAACGGTCGGGATCTGCTGGTGCTGCACATCCGGGATGAGCGTCCGCGCGCGCCCGGCTACCAGCGACTGCTCGACGAGCTCAACAGGGCCGCGATGCGCGCGTTCGACGACGCGGGATGGGCCGCGACGCTCCTCCCCGTCGCGCACCTCGGTCCGCAGGAGGTTCTCGATCGCGCCCGCGGCGCGGACGCCGTCGTGATCATGGGCGGCGAGGACGTGGATCCCCAGCTGTACGGCGGCGCGCTCACGTATCCCGGCAGCGGGCAGCACGAGCCCGAGGCCGACCGCACGATGATCGCGGTCATCCGCCAGTCGCTCGACCGTCGTTCACCGCTGCTCGGCATCTGCCGCGGGCACCAGCTCATCAACGTCGCCCTCGGCGGCACGCTCGTCGAGCACATGGTCGGCCATCGTTCCTCGGGACCGAGCCACTTCGTGTCCACGAGCGTGGAGGTCGCACCCGACGAGCCCGAGCCTGCGGCGTTCGCCGTGGGCGAAGACGCGCGGTGCTCGCATCATCAGGCCGTGCGGTCCCTCGGCGATGGGCTTCGCGTCGTCGCGCGCGCCGACGACGGCACGATCGAGGCGATCGCGCACCGCAAGGCGCCGCTGCTCGGCGTGCAGTGGCACCCGGAGCATCCCGATGTCGCGGGCGAGCAGCTCGCGACGCTGCTCGACCACTGCGTCGACCGGGCGATCGCGGCCGTCTGACCGCCCGCCGCGGCGTCAGTGCGTGCTGAAGCTCACGACCTTCGGCGGGCGCACGACGGCCCGCGTGATCTCACGCCCCGCGAGCGAGCGCACGACCTTCTCGTCGTCTCGCGCGAGCGCCTCGAGCTCGTCGGCCCCGATGCGCGCGGGCACATCGATCGTCGCGCGCACCTTGCCGTCGATCTGCACGACGGTCTTGACCGTCTCCTCGACGAGGAGCGTCGGGTCGGGGCTCCGCCACGGCACGAGGCCGACGAACGGCTCGTGACCCAGCAGCTCCCACATCTCCTCGGCGGTGTGCGGCGCGAACAGGTCGAGGATCATCGCGGTGACCTCGGCAGCCTCTCGCACGGCCGGGTCGGCGGGACCCGCGCCCGTGTCGATCGTCTTGCGGATCGCGTTGACCAGCTCCATGAGGCGAGCCACGACGACGTTGAACTTCGTGTGCTCGACCAGGCCCGGGGCATCCGCGAGCAGTCGATGCGTCACGCGCCGCAGAGCCTGGTCGCCCTCGGCCCACACGACGTCGGGGTCGCTCGCGACGTCGGCTGCCACGCGCAGCGCGCGGGCGAGGAACTTCTGCGCCCCCGTGGTCGAGACGTCCGCCCAGTCGATGTCGTCTTCGACCGGGCCGGCGAACGCGATCGCGGTGCGCACGGCGTCGGCGCCGGGGTCGACCATGCTCGAGGCGAACTCGACGAGGTTGCCCTTGCTCTTGGACATCTTCGAGCCGCCGAGCAGCACCATGCCCTGGTTGATGAGGTTCGAGAACGGCTCGGTGAAGTCGATGTAGCCCATGTCGTACAGCGCCTTCGTGATGAAGCGCGCGTACAGCAGGTGCAGGATCGCGTGCTCGACGCCGCCGATGTAGTAGTCGACGGGCGCCCACTTCGCCGCCTCGGCCGAGGGGAACGCCTCGTCCGGGTCGTTCGGCGACAGGAAGCGCAGAAAGTACCACGAGCTGTCGACGAACGTGTCCATCGTGTCGGGGTCGCGCAGCGCCGGCTCGCCCGTCTCGGGGTCGGCCGTGGTCATCCATTCGGTCGCGGCGCCCAGTGGCGAGGTGCCCTTCGGCGCGAGGTCGAGACCCTTCGCGTCGGGCAGCGTGAGCGGCAGCTGGTCGTCCGGCACCGGGACGATCCGGCCGTCCTCCGTGTGGATCATCGGGATCGGCGTGCCCCAGAAGCGCTGGCGCGAGATGAGCCAGTCGCGCAGACGGTAGGACTTGGCAGCACGACCGACGCCCTTGGTCTCGAGCTCCTCGATGATGCGAGCGATCGCGTTGCGCTTGCTCAGCCCGTCGAGCGAGCCCGAGTTGATCATGCGGCCCTCGCCCGTCAGCGCGATGCCGGTCTTCTCGGGGTGGATCTCGGCCAGCGACGCCTCCTCGACCGCCGACTCGAGCGGCACGCCGTTCTCGTCGGTCGGGATCACCGGGATCGCACCCGTGATGGGAGCGGTCGTGTCGACGACGACCTTGATCGGCAGGCCGAAGGCGCGCGCGAAGTCGAGGTCGCGCTGGTCGTGCGCGGGCACGGCCATGACCGCACCGTGGCCGTAGTCGGCGAGCACGTAGTCGGCGGCCCAGATCGGCAGGCGCTCGCCGTTGATCGGGTTGATCGCATAGCGCTCCAGGAACACCCCGGTCTTGGGTCGGTCTGTGTTCTGTCGCTCGATCTCGCTCTCGCGCCCCACGGTGTCGAGGTAGTCCTGGAAGCGCATGCGGACCTCGGCGGATGCCCCGGCGGCCAGCTCGGCGGCGAGGTCGCTGTCGGGCGCGACGACGAAGAACGTCGCGCCGTGCAGCGTGTCGGGGCGGGTCGAGAAAACCGTCACCTTCTCGTCGCGGCCCTCGATCTCGAAGTCGATGTCAGCGCCGACCGAGCGGCCGATCCAGTTGCGCTGCATCCGGATGACCTTCTGCGGCCAGAAGCCCTCGAGCTGGTTCAGGTCGTCGAGCAGACGGTCGGCGTAATCCGTGATCTTGAAGTACCACTGGGTCAGCTTCTTCTTGATGACCTCGGCGCCGCAGCGCTCGCACCGGCCGTCGACGACCTGCTCGTTCGCGAGCACCGTCTGGTCGTTGGGGCACCAGTTGACCGGGCTGTCCTTGCGGTACGCGAGGCCGCGCTCATAGAGGCGCTGGAACAGCCACTGGTTCCAGCGGTAGTACTCGGGGTCGCTCGTGTGCAGGATGCGCGACCAGTCGTAGGACGAGCCGTACTGGCGGAAGCTCTTCTTGTGCTGCGCGATGTTCGAGTACGTCCACTCGCGCGGGTCGGCGCCGCGCTGGATCGCCGCGTTCTCGGCGGGGAGGCCGAACGAGTCCCACCCGATGGGGTTGAGCACGTTGTAGCCGCGGTGCCGCCAGAACCGGGCCACGATGTCGACGTAGGCGTAGCTCTCGGCGTGGCCCATGTGCAGGTCGCCCGAGGGGTACGGGAACATGCCGAGCACGTACTTGCGCGGACGCGTGTCGTCGCCGCCGCCGGCGCGGAACGGGTCGGCGGCCTCCCAGCGAGCCTGCCACTTCTGCTGGATCGCGTACGGGTCGAACGCACCGCCGCCGGCATGCGCGGCGGTGTCGGGAGGGAGGGTCTGAGACACGGGTGATGCCAATCCTGGTATGTCTGGGCGCGCGCGATGTCGCGGAATATCCAGGTTACCGGAGAGTGGGACACGCCTTCCCGGGGATGGGCCGCGTCACCACCCGGGCGGGAGCGTCGCGCCGATCGCCGCGAGCGGCGCGCGCGCCTTGATGCCGACCTCGGCCACCT
The DNA here is from genome assembly GCF_013409785.1 of Microbacterium immunditiarum. Taxonomy (NCBI): domain Bacteria; kingdom Bacillati; phylum Actinomycetota; class Actinomycetes; order Micrococcales; family Microbacteriaceae; genus Microbacterium; species Microbacterium immunditiarum. The sequence continues at coordinate 2,771,913 of NZ_JACCBV010000001.1, forward strand.
CCGCCGGCGGTTCCGAACGCCACGTGATGCCGCCGCCCGCACCGACATAGGCGCCGCCCGAGTGCGCGACGATCGACCGGATCACCATCGCGAGGTCGAGCGCGCCGTCGTCGCCGACCCATCCGAAGCACCCGGAGAACACTCCCCGAGGACCGCGCTCGAGCTCGTGCAGGATCGTCATCGCCGACAGCTTCGGCGCTCCCGTCATGCTTCCCGCCGGAAACGCCGCGTCGAGCAGTCCACCGAGCGTCGTGCCGGAAAGGAGCCGCCCCGACACGGTACTCACGAGCTGGTGCACCGCGGGATACGACTCCACCTCCAGCAGGCCGTCGACGCCGACGGAGCCGGGCTCGCACACGCGCGACAGGTCGTTGCGCATGAGGTCCACGATCATGACGTTCTCGGCGCGCTCCTTCTCGTTCGCGCGCAGCTCTGCCGCGAGCGCGACATCGTCGTCGGGCGTCACCCCGCGCGGCCGCGTGCCCTTGATCGGCTTCGTGCGCACGATCCCGTCCTCGACCTCGAGGAACTGCTCGGGACTCGCGCTCGCGAGCGCGACACCGCCGGCTCGGATGAACCCGCCGTGGTGCGAGGGCGTCGCGGACCGCAGGCGGCGGTACGCCGCCACCGCGTCGACGGGCCGGTCGAGCGAGAACCGGGTCGTGAGGCACAGCTGGTACGCATCACCCTCGCGGATGTGGTCGCGGCAGCGCTCAACGAGCCCCGCGTACTCATCGGGGAGGTGGCGGGCCGACGCCTGGACCGCCGTTGGCGCCGGACGGACCGGATGCGGAGCGCCGGCGCTCCGCGCGAGTGCGGCGAGGGCTGCGGCATCCGTCTCTTCCCCCACCGCCCACGCCCGGCGCGTCGCATGGTCGAACGCCAGGAACGAGTCTGCGCGCAGCCACGCGGCCCGCGGCACGACAGGATCGGGTTCCGCGGCGGGAGCGCCGGCACGGGCGGCCGCGTCCTCATACGACAGCCATCCCACCCAGCCACCGCGGAACGGCGCCACGTCGTCGCGTCCGGGCCGCGGGCCGCCGAGAGGCACGTCACGGACCGAATCCAGACGCTCCTCCCGCCGCCCCGTGCCGAGGAAGCTCCACCCCGATGATGCCGTCGGGCCCGCGTCGAGCCAGAACACGTCGGCGTCGCCGTCGGCGAGTGCGCAGAACACCGCCTCGGGATCGACCCAGGCGTCGAGCGGGACGGCTGGGTACTCCTTCGACACGTTCTCCAGGGTACGGGTCGCGCGAGGCCGAGTCCTCGCGGGGATCTCCCCGCGAACTCCCATAAGAGCGTCCTCGACGACCCGTAGTCTCTTTCCGTGAACGAGTTTCTGACGTGGCTGCTCGACACCGTGCAGAGCGTCGATCCCGTGCTGCGCACCATCCTCGCCGGCCTCGCGATCATGCTCGAGACCAGCGTGCTGATCGGCCTCTTCGTTCCCGGCGACACCGTCGTCATCGTCGCGGCGACGGCGGTCGGCTCCCCGCTCGAAGCGGCCGTGCTCGTCGTGACGGTCGTCATTGGAGCCCTCATCGGCGAGAGCATCGGATTCTGGCTCGGCCGGCTGCTCGGCCCGGCGATCCGGCATTCGCGCCTGGGCAGGCGCATCGGCGAGCGCAACTGGGAGCGCTCCGAGCGCTACCTCCAGCGCCGCGGCGGGCCGGCGATCTTCCTGTCGCGCTTCCTGCCGGTGCTCCACTCGCTCGTTCCGCTCACGGTCGGCATGAGCGGCTACCGCTACGGCCGCTTTCTCGCGTGGACGGCGCCCGCGTGCGTCGTGTGGGCCGTGCTGTACGTGTCGGTCGCGGCGACGGCCGCCGGCACCTACCGCAATCTCGCCGATCAGCTGCACTTCGCGGGATACATCTTCGTGGGCGTCATCGCGCTGTTCCTCGCCCTCATCCTCATCGGGAAGAAGGTCATCGAGCGCCTCGAGCGCCGTCACCTCGACGGTGATGAGACGGCGGATGCGGCATCCGCCGTTGCCGTCGAAGACGCCGTCGCCGACCTCGAGGACGACCGCGACGCCGTGCTGCGTGCAGATGGGTTCGAGGAGGACGTGAAAGACTGAGGGGATGCCCGAGATCGCCAGCCCTGCCCCCGAGACCAAGGTCTTGTGGCTCGCGCGACTCGAGTACCGCTTCCACGCGTGGCGCGAGCGCCGCGCCCGCAAGCGCGGACAGCGTCCCACCGTGATGCCCTTCCCCGGCTACGGCGGTCCCGATTGGGTGCGCGTCGTCGGGCGCGTCATGATCGTCCCCCCGGTCAAGCAGACCGAGTCCGGCGAGTACGCGAGCGTACGCGGCTGGCGCAGCTTCGTCGCGGTGCCGATCGGCTTCGCACAGGTCACCGTCACGATCGGCGACGTGTCGCACGAGGTCGTCGCCGACCGCGGGGGTGTCATCGACACGGTGCTTCCCGCGCGGCTCGAGCCCGGGTGGCAGACCGTGATGATGTCGGTCGAGGGCCAGGAGCCGGTCGAGTCCCGCGTGTTCATCGTCGGCCCCGACGTCCGGTTCGGCGTGGTCTCCGACGTGGACGACACCGTCATGGTCACCGCGCTCCCCCGTCCGCTGATCGCGGCATGGAACTCGTTCGTCGTCGACGAGCACGCGCGACAGCCGGTCGCCGGAATGGCGGTGCTGCTGGAGCGCATCGTGCGCGAGAACCCGGGCGCCCCCGTCGTGTACCTCTCGACCGGAGCGTGGAACATCGCGCCCACGCTCACGCGCTTCCTCACGCGCCACCTGTTCCCGCCGGGCGCGATCCTGCTCACCGACTGGGGGCCCACGCACGACCGCTGGTTCCGCAGCGGCAAGGCGCACAAGGCGTCCAACCTGAGGCGCCTCGCGTCCGAGTTCCCGCACGTGAGGTGGCTGCTCATCGGCGACGACGGTCAGCACGACGACCAGCTCTACACGACGTTCACGAGCGAGCATCCCGGTCGCGTCGCCGCCGTCGCGATCCGCCGCCTCTCCCCCGCCGAGGCCGTGCTCGCCGGTGGCCGCACCGTCGTCGACGATCACTCGGCCGCGGACGTCCCGTGGGTGACGGGCGCCGACGGCGGCGAGCTGCTCGAGCGGCTCGAAGGGGTCGGCGTCGTCGAGACCTGACCGAGGTCGGCGAGAGCGCGAGTACTCGTCCCGAGCGAACCGGGCGAGCATGTCGGATGCTCCGCGTAGGCTGACCGCATGTGCGGACGTTTCGTCGTGGCCGAAGTCGGATCCGAGCTCGTCGGCGTGCTTCGGGTCGACGTCGAGAGCGATGACCTTCCCGAGCCGTCGTACAACATCGCGCCCACGAGCCGCGTCGCGATCGTGCTCGACTCGGCCAAGACCGACCCGCCGACGCGCCGGCTCGAACCCGCGCGGTGGGGACTCGTCCCGGCGTGGGCGAAAGACCTCTCGATCGGCGCGCGCGCGTTCAACGCGCGCTCCGAAGAGCTCGAAGACAAGCCGATGTTCCGGCGGGCGCTCGAGAAGCGGCGCGCGATCGTGCCGGCATCCGGCTATTACGAGTGGAAGAAGGTGGGCGACCAGAAGATCCCCCACTACATCCACCCCGCCGACGGCTCGCCGCTGTTCTTCGCGGGGCTGTACGAGTGGTGGAAGGACCCGGCCAAGCCCGACGACGACCCCGACAAGTGGGTGCTGAGCTTCACGATCCTCACGCGCGACTCGATCGGCAACCTCGGGTCGATCCACGATCGCATGCCGCTGTTCCTCGATGTCGACCACGCCGACGCGTGGCTCGACACCGCGACCGACAACGTGCGAGACGTGCTCGATGCCGCGATCGACGCCGCCCCGGCGGTCGCCGACACGCTCGACAACCATGTCGTCGGCAAAGCCGTCGGCAACGTGCGCAACAACTCCCCCGAACTCATCGAGCCGGTGGAGGAGTGAGCGCGCCCAGCGCCGGCACGGACCGGCCGCCTACCCTGGAAAAGTGACTTCGCCGACCCTCGTCGAACCGCGCACGCGGCTGGGTGGCGACGCGTGGCGCGCGGTCGAGGCGGCGCACGTCGAGCGCGCCGACGCGCTCACCGGCGCGCACCGGTCGAGAGCGGCTCGGGGCGAGAAGCACCCCGTCGAGGACTTCCTCTTCACCTACTACTCGTACAAGCCGGGAGTGCTGAGGCGCTGGCATCCGGGTGCGGGCGTCGAGCTGACGGATGCCGCGGCCACCCCTCGTGCGACGTGGCGGTGGTACGCCGAAGGGTCCGATCGTGGCTCGCTCGTGGTCGACGCTGCGGCGTTCCTGACCGAGAAGCACGACCTCGTGGGCACCGTCGAGCGCATCCTGCGGCTCACGGCCGCGCGGGCGGGGCGGTTCGGCTGCTTCGGCCTGCACGAGTGGGCGATGGTGTACCGGCAACGGGAGCACAGGCATCCGGTTCCGCTGAGACTCGGGCAGGCTGGGACGGATGCCGTCGTCGAAGCCGCCGACCTGCGGTGCACGCATTTCGACGCTTTCCGGTTCTTCACGCCCGAGGCGGTGCCGCGCAACAGCGAGTCGCCCACGCGCGAGCGGCAGCCCGAGCTGGAGCAGCCCGGGTGTCTGCACGCGGGCATGGACCTCTACAAGTGGGCGGTCAAGCTCGGGCCGCTCGTGCCCGGCGAGGTGCTGCTCGAGGCGTTCGAGCTCGCGCGCGACATCCGCGTGCTCGACATGGAGGCGTCACCGTACGACCTGCGCGCGTGGGGCTACGAGCCGGTCGCGATCGAGACGCCCGAGGGCAAGGCCGAGTACGTGCGGAGGCAGCGAGGGTTCGCCGAGCGCGGCCAGGCCCTGCGCGCGCGGCTGCTCGATGCGCTCGACCACGCACGGTCGACTGTGCCCACCCGCTGATCCGCCCCGTCCGCTGAGCGAGCCGCCTTCCCCGCCGCTGGGCGAGCCGAAAGCGAGACGAAGCGCCCCTACCCCGCGCTCACCGCTTCGCAGTCGCCGCACGGCATCAGCCCGCGCCCCGCGGCCGCGAGCTCGAGCCGCAGCTCGGTCACACGCGTCGCCGCGTCTTCGAGCCTCTCCGCGGGCAGCCTGCCCGACTCGACCGCCGCGACGATGCCGTCGACGACGCGCGCCGCAGTGTCGGCGGTCGTGAACATCACGGCGAGCACCATGTCGTTGCCGGCGGCGAGGGCCGTGACGGCGTTCGCGACCGGGTCGCCATACTCGGCGATACCGGATGCCTGCAGCATGCCGAGGTCGTCGGTGATGATGACCCCCTCGAAGCCGAGCTCCTCGCGCGCGATGCGATGCCACTCCGCCGAGAGTGAGGCGGGCGCCGCGTCGATGGCCGTGAAGGCGAGATGGCCGAACATGAGCAACTCGGCTCCTGCGTCGATGCCGGCGCGGAACGGAACGCCGTCGGCGGCGGCCCATTCCGCCTTGGGCATCGCCGTCGCGGGGATGAGCGTGTGCGAGTCGCCGGGCGCCGCTCCGTGGCCCGGAAAGTGCTTGAGGGTCGAGAGAGCTTCGGATGCCTCGCCCGCAACTGCCGCGGCCACGCGCTCAGCGCTCGACTGCGGCGTCGTTCCCAGCGCACGGCGGTAGATGAAGCTCGACGCGTCGGGGGCGACGTCGGCCACGATGCCGAAGTTCACGCCGATGCCGGCCCGCAGCACGATCGCGCCACGCCCCGAGAAGGCGTCCTGCGTCGCGGCGGGCGGCTCGTTCTTGAGCGCGAGCGCCGACGGGAACGGATCCCAGCCGAGCCGCGTGACGTCGCCGCCCTCCTGGTCCACCGCGATGAGCGGCGGGAGGGCGGGATCGGGGGTGAGGGCGGTGGTGATCGCGCGCAGCGACGCCTCGTCGCCGGGGATGTTCGCGCCCATGAGGATGAATCCGCCGATGCCGGTCTGCGCCATGTAGGACGCGAGGGTCGCGGCATCCGTCGTCGGGATTTGCCCCATGACCGCGCCCGCCGCCCGCTCGCGCGTCGACATCGCCGCGACCATGTCGGCGGCGCGTGCGGCGAACGCCCCGTCGTCGGCGGGACGCACGACGACCGTTCCGCCTTCGGGGGGTCGATCGTCGGCCCACCCGGCTCCTGGCGTGAGTCCGGCGCATGCCGCCACGACGGATGCCACCGCTCCCGCCGCGAGCCGCCGTCGTCGCCGATCCACCCATCCAGCCTAGGCGCCTCGCGGCGGTATCATCGCGCCACGGTGATCCCTCTACGACAGCGGGACCACCAGCGACTCTGGGGAGGACCGTCGTGTCGAACGACTACACCGGCATCCGTCGCATCGCGGACAAGACCGCATCCAAGCGGTGTGCGGACCGCCTGCTCGCCATGCGGCGCACGCTCGCCCCACTGCGGCGCCGTCGCAACGACGGGAGCCTGCTGCTGGCGACGTGGAACATCCGCGACTTCGACTCGAACAAGTTCGGGTGGGGTCCGCGGCTTCCCGAGAGCTTCTACTACATCGCCGAGATCCTCTCGTCGTTCGATCTCGTCGCGGTGCAGGAGGTCACCCGCGACCTGCGCCCGCTCGAGAAGCTGCTGCGAATCCTCGGTCCCGATTGGGACTTCATCGCGACCGACGTGACTGAGGGCACGGGCGGCAACAACGAGCGCATGGCGTTCCTGTTCAACCGCGATCGAGTGAGGTTCCGCCGGATCGCGGGCGAGATCGTGCTGCCGCAGGGGCAGCTCGTCGTGGGGCTGACCGGCGAGGGCGCGGAGCGCTCCGACGATCCCGGACTCCAGTTCGCGCGGAGCCCCTTCCTCGTGTCGTTCGCGTCGGGGTGGTTCTCGTTCTCGCTGTGCACGGTGCACATCTACTTCGGCGACGAGGGCGGAGCACAGCTCGAGCGGCGGATCGCCGAGATCGACCGTCTCGCGGCGTTCCTCGCGAAGCGGCAGGACTCGGCCTCGCGCGCGGCGGGTGGGTCGGCCGGCGGCGAGAACTTCATCGTGCTCGGTGACTTCAACGTCGTGAGCCCGGAGCACCGCACGATGCAGGCTCTCCGCAAGCACGGGTTCGAGGTGCCCGCGCCGATCGACGGGCGCAACATCCCCGATCGCGACCACTTCTACGACCAGATCGCGACCCGCGTGCGCGATGACCGCTTCGAGGTCGTCACGGGCGGCATCGTCGACCCGTACGGCGACGTGTTCCGCGACGAGGACCTGGAGACCTACCGCCCGTACTTCGAGTCGCGCATTCCCGAGGGCGCCGACGCGAAGAAGGTGCTGTCGGTGTACCGCCAGTGGCGGACGTGGCAGCTGTCCGACCACTCGCCGCTGTGGGTCGAGATCGCGACCGACTTCGCCGACAAGTACCTCGAGCCGCTCGCGGCGGACTGACGCGGCCGCGACGACGTGCGGTCAGTGCCGCGCGACGATGGCCGTGGCATCGGTTCCCGTCGGCAGCACGCCGTACTGCGCGCCTCGGTCGTCGCCGAGGCGCGCGGCGACGAACGCCTCCGCATCGCTGTGCGGCGCATGGCTCAGCATGAGCGACCCCTGGAACGCGAGCGCGAGGTCTCCGGCCAGCCGCCGCGCCTGCGCCTGCGCCGAGTCGGTGTCCGTCCCCGCGAGGGAACGCAGCAGGCCGAGCGTGCGCTCGACGTGCGCGTCGAGCACGCGCGACGCACCCCGCGTGGTCGCGAGCTCTTCCGCGAAAGCCTCGGCGACGTCGGGCTCGCGCGTGAGCGCGCGGAGCACGTCGAGCGCGATCACGTTGCCCGAACCCTCCCACACCGCCATGACGGGCTGCTCGCGGTAGCGCCGCGCGAGAGGGAACGCCTCGGTGTAGCCGTTGCCGCCGAGACACTCCAGCGCCTCGTACGCGTGGTGCGGGCCGCGCTTGCACACCCAGTACTTCGCGACGGGCGTCGCCAGGCGGCGCAGCGCGATGTCGTGATCGGATGCGTCGGCCTCGAACAGCTGCGCGAGACGAAGACCCGTCAGCAGCGACGCCTCGTACTCGAGCGCGAGGTCGGCGAGCACCGCCGTCATCGCGGGCTGCTCCACGAGCCGGCGCCCGAACGCCGACCGCTCGCGCGCGTGCCACACCGCCTCGGCGACCGACTGCCGCATGCCCGCGGCCGTGCCCAGGACGCAGTCGAGTCGCGTGCGCTGCACCATCTCGATGATGGTCCGGATGCCCCGCCCCGCCTCACCCACGAGCGAGCCCACTGTGCCGTCGAACTCGACCTCGCTCGAGGCGTTCGAGCGGTTGCCGAGCTTGTCCTTGAGCCGCTGGATGCGGAAGGCGTTGCGGGTGCCGTCGGGCAGCACGCGCGGAACGAGCAGGCACGACAGCCCCTCGTCGCCGCCCGCGCGCCGCGTCTGCGCGAGCACGAGGAACGCGTCCGACATCGGGGCCGAGCAGAACCACTTGTGGCCCGTGATCGCGTACTCGTCGCCGCCGATATGTTCGCCCGACGTCGTGCTCGCCCGCACGTCCGAGCCGCCCTGCTTCTCGGTCATCGCCATGCCGAACAGGGCGCTCGGCTTCTCGGCGGCGGGCAGCAGCCGTGGATCGTAGTCGCGCGAGTACAGGCGCGGAAGCCACTCAGCGGCGAGCGCCGGGGCTTCGTGCAGCGACGCGATGGCCGCGTGCGACATCGAGACCGGACACGCGTGCCCCGGCTCGACCTGCGCGAAGAGCATGAACATCGCCGACCGCGCGACGCTCGATCCCGGCATGGGCTCGAGCCACGCCGATGTGTGCGCACCGCGCGCGACCGCCTCACGGATCACGCGGTGGTACGCCGGATCGTACTCGACCTCGTCGAGGCGGCGCCCCCACCGATCGTGCGTGCGCAGCACGGGCTCGTGCGTGTTCGCGCGCTCGGCGTCGGCCTGGAACTCCCCGGAGCCGACGAGGCCTCCGGCGTCGCGGAGCGTGGCATCCGCCCACTCCGCACCGAACGCTCGCACCGCTTCGACAAGCGGTGCGTTGAGGGTGTATTCGTCGACGTCGACGCGCGGGGGCGCTTGGTTGGTCACCTCGTGGGTCACGACTTCACCGTACCGTCGTGCGCCCACGGCGACGCTTTCAGCCCGCCGGCGCGATCGGCAGGCGCAGCAGCAGGTCGTCCTCGGGGCGCGGCGACCCCCGGCCGTCCGTGTTGTTCGTGAGCACCCAGAGCGATCCGTCCGGTGCGGCGACGACATCGCGCAACCGGCCCTGCTCCCCCACCAGCGCGGCGGTCGGGTCGTGGGCGGCCGCCCCCGCCACGGTGTCGACGATCCACAGACGCGATCCGCGGAGTCCAGCGACGAACACGGTGTCGCCCACGGAGGCGATGCCGCTGGGGCTCGCCTCGGAAGTCCTCCACGTCGCGATGGGCTCGACGAAACGGCCGTCGCCCCCGACGCCCTCGACGATCGGCCAGCCGTAGTTCCCACCCGGCTCGATGAGATTCAGCTCGTCCCACGAGTTCTGCCCGAACTCGCTCGCCCACATCGTGCCGTCCGCGGTCCACGCGATGCCCTGCACGTTTCGGTGACCCAGGCTCCACACGGCGTTGCCGAGCGGATTGCCCGGCGCCGCGTCGCCGTCGGGTGTGAGTCGCAGGATCTTCCCGTTGGGAGAGTTCGGATCCTGCGACGAGTCGCCGTTCGCGGCGTCGCCCGTCGTCACGTAGAGCATGTCGTCGGGGCCGAAGGCGATGCGCCCTCCGTTGTGGTTGCCCGCGCGCGCGATGCCGGCGAAGACGACCTCCGGCGCGCCGAGCGCGAGCGCTCCGGGGTCGCCGGTGACCGGCATCCGCACAACCCGGTTGTCGTCGGATGCGCCGTGATAGGCGTACAGCCACCGCGTACCTCCTTCGTCGTGCAGCGCGAGGCCGTGCAGCCCCGCCTCTCCTCCCGCCACGACGCCGGGGACGACCCCCGCCTCGCGCAGCTCGCCCGACGGCATGAGCTCGATGATGCGCCCGTCGTCGCGCTGGCTGATGAGCGCTCCCCCGGTCTCGAGCGGCACCACCGACCACGGCGATCGGAGCCCCGTCGCGAGCGTCTCGGGAGCGCCCTGCGGCGCCCACCATCCTTCCGCCGTCTCGGGTGCCGTCGGGCTCGCGCTCGGCACCGGTGTGCGCGACGCGGGCGGCGGCACCGGCTGGGGAGGAGCCGAAGAGGTGCACGCGGATGCCGCACCCACCAGCGCGGCGACGACCACCGCCGCGAGCGCGCGCCGAACCCGCGTCATCCGCCGTCGGCCGCCCGCTCGACCGCGGCGATGTCGATCTTCGTCATCGTCAGCATGGCCTCCACAGCGCGGTGCGAACGATCGGGGTCGGGATCGCGGATGAGCTCGATGAGCCGGTCTGGAACGATCTGCCACGAGAGGCCCCACCGGTCCTTGAGCCAGCCGCACGGCTGCTCCTGGCCGCCGTCGGCCGTCAGCGCCGACCAGTACCGATCGACCTCGTCCTGGTTCTTGCACGACACATACAGCGATATCGCCTCGGTGAACGGGAACTGCGGCCCCGCGTCCATCGCAAAGTAGTCGCGCCCGGCGAGACGGAACTGCGCGTGCATGACCTTGCCGCCCATGCCCGGAACCTCGTCGGGGTACTTGCCGACCGACACGATCTCCGAGTCTGGGATCAGCTCGGTGTAGAACGCGATGGCCTCCTCGGCATCGTCGTCGAACCACAGGAACGGCGTGACATCGCTCATGGGTTCAGACTTCTCTTGCGCGCAGTGCCGCGCAAGAGAGCGCGACGCCGACGTCGCCCCCGAGCGACGCCGGCGCCCCCCAGAATCAGGCGGATTCGGCGGCAGACCCGCCTTCGCCGATCGGGATCCTCCGCGGTGCGACGGACACGGTGAGCGGCACCGTGACCTTGAGAACGCCCTTGTCGAACACGGCCTTGATCCCGGCCTCGTCCGCCTGTTCGGGCAGGAGGATGCTGCGATAGAAGCTCGTGGTCGACTCGCGCATCACATACTTCTTCTTGCTGTCCTCTTCCTTCTCGTGGCGCTGAGCCTGGATCACGAGCGCGCCGCGATCGACATCGACGCTCACGTCGCTCTCATCGAAGTTCGGCAGGTGCGCCTCGACGACGAACGCCTTGTCATCGTCTTCGGTGTAGACATCGGTGGTCGGCATCACCGCTTTGGCAGCCCGGATGCCGCCGTCGAACAGATCCCTGGTGAGTGCGCTGAACTCCGCCAAAGGGTCGAAGCGCACGAGGTTGCGTGCCATGGTCGTCTCCTTCGATTCGAACGGGAATGCATTGCCTGTTTCAGCGTGCGTCGCGGACGGGTTCGAGACCGGGACGATGGTCCCGTCGACTCGCGGTGAGCAGCGCGCGGAGCGTGAGTCCTGTCACGATCGCCATCGCGAGGGCCATCAGCAGGCCGGCCGCAATACCGATCACGATGGCGATGGCGATGCTCTGCCCTTCGTGCCACAGCGGTGGCGCGAGCGCGAAGAACAGCCCCAGCCCGATGAGCCACGCCGCGGCCGTGCCCGGTATCCACCATGCGGCGCGGCGCAGATGACGCCGCAGCTCGATCCACTGCGCCGTGCCGATCGTCGCCAAGAGGGCGCCCGCAACGGTGGCGACCAACAGGATCTGCGCCGCCAGCGGCCAGGCGAGCCATGTCTCGGAGGAGGCGGACAGCCCGACACCGAGCACGTACGCGAGCACGGCGCCCGCGGCGGTCAGGATGATGAACATGAGCCGACGCAGTCGCGGGATGACCGTCGCGAGGACGACCGACTGCGCGAGCCCGAGCAGGACGCCCTCGATCGCACCCGCCGCGAGGATCAGCGGCATGAACGCGGGTGTGTCGACGGTGAGAACGCCGACCACGGCGGGGACGGCGAATCCGAGCGCTTCTCCGAGCGTGACGATGACGATCCAGCGCAGGAGCCAGGGGCGGAGGGGCATATCGTGCGTGTGCGGATGCGGAGTGGTCCCGTTCGTCGCGACCGGCGCTCTGCCTGGCAACGCGCTTGTCACTCATCGAGACACCCTTCGCTGCGGCCGAGCAGCACGATACGAGCGGGAGAGGAGCCGGCGCGGGCCGAACGTCCCGCAGCGGCATCCGTCGACGCATCCGCCTGCGACAATCGATGTATGGCGCGTCCGGCGAACTCGGCCTCCGGCACACGCCGCGCCGCACTCGCAGCTCGGCGCCGAGCCGTTGCCAAGCCCACGCCGCGGCACCGTCCCACCCCGACGCGGCGCCGCCACAAGGCCGCACGCGCACGCGGTTGGCGGGTCGCGCTGCTCAGCGCCGCGGCCACTCTCACCGTGGCCGCGGTCACCGCCGTCGTCGCGATCGTCGGACTCGCGGCGCAGTCGCTGCGCAGCCTCGGCAGCGGGCTCGACGATCTCGGCACCGCACTGACCGATCCCGAAGGCGTACAGCCGCACACGTGGTACGACGACGCGCAGATCGCCAATGCCGGCACGATCGTCACCGCCGCATGCGACCTGGGCCTCGGCATCCGCGACCAGACCATCGGCGTCATGACCGCCATGGGTGAGTCGTCGCTTCGGAACATCGACTACGGCGACTGGGAGACCAGCGGAGTGACCAACCCCGACGGATCCCCCACCACCTCGATCGGGCTCTTCCAGCAGCAGGACGGTTGGGGAACCCGCGAGCAGCGCCTCGACCCGTACGCCTCGGCGACCATCTTCTTCCACGCGATGCTCCGGAAGGTGCCCGATCCCGAGCGCCAGCAGCTCGAACCCACGATCGTCGCCCACCGCACCCAGATCAATCGAGACCCGGGCCACTACGCCAAGTATTGGGACAGCGCCGTCGGCGTCGTGGACGAACTGCGCGACCGCGGCGTCGGCTGCGGCGAGTGAGACAGTGCCCGGCCGATGGTCGGGCTCGCTCGCCACCGCCGAGCGGTGGTACCAGCGCGCAGTCGTCACACACCAGGATGGGGCGTTCTCACCGTTCTGGTCGGCGATCGAGTCCGCGTACGCGAGCCTGGGCTTGTACAACCAGTCGATCCTCGCCCTCTCCAACGTTGCGCAGCAAAGGAGCGTCGTCGAAGAGCTGATCTCCCTCGACGCCCTCACCGCGGACGTCGCGCACTTCCCCGTCGAGTTGGACACCGTTGTCGTCGAGCAACGGCAGGGCGACATCGTCGCGAAGCTCGACGCGCTCGTGTACGAGGCGCAGCGGCAGCCGACATTCGCAACGATCGGGGAGCAGCGGCAAACCACGTCTGCCGTCGTCGCCGGCTTCCGGAACCTCGAGGCGGCCGTTGATCGGATGCGGTGGAGTCTCGCGGCGTCCTTAGGGTGAAGTCGCCGGGGCAGAACGGGTCACGCGAACGCGGCTTCGGGACGCTGAAGTACGAGCGACTGTTCCTCGACAGGATCCCCGACGCGTTGACGCTGATCGAGCGGGCCGAGGACTACCGGGTCGAGTACAACACCGAGCGCCCTGACGAGGCGATCGCCTGGAACCGGCCGATGGAGGTCCACCTGGGCATGGCCGACCCCACCATCCCCACCTTTGAAAGGAGAAGAAATTCTGCCAACTACTTGACGCGGGACACTTGTCCCCGTCCCCGCGCTCATCACCCGCATCGACACCGACCCACCCGGCACCGCCTCTCTTCTGTCAGAGAAGTGGTGCTGCCGCGCCCGCCACTCCCGCTACGTGTTGGCGGACGTGCGTTATTGAGTGCGGGCTCTATAGGGGTCCGAGAACGTCGCTGGGATCGGCGTCCAGCGCGAGGGTTTCGAGAACGGTGAGGAGTTCACGTTCCTCGTACCGGAAGTGGGATTCCATGATGGCGGCGATCCCTTCCAGATGCGCTTCGAGCTTGTCCGAAGGCAAGCCGCGCTCGGTGGCGGCCTCCAAGGCCGCGACGAGTTGGGCGATCATCGAGTGATCCTGCTCAAGCTTCCGTAACGTCGGCGCGAGGCCAGGGTGTGCGGTGGCGATGGCAGGGAACAGCTCTCTGTCCTCGCCTTCATGGTGGCCGGTCAGCGCGGTGCAGAAGCCGTGGCAGAACAGCAATAGCTCGCGCGCCGACGCCCCACTTGGCTCGCTGGCTTTCGCGGCGGCCTGCGACACGCGGAGTGCTTCGCGGAGTCGCCCGTGGACGGCTTTCAGTTCGTTGCTCCAGGCGATGAGCCTGGTCTTCTCGCCCTCAGTCACGAGAGGGCGAAGGGAACGACGTGATCATCGTCGTGCTCCTTCAGATCCCACGCCTCCATGCCTGACACTGCCTGCCACCAGCACGCGACGCTCACCCCAGGATATCCGAGGTGCCGGGTATGGGCTCGCGCTGGGTGATGTAGGCCGACCAGTCTCGGGCGGCGAGGGCGGCCCATTGACGGCGGTGTTGTCGGCGATGCCGATGAGTTCGGCGAGGACGCGTGCGGGGACTTGGCCGGCGAGAGAGAACGTCGCGGCGTGGCGAGAGTCGCCGGGGCGGACGCCCGCTGCCACGAGTCGCCCGCGGAAGGTCTCGCGGACGAGGTGGCGTCCGGGGTGCGTGCCGGGGAACAGCCAGCCGTGGTGGGTGCTCGCGATCGACGGGGTGCCAGGGCGGGTGAGGTGACGGCGGATCAGGTCGTCCAGACCCGGCGGCATCTCGGGAACGGTGTCGAAGGCGACGGTGACTTTGTCATCGTCGAGGGTGATCTGCTCGGCGCGCATCCCGACGATCGTCTGAAATGGCTGGGCGAACAGAAGAGTGAACAGGCCGCCGATCCGCGCGTAGAGGACTATGGCGTCGTCGTGGAGCAGCCTGTTGATCTGCTCCCAGCGGTCGGCATCGGCGACGATCACTTCGGGTGTGGTCATGCCCCGCCACGGGATCGTGACGTCCTGTTCGACCCTGATCTGCTGATCCAGGCGACGAAGCGCTGCTGACAGTTGCGCGCCGGGATGCTCAGCGAGGTAGGACTCGAGTTGGGGTTGCGTCAGGCCGGTGATCGTGGTGCCGGTCTGGGTGGCCCACCGGCCGAGCCAGACGGCTCCGTTGATTTTCGTGCGGGCGCCGTAGATCGCCGCCTTGGTCAGCTCTCCGCGTTCCGCCGATCGGCGCAGGTGCCGCAGAAGATGCCAGCGCGCGTAGCGGCCGACCAGCCCGGCGTCCTCGGCTCCCCAGCGGCGCGAGGGTGTTGCGCCCCGGGTCTATCGGAGGCTCGGTGTGACCCGTTCGCTGTCGCGTACGGGGGCTTGGTGTGAATCGTTGTGATGCTGTTCGGCTTCGACGGGAGGGATCATGCCGATGGCGCCGTGCAGGCGGCGATGGTTGAACCAGTCGATGTATTCGGCGACCGCGAACTCGAGGTCGTCGATAGAGCGCCAGGGGCCGCGGTGGCGGACGAGTTCGGCTTTGAAGAGCGAGTTGAACGCCTCGGCGAGGGCGTTGTCGTAGCTGTCGCCGCGGGATCCGACCGAGGCGACCGCGCCGGCTTCCGCGAGCCGCTCGGTGTAGCGGATCGCTCGATATTGCACTTCTCTGTCGCTGTGATGGGTGAGGCCCGTTGTATCGCGTCCGTCGCGCTGACGGGTCCAGATGCCCATCTCGAGGGCATCCAGGGCGAGGTCGGTTCGCAGGCTCGTCGACAGTTGCCAGCCGACCACCCGCCGGGAGAACACGTCGACGACGAACGCCGCATAGACCGAGCCGGCGAACGTGCGTATGTAGGTGATGTCCGCGACCCAGAGCTGATCTGGCGTGGTCGCCGTGAACGCCCGCTCGACGAGGTCCAGCGGCAGCTCCGGGTCGCCGGGGACGGTGGTGCCGGTCCTCGCCGCCGCATCACGCCGCGCAGTCCATCGCGCCGCATCAGCCGTTCCACGGTGCAACGAGCGACCGGGTGCTCCTCTCGGCGCAGCTGGGCATGCACCTTCCGGACGCCGTAGACGCCGAGGTTCTCAGAGTGCACCCGGCGGATCTCGGTGAGCGTCGCCTCGTCGCTGACCGCTCTCGCGGACGGCGTCGCGTTCTTGGACGCGTAGTACGTCGACGGGGCGATCGGCAGCTCCTGGCAGATCGGCTCGACCCCGAACTCGGCTTTGTGCGCGTCGATGTAATCGACCATCAGCTGTGTGGGCGGTCGAGCTCCGCCGCGAAGAAAGCCGACGCGCTGCGCAGGATCGCGTTCGCCCGCCGCAGCTCACGCACCTCACGCTCGAGGTTCGCGATGTGCTCGGCGTCGTCCGTGGACCGGCCCGGTCGCAGACCACCGTCCACCTCGGCGCGCTGCACCCAGCCGCGCAGCGTGTCCGGCGATATCCCCAGCTGCTGCCCGACCCGAGTGCACGCGCCGCGGCGACCACCGTCCTCGTCACGCGCAGCGAGCACCAGCCGAACAGCACGCTCCTTCAACTCCGGCGGATACTTCTTCAACTTCGGCATGCTCCTCATCCTTTCGGGATGTCAGGAGCCTCCACCAGACCCGGGGCGCAACACGGTGGCGCCCCTCGCCCTTGCCCCTCGAGTGGGGAGTGGGGCAGGCGTCAGATGCTTCATGGGTGAGGGACTCCACCGGTTGGGGATCCCGCAGAGACCGGTCGGGGACGGATCGTCGGTGTCGCAGCGGGAAGGAGCCTCTTGGATCGTCGTCTCAACGACGCCCCAAGAGGTCCGCTACTACCGGAACAGCTCGTCGATACCAACGCTCTCGCCGGCACCGTCGCTACCCGCCGCCGAGACCCGGCGTCGACGGCCGGTCAACACCAGCCCACCGCCGGCACCAAGCAACAGCAGCGCCGCGAGGAGCACCGACATCGAGATAGTCGCACCCGTGTTCGGCAGATTCCCACCAGGTGGCGGCTTGGGCACGTCGTGCTCGGTGCACAGCGGCGACTCGTCGACGCAGACCGGCGGCTCGCCGGTGATCGCGACGACGTTGCCGAGGTGGTGGTTGCCCTGCTTGTCGTAGGCGTTGACCTTGACGGTGTAGGTGACCGTGTAGACCTCGCCGGTCGGCACGGCTCCGGTGACCCGGATCGTGTCGCCGTTCGCGGTGGCCGTCAGGTTCTCGTGGGAGACCACAGGGCCTGCGGTGAGAGTGGCGTCGTCGAGCACGTCGGCCATGTGGTCGGTGTAGTCGACAGCCACGTCAGCGGCGTCGGGGTTGGTGCCCCTGTTGGTGAAGGTCAGTGTGTAGGTGACCTCCTGCCCCGGGTCCACCTTCGAGCCGGACTTCGGGTCGCTGGACTTCGCCACGTCCAAGTCGGAGACGTGGTTGTAGGTGCAGTCCGGGCGCTCCCCATCGGCGGGCACGCAGGTCTCCGGCGGCTCCTCCCCGTTGGGTACGAGGAAGTTGTCCAGCCGGTCGTCGCCGCGCTGTCCGTCGGGCTTCACGGTGACCGTGTAGGTCACCGTGACGACCTGGCCGGGTTGCAGTGTGCCGGTGACCGTGAACCTGCCGTTCTCGATCGCCGATGCAGTCAGCGCGTCGCTGGATGCGACAGGCTGGGCCGTGACGTCGGCGTCGTCGAGGACCTTGGTGAGGACGTCGTCACGGTTCACCTCGACCGGCGCCTGGCCGGTGTTCTCGAAGTGCAGCGTGTACGTCGCCGTCTCCCCCGGGCGCAGGGTCGATCCGGTGGTCGGGTCGACCGTCTTCCAGTCGTCCAACTCCCCGATCGGATGCTCCGTGCAGTACACATCCGGCTCATCGCACTGCGGGTCGGTGGTGCCGGTCTTGGCGACAACGTTGCGCAGCCGGTTGTCTCCCCGCTCGCCGTCGGGCTTGACGGTGACGGTGTAGGAGACGGTGACCGTCTGGTCCGGGGCGAGCGTGCCGGTCACCCGGACCGTCCCGTCCTCCCCGGAACTCGGCACCAGGGCCGGGTCACTGCTGACCGGCGCACCAGTGAGGTCGGCGTCATCCAGCACGGCGGCGAGGTTGTCGGTGTAATCCACCGGCCCAGCCGCGTCACCGGAGTTGGTGAAGGTCAGCGTGTAGGTGACCTCCTGGCCGGCCTGCACGTCCGATCCCGTCTCCGGGTCTGCGGTCTTGGACACCTCGACCAGCGGCAGTTGGGTGACCGTGCAGTTCGGGTCTCCCTCGACGCATTCCTCTGGCGGGTTCTCGCCGGTGGGAACGTGGAAGTTGTCGGCCGTGTTGTTGCCACGGTCGGCCTCCTCCTTCACCGTGACCTGGTAGGTCACGGTGATCGTCTGCCCGGGCGCGAGCTCACCGGTCACGGTGAACTGCCCGCCCGTGACGTCCGAGACTGTCAGCGCATCGTCCGATGCGGCCGGCGGCGTGGTCAGGTCAGCGTCGTCCAGGACATCGGTGAGGATGTCGGTGTGGTCGACGTCGATCGGCCCCTGGCCCTGGTTGTCGAACGTGAGCGTGTAGGTCAGCACCGTGCCCACGTCCACCGGGTCGGTGTCGGCCGAGACCGACTTGCCGGTCAGCAGTCGCCCGATCGGGGTGACCGTGCAGTCCGGTCGTTCGCCGTCTTCGGGCTGGCAGACCGGGTCTGTGGGCGGTTCCTCATCGGAGTTGAGCAGGAAGTTGGCTGCGATGTCATCGCCGCGCTCCCCATCTGCCTTCGCCGTGACCTGATAGGTGACCGTGTACGTCTCACCAGCCGGTACTTCGCCGGTGATCGAGATCCGGTTGCCGTCACGGGTGACGTTCAAACCGTCCGCGCTCGTCGGCTCGGTGGTGACGTCGGCGTCGTCGGTGACGTGGGTGAGGTCGTCGACCTCGTCAACGACAGCTGTGCCCTGCCCGGTGTTCTCGAAGAACAGCGTGTAGGTCAGCACCGTCCCGGCCGCGACCGGGGTGGTGTCGGCCTCGACGGCCTTCCACGACTCCAACAGCGGCACCGGATGCTCGGTGCAGAAGACACCGTCGATGCCGCACTCCGGGTCCGTGGTACCGGTGGGCGCGAGCACGTTGCCCAGCCGGTTGTCTCCCCGCTGACCGTCCGGCAGCACGGTGACCGAGTAGGAGACCGTGACGGTCTGACCCGGCTGAAGCTCGCCGCTGACAGCGATCGTGTCGTCAGCGTTCAGCCCCACCGTCAGCGCTTCGTCACTAGCCTCCGGGCCCGCGGTCAGAGTGGCGTCATCGAGTACGCCGGACAGGTCGTCGAGGTAGTTGGCTACGCCAACACCTTCACCAGAGTTGGAGAAAGTCAGCGTGTAAGTGACCTCTTGACCGGCGACAACTGTCGCGCCCGATTCGGGATTGGACGACTTCGTCGCCTCGATCACCGGGAGCGGGGTGCTCGTGCACTCCGTGGAGCCCTCCTCGCAGTCCACCGGTGGTGTCTCGCCTGGCTCCACCACGAAGTTGTCCGCACTGTTGTTCCCACGGTCGTCCTTGTCCTTGACCGTCACCTGGTAGGTGATGGTCGCGGTCTCGCCCGCGGCGAGCTCGCCTCCGATCTGGAATCGACCGTCGACAACTTCGGAGACAGTCACCGAAGAGGTGTCGGAGATGGGAGCGCTCGTCAGGTCAGCATCGTCGAGCACGTCGATCAAGACGTCCTCACGTGAGACGGGTGCTGTCGTCGTTCCGGTGCTCATAACCGTGACCGTGTAGGTCAGGACGGTACCGGCCTCGATTGGAGTCGACTCCGGAGACACGGACTTGGAGTACACGACCGCCGCGATCGGCGTCGTGGTGCAATCGGGAAGCTGCTCGTCGGCCGGACCACATTCTGGTTCCGTCGGCGGCTCGGTGATCGGGTCGAGGAGGAAGTTCGCCGCGATGTCGTCGCCACGCTCTCCGTCCTCCTTGATGGTGACCTGGTAGGTAACCGTGTAGGTCTCCCCGGCCGGAACGGACCCAGTGATCGCGATGCGGTCACCGTCACGTGTGACGCTGAGCCCATCGGCGGAGGTTGGCTCACGCGTGACATCCGCATCGTCAGTGACATGGGTCAGGTCGTCCACCGCATCTACGCCTGCGGCCGCTGCACCGTCGTTGTTGAAAAACAGCGTGTAGGTCAGCACCGTCCCCGCAACCGCCGACGTGCTCGAGGCCTGCACGTGCTTCCACTGTGTGAGCCCCGCACCGGGGATCTCGACGAAATCGCAGCTCGGCTCGCCCGGTACCGTCTCCGACGCCGGTACACACGCGAGGTTGCGAAGGAGCTGGTCCCCCTCGCCGGTGTAGGTCGCCGTGTAGGTGATCGTCGCTGACTCACCCGCCGCCAGCGCACCCGACCACGAGAGGGTGGGCTCGTCATACGACACCTCACCAGTCGACGCAGTCGCATCGTCGTTGTACGACGCGTCGTCCAGTACGTTCGACAGGTCGTCCGTCGCCGTGGCGGGAGCGCCGATCGTGTATGTGCCGGGGCCGACGTTGGTGACCGTGACGGTGTACTCGACCTGCTCACCGATCGCAGGCAACTCCGTACGGTCCGCTGTCTTCTGGATCCCCAGACGCGGCAGGAGATACTCCACCTCCGCGCAAGGTTCACCGGTCTCAGGATCGACACCCGCCTCCGGCGGGTCGCAAGCCGGAGTCTCGGGGTCTTCCGGATCGGTCGGCTCCCATGCGACGTTGCGCACATACCCGTCGCCCCCAACCTCCAGCGTGACCGTGTAGGTCAGTGTCACCGACTCGCCGGCGGCGAGAGGGCCGGTCCAGGACAGCAGCGGGGAGGCGTAGGACAAGTCACCGGGCTGGTCGGCCGTGGCGTCGTTGTTGTACGTCGCGTCGTCGAGAACTCCAGACAGATCATCCAGCAACGTCGCGGGAATCGCCTCGGTATAGTCGGCATCGCCGGTGTTGGTCGCCTTGACCGAATAGGTGACCGTGTCACCTGGTCGCGTTGACTCCGAAGCGTCTGAGGTCTTGGACACTGAAAGGGAGCGCGCAACGAGAGACTCATTCGTAACGGTGCAGATGATGTCATCGCCTACCGCAGGTATCACCGTCTTGTTCGCGCCCGATCCGCTAGGCAGTTGCGTCTCGCTGCCCTGCGCGTTGTTCACGCACGTCCAGTCTTGCGAATAGTTGGCCAGGTCGGTGGAAGATCCCTGCGTAGCCGCCTCCGAGAGCGTGAATTCCTGACCGTCCAAGCGCGGAAGAACGGTGATACGACCGGTCGTCGCCGAGTTCGTCGCCTCGGTCGACGCTGATCCCAGCGTCGTGCCCTCTGGGCTTGTGACAGCAACATCGAAGCTATCTCCAGGGTAGGCACGTGACGCCACCTCCTTGGTCACCGTGACTTTCGCCGTCTGTATGCCAAGCGCGATGCCGGATCGTTGCGGAGTGACCCAGGTCGTCGAGAACGTGGTCGGCGTATCGGCTGCGACCAAGAGCGCCGTGGACTTTCCCCCGGCCGTCGTCGAGGCGCCGGCGCCGACGCCCGCACATGACACCGTTGTCGTTCCCAGACCGGTCGGGGTCTTACAACCCCATGACCCTCCGGGCGCAAGCGTTTCGATGTCGTTCAGCGGACTATCCGATTGCCACGTGAACGACTCCCCGGCGACGTTGTCCTCGACATCGGCAACGACAAAGGAGAAGCCGGTCACCGGCTGACCGTCCACATCAGTCACGGAGATGTCATCGAGGGTGACCGTGGCAGCCTTAAGTGTCCCAACAGGCGCGGCTGAACTGTAAAGCGCCGGACTGCCCACGATGCCGCGATAGGCATCCGTCCCGAACGCGAACCGCGACTCGAGCGGAGTTGCTCGGGATGCTATCCCCATACGAGCTTCGCCCGCGTCTGTGACCTTCACGGTGAACGAGGCGACGTACCCTCCTTCCAGGGTGACTGTCATCGCCTGGCCATCACCCAACCGCGCTTCCGTCTCGTCGAAGCCAGCGAAGTCGAACCAACAGATGGTTGAGGCGTGCGCACCATTGTTGGGCTCGTCGGCAGCATAGGAGCACCCCTGTGCCGCAGCCTCCGCAGATGAGGCGAAAGCTGTTACGTAGACCAGGGAAGCAATCACTAGCAGAATCGCCACGATAGCGGCTGTCGACCGCCGCCTGATCTCCAACGTGCACAACGGCGACCGAGGGGCGAACGGTCGGGTCGATGCCGCGATGAGGGGGCTGCTTCGTCTCGCATGCATTGTTGTGTCCCTTAGTCGAGGCGCGGGTCAAGCACGTGGCTACACGCCCGTCGCCATCATCGGCACCGCAAGGCTGGGACAGGGGACGAGGGCCGAATCTCACCCGGCAAGATCACCCGGTGCGGTTACCGCCGTCGGCCGGTTGTTGATCACTGGCGCGGTTCGACCCACGATTCGCAGCGTCAGGTCGATTCGTTCTTGGCCCCGACCAGTTCGGCTGTTGGGTAAGCCTCGGGGTCGAGTGTCGGCGGTCATGAGACATCTCCCGGAGATGGCCATGGCAGCGAGAAACTCGCGTGCTTGTGAACAGATCCTCGGCATGGTCCCGAGCACGTCATACATCGGTCGCTCGACGTGCAGCGTCAGTCAGGGCGGCTTCGCACCCTCGCCAGCACCGCATGGCTCAGGCTGCCCTCACTTCAACCTGTCCGCTGCGACGACCAAGCGATGGAGGTCTCTCCCCCTCCATACAGGCGGCGCATCATGGCACGCGTGCACCTCCCGAACGAGCAAGCCGCGCCCAAGTGTCTCTATGTGGTGACGAGGTCGCTTGACCCGAGCGGCGGGGCCGGGCGCGCTGTTGCAGTAAGTGGAAGCCCACGTCCAACGCGTTCGCGTTCACCTGCGCCAGGCGGACCGAGAGAGCCACTCGCTGAGGACCACCGGGCCCCACACACCGTTCAACGGCCAGACCCGCCTAATCCCCGTCGGACTGCCGCGTCTATTGCCTCCGACCTGCTGGAGACGCCGAGTTTTCTATATAGGTTCCGCAGGTGGGTCTTCATGGTGTTAACGGAAACGAACAACTCCGCCGCGATCTCCTCGACGGTTCCCCCTCGGACCAGGCGAGCCAATACGGCACTCTCGCGTTTCGTGAGTCCGACGTTATCAACGACGAATGTGAAGGGGCTGGCGATGGGATCGCGCCATAGATCATTGGACACTACCCCACGGATCTCTTCGAGCATTGGCGCGCTGACGCAGGTTATCGGCAAGTGGTTTTCAGCCAGCCTCGCTAGGCGAAGCGCAGAAGTGGCACGTAGTGCTGCTTCCGCGCGATCCCCTGACCGCAGTGCGGCGATCGCGGACAGCAGTCCGCCGGAAATTCGGGCGCTTACAGGGGTGTTGTCTTCACAAGTCCGCCGCAAAGCCTGTTTGGCGTCAATAATGCGGCCGACGGCGAAGGCGCAGTTCGCCCGCGCGATTGCTACGTCAGGTCCGATACGCAAGGTTTGCAGTGACGCTTGGGATTCGAGGGGTCGCCCCACTGCAAGAAGGAGCTCTGCCCGGCAGGTCTCTAGTCGCTCCCGCCACCAGGTTGAGGCGGGATAGCGCTTCACTACGTCCAAGCTTGATTCAAGTTCAAGGAGTCCGTACTCCACGTCTCCGCTTGCGAGTCGAATGCGCGCACGCACCCACAGGACTGCTGGCCATAGTTCGAGTTCGGAGAGATCTGGTAGGCCGCTTTCGAGGATCGCTATCGCGCGGTGAACGTCACCACGATTCGCGAGTTGTAGCGCGTGCGCCAGCTGGCTTCCGACAGATATGATGCTGTCTTGCCAGTTTATGGGTAGGCGGGATTCTTCGATGGCGGCAAGGTACTGGGCTGACTGGCGTAGGTCTCCGTTCAGAGCGTGCATCAGGCTCATCAAGCTGTCGCGGTGGAGTCTACGTCTGGGATGATTGTCGTGGTCGAGAAGGCGCCCGGCATCTATGGCTCCGGTGATATCCCCGCTCAACGCCAATGTGATCATGCCCTGCAGCGCGGCTGCCGACCACTCCGTGGTTTCGTCCAGTTCCCCTTGCGGTAGGAATGCCAGCAGTTCTCGGAAGAATGTGTCGACGTCCTTGGCCGCACGTTCATACTGTCTTGAGGCTCGGTATGCGGCGAAGCGACCTAGGGCGTGCAGTATGCGCTGGGGGCCGTAGAGGTTTCGCGTCTGCCTCAAACTGCGGATTGCCATTTGTGCGCGGGCATGTGCGAGCGCGGGAACTTGAGCACAGTTCTCTACCAAGAGCACACTCTGCATGAGTGGAAGTTGCCAGTCCGCGGCGAAACGAGATTCCGGTAGATGCTCAAGCAGCGTGAGACATTCCTTTGATCGCACTAGGCTCAGTTCTGAGAAGTTGCGAGCAAAGAAGATGAAGATCGACTCGTCCATGTTGGCGTCCAGCGCGAGTTCGAGCAGGTCTATCGGATCTGATACATCCTGCAACGACGCGAATGCAGCTCGACGGATCTCTTGCGCTTCCTCTGGAGCGAGTACCGCCTTTCGACGCTCAAGCAGAGCCGCTCGAACCAGCGCATGGAAGCGAAATGCTGCGACCCCGGAGAGGCGTTCGATTCTCCCAAGGCCGGATTTCTCGAAATTCTCGATGACATGCCAGGGTTCATCGACGTCATGTGAGATTGCGTCACTGAGGTTGTGGGTGATTTCGGGACACAGAGCGGCCGCGCATGCGAAGCGTTCCTCTTCAATCGAGGAGAACCCGGGTAGCGACTGTCTCACCGCGGTGAAGGTGTCCCTCAGAGATCGCCTAGAGGAAACTGGCCTAGTGGTATGTCTGTGGTCGTGGTCGAGTCGTGAGACCGCTAGGCGTGTCGCGAGGACGTGACCGCGGGTGGCGCGGAACACCTCACTCACCAGGCTTGGAGTCGCACCTCCGAGGACATCTTCAATGAGGTCGCGGGTCTCCGCATAGGTAAACGCTAGCTCAGCTGACCCGATCTTCTGTAAGCCAGCAGCGAGCATGGATGGATCCCGCTCAAGCGCAACGATGTCCCGGGTCGTGACGATAACTCGTATACCTGGAATGCCGCGGAACACATCGACCAGTCGGGCCTGAGTTCTTTCGGACACGAGATGCATGTCCTCGATGAGAATTGCTGCCGGTTCCTGGAGTTCGTTCAGCGCATGGATAACGAGACCTGGAAGTTCTTCGGACGAGATGTTCTCATCGCGATACTCGCGGATGAGGATCGCGATCCTTTCAGGAGCCAACACCCGCAATGAGTTGAGAGCCGTCCGCCATGCCAGTATGTCGTTCTGATCGCGATCGCCGAAGGCGACTCGTGCAATCAAAAGCGCCGCGTGACGTCTTGTCCAGTGCAGTGCAAGAATCGATTTGCCCGCACCGCCTTCCGCGCAGACAACAACTGGGCCCGAGGCTGCGTCGATCTTGTCCAGCAATCGGTCCCGAAAGATCCAACCTCTCTCAACGGCGTGATCAGTTCGGCTCCCGGTTGGAATATGAGAGACTAGTAAACGATCTGGGGAACGGTCCGCTCGCTTTTCACGCTTTGCATAGTGCTGCGAGACGCTATTAATCGGCACAGAAGTCCCTTCGCCTGATGGGCCTCCGTCGAGGCGACCGAGACATAGATGACCTTGCCTGCTGTCCAGCCCATCCATCTTGTGGCTGACACTCAGCCCAACTGACCCGGATCGTTATATGTAGCCGATCTCTTGTTGTGTGCCCACTCACGAACGGGTTGTGAACTGTTGGCGGCGAAACCGGAGTCGTTGCCGCGCGCAGACGCACAAGAGGTCCGTGCGATGGAGCGATCGAACTCCTCGGGGGCGGCGCGTCCGCCAGAACTGAGACTGGTTCGCCGATCGGCTTCCCGAGGCCCGGCATACCGGTGCGCGCACGTGGCGGTATCGAGGGGCGCCGATCACGGCGGTGCGTACGTTGCTCACGCTCTTCGCTGGTTCTCGCGATCGGTGTCAGACCCGACCGCGGCTCGGACAACAAGCATGCGGCTCTGTGCATGCTGGAGACATTCTTATGCGGACCGACCGCGCTCCGCCCCGCCCCCAACGCCGGTCCCTGCGTGGCCATCGGCGAGAGCCCCGACGTCGCCGGTCGCGCTCTGTAGGATCTCGTCCGCAGGGTCTCCGGCTGGGCAACAGAACATTGGCTCCGGGATGAGGGGATGGGTTCGCAGACATCACTCGAGTTTCTCATGATCGCCATGACAACGATCTGGAAGGCTGATCATGTCTTGTAATCTCGGGACACCTCTCGCGGACTAGCTGTAACGGTTCTGGTCGCGCCGCGGTCGCCGACGTACCTTATCCGGAACGGATCGGCGGCGAGATGGGGGCGCACCTCTACTCCTAGCAGCACGCGTAGCGCGCATGCCAGGCTTGTCAGCACCGGGCCCTCTTTGGTCCGCGGATTGGTCCACGCCGTGGGAGTCGTAGGCTGAGACTGTCGGCGGCGCTGCAGAACTGGTCGATTCCGGCGCTTGAAAAGTGAACGGTTGCGGGCTGACTCGCCCCGGCATGTCCGGAGAGTTGTTTGCTGGTGTCAGCCGGCTCTCTCGACCGGTTCGATGCGAGCGTAGTCGAGCTGCTCGACCTCGAGCGGTGTGAGGTCGTCGATCGAGCCGTGGGTGCGTTCGGTGTTGAACCACAGCACCCAGGACGCGGTCGCCGCCTCGACTTGATCGACGTCCCGCCATGGGCCCTCGTGGTGGATGAGCTCGGACTTGTAGAGCCCGATCTGCGACTCCGCGAGCGAGTTGTCGTACGCGTCGCCGACAGACCCGACCGACGCGTCGATGCCTTCATCGATGAGACGGTCGGTGAAGGCGATTGACGTGTAGACGCTGCCCGCGTCGGTGTGGTGCGTGAGCCCGGCGAACCCGGCGACGCCTTCGCGTCGGCGGGTCCACAGCGCCATGTCGAGGCAGTCGAGAACGAGCGGGGTAGTCATCGAGGTGGCGGCGCGCCAGCCGAGGATGCGGCGGGAGTGCGCGTCGAACACGAACGCGACGTACACCCATCCGGACCACGTCCAGACGTAGGTGAAGTCGGCGACCCAGAGCTGGTTCGTGCGGAGCCGGGCGAAGTGCCGATCGACGAGGTCCGCGGGCCTGGTCTCACGCAGTTCGCGATCGACGGGTCGCTTGCGGCGTCCACGAGTAACGCCAGCGATGCCCAGGTCTCGCATGAGCCGCTCGACGGTGCAACGGGCGATGTCATGCCCATCGCGCCGCAACCTCAGCCAGAGCTTGCGGGCGCCGAGCACCTTCCGCTGCTTCTGCCACGTCGCGAGGATGATCGGCTTCCACCGCTCGTCCGACACCTCCCGCGCCGAGGGGCCACGGTCTCTCGCGTCGTAGTAGGTCGATGGGGCGATCTTCACGCCGTGCTGGGTGAGCACGTCGCAGATCGACTCGACACCCCACCGCAGACCACCATCACGGCGGTCCTTGTGCTCCTCGATGAACGCGACTATCGCTTCTGTGGCCGGTCGAGCTCGGCCGCGAAGAAAGCCGAAGCCGCCTTCAAGATCTCGTTCGCGCGACGCAGCTCGGCGTTCTCGCGCTTGAGCCGCTTGATCTCCTCCGCCGCTTCGGTCGTGACACCGGGCCGGTCGCCGGCGTCGATCTGGTTCCGGCGGATCCAGGTGCGGATCGTCTCCGGCGACCCGATGCCGAGCATCTGCGCGACCGCGATCATCGCGGCGTACTCGCTCGGATAGTCGGGCCGCACCTCGGCGACCATACGGACGGCGCGCTCACGAAGCTCGCGCGAATACTTGCTGGGACGTCCCATGAGACAGATCCTTCCAAGGAATCATGTCTCCGGACATGCCGGGGCGAGTCACTGGCGCCCCGGCGCCGATGAAAGGGTGGCTCGCTCACCTCTTGACAGTCCCGACGCGCCTCTGCAATATGCGTGAGCATACAAATCTGACCACCATTCGACGGGGTTGTCGACGACGCTCCAGAACCCGGCCAAAACGACGCTTGAAAACTAGGCCACCCGGACCAGATTGGGTGGGTGATCTCCTTGGAAGATTGGGCGTTGATCAGGCGGCTTGTCGCGGACGGTGTTCCGCAGCGTCAGGTTGCTCGAGATCTCGGTATCGCGCGGGACACGGTCGCGGCGGCGGTGCGGTCTGACCGGCCGCCGAGGTATCAGCGGCCGCTGCAGCCGACGTCGTTCTCGCCGTTCGAGGCGAGAGTCAGAGCGTTGCTGGCGGAGCATCCGTCGATGCCGGCGACGGTGATCGCGGAGCGGCTTGAGTGGTCGGGGTCGATCACCTGGTTCCGGGAGAACGTGCGTCGGCTGCGGCCGGAGCACCGCCCGGTCGATCCCGCTGATCGGCTCAGTTGGGCAGCGGGTGATGCGGCGCAGTGCGACCTGTGGTTCCCGCCCCGGAAGATCCCGCTCGAGGACGGCACGGCGGTGCTGCTGCCGGTGTTGGTGATCGTCGCGGCGCATTCGAGGTTCGTGACCGCGAGGATGATCCCGACGCGCAAGACGGAGGATCTGCTGCTCGGGTCGTGGGAGCTGATCCAGCAACTAGGGGCGGTGCCGCGACGGCTGATCTGGGACAACGAGCCCGGCATCGGTCAGAAGGGGCGGCTCGCGCAAGGCGTCGCCGCATTCGCGGGGACCCTCGCGGCGAAGGTCGTGCAGCTGCGCCCCTTCGACCCGGAGTCGAAGGGGATCGTCGAGCGGCGCAACGGCTGGTTCGAGACCTCGTTCATGCCCGGCCGGGCCTTCGCCTCACCGGCGGACTTCAACGCCCAGCTCGCCGACTGGCTGGAGAACGCGAACGGCAGGGTCGTGCGGACCATCAAGGCACGTCCGGTCGATCTGATCGAGCACGACCGCTCGAGGATGCTGCCGTTGCCGCCGATCCCGTTGCAGCTGGGCTGGCGGGAACGGGTCAGGCTCGGCCGGGACTATTACGTCCGCCTCGATGCGTCCGACTACTCCGTCGACCCGCAAGCGATCGGCCGCATCGTTGACGTGACCGCAGACCTGGACCGCGTCCGAGTCAGGATGGATGGGCGCGTCGTCGCCGACCACGCCCGGGTCTGGGCGCGCGGAAGCATCGTCACGGACCCGGCTCATGTCGAGACGGCGCGACGGTTGCGGCAGCAGTTCCAGCAGCCCCGCCCTGCCGTCGTCGGAGACGACCTCACCAGGGATCTCGCTGACTACGACCGCGCCTTCGGGATCGAGGGAGTCGCCTGATGGCCGCCAAGCAGACCGACGCCGTCAAGCAGATCACCTATCTCGCCGGAGCGCTGAAAGCACCGAGGATCACTGAAGCGGCCGGCCGGATGGCCACCCAAGCACGGGACGCGGGCTGGTCGTTCGAGGACTACCTCGCCGCCGTCCTCGAACGCGAAGTCTCAGCGCGGAACGCGTCTGGCGCGGAGCTGCGGATCAAAGCCGCCGGGTTCCCCGCCCGGAAGACTCTCGAGGACTTCGACTGGGACGCTCAGCCGGCAGCCCGTCAGCAGATCGCCGGACTCGCCTCCGGAGGGTTCCTCCTCGAGGCGCAGAACGTCGTCCTGCTCGGCCCGCCCGGAACCGGCAAGACTCATCTCGCGACCGCTCTCGGGATCGTTGCCGCGAGGCACGGGCACCGGGTGTTGTTCGCGACCGCGACGGACTGGGTCACCCGTCTCACCGACGCTCACCGGCAGGGCCGGCTCCCGCAGGAACTCGCCCGGCTACGACGCTACGGGCTGATCATCGTCGACGAAGTCGGCTACCTCCCGTTCGAGCAAGACGCCGCAAACCTCTTCTTCCAGCTCGTCTCATCCCGCTACGAACACGCCTCATTGATCCTCACCAGCAACCTGCCGTTCTCTGGCTGGGGCGGCGTCTTCGGAGACCAAGCCGTCGCCGCCGCGATGATCGACCGGATCGTCCACCACGCCGACGTGCTCACGCTGAAGGGCGCCAGTTACCGGCTCCGCGGACGAGGCATCGACAGCCTCCCCAGCATCAAGACGCAAGATCCGGCAGACTGACGAAACGACGAATCGGTGGCCTAGTTTTCGCCCGTCGTTTTGGCCTGGTTCTCAACCGTCGCCGACAGGGGTTGCTCATGTCACGATCTGAGGTTCGCAGGAAGTTGCGTCTGATAGCCGGCATGGGGGTCACCGACAGAAGCTGGTGACACAACCGCCACAGGTTACAGAGGGAATTGAGTCGACACCAGCAGGCAAGAATGCTGGAGCACCTCAGCCCCCGACGAAAGACTCATGCGCGAGCAGCCGCCAATGCGGCAAGGGCTTCCCCAGCGGGCGAGGGCATGTCGTCCGCGCGAGTGCGAAAGGACCCCATGTCGAGCACACAGAGCGCGAGACGACGAATAACCGCGATGCTCGCCGTCGGCCTCATGGCCGCAGGCGTCGCGATGGCCGCCACGCCCGCAGTCGCGGATGAAGGCGACCGCTCCGACGAGACGGTTGTCATCAACGGCCGCGAGTTCGGTCCCGAAGACGGGCTCGAGGTCATCACGGAGAGCTACGAGATGAAGCCCGGCGGCGAGCCGGTCGGGGCTGAGTTTCCTTCCGCTCCTACCGGCGAGATAACCCCGCTGGTCTATTGGGGCTCAAGCTACGCGTACGCCGAGGAGATCCTCTACCTGATGTATCGGGGATATGGCTACGCCGCCGCGAACGTCTACTCGGGGAAGCGCATCATCAGCGTGTGCTTCTGGTGGACGCGTGCCGGCGTGCGCCTCTCGCCCAACACCTGCTCGAACGCGTGGAGCACGGGATCGTCCTGGAACCCCGGCCTCCAGGTCGGCCGAGACCAGTGGGACACCCTGGACCCGAACGCGCCGCCCACCGTGTTCAACATCCAGACGACCCGAATCGACCCGGGCATCTACTGGGCGGCGTCGTGGGTTCGCCCCTCGCGTGGTGTCCTCGAGGGGCGAACTCACGAGTCGTGCACTTCATCGGGCGCGTAGACCAGGAGATCGCCGGGCTGACACCCGAGAACCCGGCATATCGCCTCGAGCGTGGAGAATCTGACGGCCTTCGCGCGCCCGCTCTTGAGGACGGAGACGTTGGCGGGCGTGATGCCGATCGCTGCGGCGAGCTGATTCACCGTCATCTTCCGCTTGGCGAGTTCGACGTCGAGGTTCACGACGATCGGCATCAGATCACCTCGGCGAGCTCGGCAGCGTAGCTCGTCGCTGTGGAGAGGAGGCCGCGAATCACGATGAAGACGAGGAACGCCATCACACCGATGAGCGCCCCTGCGATGAGTCCGATGGCGACCAAGCCGGGGAGCGCAGAGGTGACAGTCAGCGCTGCGAAGGCGAGCGCCATCAGTCCGGTGAACACCGCCGCAACCCACGCCATCGCCGTCAGCACGCCCAACGCTGTGGGAACGAAGATGCGACCACGGCCAACCATCGACAGCAGAACCCACAGGAGGACAAGGACCGACTGGATGCACGCCACCGCGACGATGGCCCAGACGATCCCCGCGATCGCTAGGGGGTGGTAGCCGGGGAAGTTCGCCATGGTCTCACTCGCCGCAAGCGGAATGATCACGGCTTGCACGGGAATCAGCAGCAGAACCAAAAGCGCACAGGCGAGCTTCGCCAGCCCGGTGACCCAACCGTTCATGCGACCTCCGTATCGTTTCGCGATACAATACATCGACAAACGATACTCTCGGTAGTGGCTGGGTGGGATCACCGAGCTCGGATCGGAACCGGCCGCATGTCCGGTAGGACGCTTGCGCGCTTTGGAGGAGGGAGCGTCGGGTTGCTCACTGGGCTCCGGAGACCGCCGGAAGACGAATGCGGGCAACGATTCGTCGATAGTGCCCACAATACAGAACTGGAGACGGCGCCCCGAAGCGGAAAACAGCCGTCTAACCGGGACCTCCTAGGTGGACCTGAGGGGACTCGAACCCCTGACCCCCTGCATGCCATGCAGGTGCGCTACCAGCTGCGCCACAGGCCCGGATGCCGCTCCGAAGCGCTCGGAACAACTCGTCCACTCTACTACACGGCGAGCCGTGCCTCGAACCGCAGCCAGTGTCGGACGGCGTCCCTAAGGTGAACTCGACGAAAGGGATCTCGCATGATCAGGCTTGGCAACATCACGTTCTACGCTGACAATCCGCCGGCGCTCGCGCGCTTCTGGTCCGACGTCTTCGGCTACCCCTACAGGGAATTCGAAGGCGAGCTGCGGCAACAGCTGCTCGACTCCGGTCTCACCGACGAGGATCTCCAGAAGCGCGGGCTCGCCGAAGATCCCGAGGGTAAGGGTCCACGCCTCTTCTTCCATCACGCGTCGGAGGCGAAGCGGGGCCGAAACCGGATCCACCTCGATGTCAACGTCGAGCGCGAGCCCGGCGATGAGGCCGCACTCGATGCCGAGAAGGATCGGCTCGTGGCGCTGGGCGCCGAGGTCGTACGGCTCGTCGAGCAGACGTGGGGGCCGTGGCCCGAGCGGTACTACCAGCTGCGCGATCCCGAGGGAAACGAGTTCTGCCTGCAGTAGGCGGGAGAATCTCGCTCCGTCCGCGACGGAGGCAGGGTCAGTCCTCGGCGGAGGCGCCCTGCTTGATGTCGACGGGGACGAGGGGGCAGTCCTTCCACAGGCGCTCGAGCCCGTAGTAGACGCGCTCCTGCTCGTGGAAGACGTGCACGACGAGGTCGCCGAAGTCGAGCAGCACCCAGCGAGCCTCCTGGCGCCCCTCGCGGCGCAGGCGCTTGTAGCCGGCCTCGAGGAGTTTCTCCTCGATCTCGTCCGCGATCGCGGCCACGTTGCGCTCACTCCGACCCGATACGAGCAGGAAGATGTCGACGAGGGGCAGCGGTCCTGACACGTCGAGGGCGACGAGGTCCTCGCCGCCCTTCGAGTCCGCGGCGGTTGCCGCGATCGCGAGCATCTCGCGTGCCTGGTCGGTCGCCGTCATCAAAGAACTCCCGTCACGAAGGCGAGGATCAGAACGCCGACCAGCGCCAGCGCGAGGGCGCCCGCCGTGATCGCGAGCGAGATCATGAGGCGGCTGCCCTTCTCGGGCGTCGGGGGCTTGATGATCTCGCCCGGCGTCTTCACGGTGCTGATCGCAGCGCTCGCCGCGATCGGCGTCGGCGATGAATGGGCCGGCAGCTCGCCGTCGACGAGCACCGCGTCGACTTCCTTGCCGTCGGCGGTGCCCGGGATGGCTCCCGTCGAGCCGAGACCCTCGGGCAGGTTGAACGTGCCCGTGACGAGCACCTCACCCGTCGCCGCGACTGGAGCCACGATGCCCGACTGGTCGGGCTGTGGCACGATGAGCGCGTTCGGCGTGCCCGTCGAACCGCTCGTCGACGCCGACGTGATGAGCTCGTCGAACGACGGCGGAAGCACAACGTTCGGCGCACCCTCCGCGAGCAGCCCCGCTCCGAGGTGCGAGCTCACCGCGCCGCGCTCGCCGGTGCCGGGTGCGTGCGACCGGTCAGCCGCACGCTCCGGCTCGCTCTCGACCTTTGGCGACGCGTAAGGCGCGGATTCGCGCCAGGACGCAGCCGGCGGAGGAGGCTGCTCGGCCTCGCGCTCCTGGGTGACCCCGGCAGCGCTGAGCAGCCACGTGGGCACGCCGCTCTCACCGGTCTCCTGCGGAGGCTCCGTCTGGGGAGCGGGTGGCTCCGGCTCCGGCGCCGGTGCCGGAGCGCCGAACAGGGGCGTCCTCGGCTCCGGTGCCGGCGCGGGAGCGCCGAAGAGGGGCGTCCTCGGCTCCTGCGTCCGCGGCACCGGCCACACGCGAGCAGGCGGCTCGGCGACAGGGGTCTGCCACGCGGCCGGTGCGGGCGGGGCATCCGTGTTCGCGACAGCCGGCGCATCGGTCGCCGCCGATGTGAACGCCGAGGCCACCTCGGGCGTGATCACCGGAACGGATGCAGTGCGGATACGCTCCTGCTGGCGCGCCTGGCGGCGGGTGAGCGGCGCGACGCCGAGATCGACGGCCGAGTCCGCA
The DNA here is from genome assembly GCF_013409785.1 of Microbacterium immunditiarum. Classification (NCBI taxonomy): domain Bacteria; kingdom Bacillati; phylum Actinomycetota; class Actinomycetes; order Micrococcales; family Microbacteriaceae; genus Microbacterium; species Microbacterium immunditiarum. The sequence continues at coordinate 2,805,649 of NZ_JACCBV010000001.1, forward strand.
ACAGGCGGCGGCGGCAGCGCAGGCGGCTCAGCGGGACGGGCGAGCGGTACGGCCGGCGTCGACGCTACGGGCGGTGCGGCCGGCGCCGAAGGCGCCGGAGCCGAGAAGACCGGAGCCGAAGGCGCCGGAGCCGAGAAGACCGGAGCCGAGAAAGCGGGAGCCGAGGGAGCCGGAGCGGAGGGAGCGGGAGTGGAGTAGTCGGGTCGCGCGATAGGCGCCGAGGTCACGGGCGGCGTGGGAGCAGCGGGAGCAGGGGCGGCCGCGGCATCCACAACCGGCGTCGCGCCGGTGGTGCGGATCTCGCGCAACTGCTTTCTTGTGAGAGCTGGAGTATCCGGCTGCTCGGGTGTACTCATTCCTTGCTCCGGTAAAGATGATGCTTCGCAATGTATTGGACGACCCCGTCGGGCACGAGGTACCACACCGGGTGTCCACGACGGACGCGATCCCGGCAGTCCGTCGACGAGATGGCGAGGGCCGGAACCTCGAGCTGACTCACATCGTCGCTCGGCAGTCCGTCTGTGCTGAGCACATGTCCTGGACGCGAGACGGCGACGAAGTGGGCGAGGTCCCACAACTCATCATGGTCTCTCCAACTGAGAATTTGCGCTATGGCGTCTGCGCCCGTGATGAAGAAGAGCTCCGCAGATGGTCGCTCGGCCTTGAGATCGCGCAGCGTGTCGATCGTGAAGGTGGGCCCTTTGCGATCGATGTCGACCCGGCTCACTGTGAAGCGCGGGTTCGAGGCGGTCGCGATGACCGTCATCAGGTACCGGTGCTCGGTGGCCGAAACGTCATGCTTCTGCCACGGCTGGCCCGTCGGCACGAAGACGACCTCGTCGAGGTCGAACGACTGAGCCACCTCGCTCGCGGCGACGAGGTGCCCATGGTGGATGGGATCGAACGTCCCACCCATGACCCCGATCCGCGGGGCTCGTTCGCCCGACATCCAGTGCGGCCTAGTGGCCGTGTTCCACCCGCTGCACGTCGTTCGCGTGGGCGCGCGCGTAGGCCTCCGCCTTCGGCGAGTGGCGGTTGGCCACGTTGCGGTACGAGAGCGTCACGAAAGCGAGAAGCGTGAAGACCACGAGCGCGACGATCCCGTACACGACGGTCTCGGCAGCGACATTGCCGGTGTGCTCGGACTCTTCTGCTGCGAACGTGATGAGCGAGACGAGGGTCATTCGGGCTCCGTTTCGATCGTGCGCCGGGTGGCGCGCCCGTCCAGTCTAAGCCTCACTCGCGAACCTGTCCGGCCCCGCGCGCGATCCACTTCGTGCTCGTGAGCTCCGCGAGACCCATCGGACCGCGTGCGTGGAGCTTCTGCGTCGAGATCCCGACCTCGGCGCCGAACCCGAATTCGGCGCCGTCGGTGAAGCGCGTCGACGCGTTCGCCATGACGACCGCGGAGTCGACCTCGGCGAGGAAGCGCTCCGCGCTCGCGTCGTCCTGGGTGATGATCGACTCGGTGTGGTGGGTCGAGTAGCGGCGGATGTGCGCGAGCGCGTCGTCGAGGTCGTCGACCACGCGCATCGATAGGTCGAGGCTCAGGTACTCGGTCGCCCAGTCGTCGTCCGTCGCCGGAACGACGCCCTCGGCGAGCGCCGACACGCGGTCGTCGCCGTGCACGGTCACTCCCTGCTCCTGGAGTGCCGCCACCACCGGCGAGACGAGCCGCTCGGCCGCGTCGCGGTGCACGAGCACAGTCTCGACGGCGTTGCACACGCTCGGGCGCTGCACCTTCGCGTTCACGACGATGTCGCGCGCCCACTCGAGGGGCGCACTCGCGTCGAGCACGATGTGGACGACGCCGGCGCCGGTCTCGATGACCGGGACGGATGACTCGGTGACGACCGCCTCGATGAGCTGCGCGCTCCCCCGCGGCACGAGCACGTCGACGATGCCACGCGCGTGCATGAGCTCGCGCGCGCCCTCGCGCCCGAACGAGTCGACCGTCTGGATCGCCTCGGGGTCGATCCCCCGGTCGGCGAGAGCGTCGCGCATCACGTCCACGAGCGCGGCGTTCGTGAGCTCGGCGGCAGTCCCGCCGCGCAGCACGACGGCGTTGCCGGAGCGCAACGCGAGCGCGGCGATGTCGACCGTCACGTTCGGACGCGCCTCATAGATCGAGCCCACGACGCCGAACGGCACCGAGACCTTCGTCAGTGCGACGCCGTTCGGCAACACCCGCTCGTCGAGAACGCGCCCGACCGGGTCCGGCAGTGCCGCGACCTCGCGCACGGCCGTCGCGAGGGCGCCGACACGGGGGTCGTCGAGGCGCAGGCGGTCCTGCAGGGCGACGCTGAGCCCCGTGGCGCGGCCGCGCTCGAGATCCTCGGCGTTCGCCTCGACGATCGCGGGAGTCGCCGCCTCGATGGCGTCGGCGATGGCGAGCAGGGCGTCGCGCTTCTCGGCGTCGGTCAGGCGTCCCACACTGCGCGCGGCCTCCTTCGCGAGCAGCATGCGGTCGCGGGCGGTCGTCGCGGCGGTGGCGGTCATCCCGTCAGTTTATCGGCGGGCAGCGAGCTCGAGATCGTGCGCAGGGGTCCTGTGCCGGCGGACGACGCGGGCTCGGGATTCGGCGCGAACCACGTTCCGATCTCGTCGCCGGCGAGGGCGCGATCGACGAGATCGGCGCTCGTGACGAGCACACCGACACCGGATGCCGCGGCCAGCCGCGCGGCGGACACCTTGGTCGCCGCTCCTCCGGTTCCGACGCTGTTGACCACGACCGAGCCGAACTCGAACCCATGGAGGTCCTCGCCGTATGCGATGCGGTGGATGGGGTGCGCCCCGGGCTCGTCCGGCGGGCGCGTGTAGAGCGCCTCGATGTCGCTCAGCAGTACGAGGGCATCAGCGCCGATGAGCTGCGCCACGAGAGCTGCGAGGCGGTCGTTGTCACCGAAGCGGATCTCGTGCGTGGCGACCGTGTCGTTCTCGTTCACGATCGGGAGGATCCGAAGGCCCAGGAGGCGCTCCATCGCGCGGCGCGCGTTCGAGCGGTGCATCGGGTTCTCCAAGTCTCCGGCAGTGAGCAGCACCTGGCCCGCGACCACGCGGAACGGCCGCAGGGCCTCCTGATACCGGTAGATGAGCACGTTCTGCCCGACCGCGGCCGCTGCCTGCTGCGTCGCCAGGTCTGTGGGTCGCTCCCCGAGCGACAGGAAGGGCATGCCCGTCGCGATGGCACCGGATGAGACCAGCACGATCTCGGTGCCGCGGGCATGCGCGGCGGCGAGCGCCTCGACGATCGCCTGGATGCGCGGGGCGTTGTCACCGCTGATCGATGACGACCCCACCTTCACGACGACCCGGCGGGAACCGGGGATGTCCTGTCGCTCGGCTGCGCTCACTCATCCTCCTCGTCGATGTCGTCGATCGCTTCGATGTCGTGCTCGCGTGCCGTGAGCCGCTCGGCCTCGAGCTCGGCCCGCGCCTCGGCCTTCGCGTCCATGCGCTCGTGGTAGCGCTCGCGGCGCTCCGCCGTCGTGCGCCGCCCGGACGCGTCGAGCCGCGGGTCGGTGCCGCGCGGCGCGGTCATGAGCTCGGCCACGGAGGAAAGCGACGGCTGCCAGTCGAAGACGACGCCGTCGTCTCCGCCGATGATGACGGTCGAGCCTGGCGTCGCACCTACGCGGTAGAGCTCGTCTTCGACGCCGAGGCGCTCGAGGCGGTCGGCGAGGTAGCCGACGGCCTCGTCGTTCTGGAAGTCGGTCTGGTACACCCAGCGCTCGGGCTTCGCCCCGCGCACGCGGTAGACCGGGCCGTAGGTGCCGCCTTCGGCACGCACGGTGAACTCCTGCTCGGCACCCTTGGGCCGGATGACGATGCGCTCGGGCGCGGGCTTGACCGCCTCGGCGGCGCGGTGCTCGGCGACGATCTCGCCGAGCGCGTAGGTGAGCGGGCGAAGGCCAGCGTGACTCACGGTCGAGATCTCGAACACGCGGAATCCGCGCTCCTCGAGGTCGGGGCGCACGAGATCGGCGAGGTCCTTCGCCTCGGGCACGTCGATCTTGTTGAGCGCGATGAGCTGCGGGCGCTCGAGCAGCGGCACCTGGCCTTCGGGGACGGGATACGCGGCGAGCTCGGAGAGGATCACGTCGAGGTCGGTGAGCGGGTCGCGCCCGGGCTCGAGCGTCGCGCAGTCGAGCACGTGCACGAGCGCCGTGCACCGCTCGACGTGCCGCAGGAACTCGAGTCCGAGTCCCTTGCCCTCGCTGGCGCCCTCGATGAGTCCAGGGACGTCGGCCACGGTGTAGCGCACGTCACCCGCCTGGACGACGCCGAGATTCGGATGCAGCGTCGTGAACGGGTAATCCGCGATCTTGGGCCGCGCGGCGGAGATCGCCGCGATGAGGCTCGACTTGCCCGCCGACGGGAAGCCGACGAGAGCCACGTCGGCGACGGTCTTGAGCTCGAGGATGACATCGCCCTCCCAGCCCGGCGTGCCGAGCAGCGCGAAGCCGGGGGCCTTGCGCTTGGGGGAGGCGAGAGCGGCGTTGCCGAGTCCACCGAGGCCGCCCGGAGCGACGACGAACCGCATGCCGGGGTCGATCATATCGACGAGGACCTCACCGGACGGGTCCTTCACGACGGTGCCGACGGGGACGGGCAGCTCGAGGGATTCGCCGTTGGCGCCCGAGCGGTTGTCGCCCATGCCGAAGCCGCCGTTGCCCCCGGAGCGGTGCGGCGAGTGGTGGTACGACAGGAGCGTCGTCACCTGCGGGTCGGCGACGAGCACGATGTCGCCGCCGTGACCGCCGTTGCCGCCGTCGGGGCCGGCCAGCGGCTTGAACTTCTCGCGGCGCACCGACACGCAGCCGTTGCCCCCCTTGCCGGCACGCAGGTGCAGCGTGACGCGGTCGACGAACGTGACCATGCCGTCTCCTCCTGCCGTGCGCCGCCCGTGGGGGCCGCGATTCCTGATTATGCGCAGTGAGGGGCGAGCCGAAGCCCGCCCCTCACCGTGAGACCTGTCGAAGCGCCCGGATCACTCCGCCGTCGCGACGATGTTGACGACCTTGCGGCCGCCCTTGGTGCCGAACTCGACAGCGCCCGCCGCGAGGGCGAACAGCGTGTCGTCGCCGCCACGGCCGACGTTGGCGCCGGGGTGGAAGTGCGTGCCGCGCTGGCGGACGAGGATCTCGCCGGCGTTGACGACCTGGCCGCCGAAGCGCTTCACGCCGAGGCGCTGGGCGTTCGAGTCACGACCGTTGCGGGTGGAGCTTGCGCCCTTCTTGTGTGCCATCTCTGCGTCTCTCCTGGCTTACTTGATGCCGGTGATCTTGACGCGCGTGAGCTCCTGACGGTGGCCCTGGCGCTTCTTGTAGCCGGTCTTGTTCTTGAACTTCTGGATCACGATCTTCGGGCCGCGCTCCTCACCGAGAACCTCGGCGGTCACAGTGACCTTCGCGAGCTTGTCGGCGTCGGTCGTGACGGAGTCGCCGTCGACGAACAGCACGGCGGGCAGCTCGATCTTGTCGCCGACCTTCGCGGCCTGGCGATCGAGAACGACGATCGTGCCGACCTCGACCTTCTCCTGTCGCCCGCCGGCGCGCACAACTGCGTAAACCACTTCACACCTGTTTCTTCTGGGAGCGCACGCGCTCGGGATGTCATGAAAGACGTGGCGCGGATATCTCGACGCACCAAAGGACTACTTTACCGGATGCCTCGTACCCTTGGCAAAAGCACCCACCCCGTGTCGCGGCGGCCCTTCGCCCGGTCCCGCGTGCATAGGATCGGCGCGTGGCGATCCTGATCGACGACCCCCTGTGGCCCGCACACGGGCGGCGGTGGGCGCACCTGGTCAGCGACTCGAACCTCGACGAGCTCCACGAGTTCGCGGCCGCGAACGGCATCCCGCGGCGCGGGTTCGACCTCGACCACTACGACGTGCCGGAAGAGGCGCACGCGCGCCTCGTGGCGGCAGGCGCTCAACACGTGAGCGGCCACACGCTCGTGCGCGCGCTCATCGCGTCAGGTCTGCGCGTGCGCGGCCGCGACCGGCGCTGAGCCTCCCCTTCCGGGGAGGCTCGCACCGTATCAGTCGTCGGAGGGCGTGTGCGCGACGGGCGTGCCCGTGAGGGCGGCGGTCGTCACGCGACGGCGCGCCCGCCCCTGGCCCGGGGCCTTGGGCTCGGGGAGCGCGTTGAGCACCGAGTCGAGCAGGAGCTCCTTCTCGCTCTTGGGCGGCGGGGACGCGGCATCCGTCTTCTTCTTGCGCTTCTTGCGCTCCGGCTTGTCGGCCTTCTCGGGCTTGTCGACCTTCTCGACGACCGGGAGCTGCAGGCTCGGCTCGTTCGCCGAGTGCTCGCTCGCCTCCTCGTCGGGGTGGTGGATCGTCGACGCGGCGATCTGCGCGAGGGCGGACTTGACGCCCTCGGTGATCACGTGCGTGCCCGCGCCGGGCTGGGACCCACCGCCGCTCTGGCGCGACGACCGGCGACCGCCGCCTTGCGCGCTCGGTGCCGCGCGGTGCTTCACGACCGGGTCGTGGTGCACGATGAGGCCGCGGCCCGCGCACACCTCGCACGGCTCGCTGAAGGTCTCGAGCAGGCCGAGGCCGAGCTTCTTGCGGGTCATCTGCACGAGGCCGAGCGAGGTGACCTCGGCGACCTGGTGCTTCGTGCGGTCGCGGCTCAGGCACTCGACGAGGCGGCGCAGCACGAGATCGCGGTTGGACTCGAGCACCATGTCGATGAAGTCGACGACGATGATGCCGCCGATGTCGCGCAGACGCAGCTGGCGCACGATCTCCTCAGCCGCCTCGAGGTTGTTCTTCGTGACGGTCTCTTCGAGGTTGCCGCCCGAGCCGACGAACTTGCCCGTGTTGACGTCGATGACCGTCATGGCCTCGGTGCGGTCGATCACGAGCGAGCCGCCGGACGGCAGCCACACCTTGCGGTCGAGCGCCTTCTCGATCTGCTCCGTGATGCGGAACTCGTCGAACGGGTCGCCGTCGCCGTCGTAGCCCTCGACGCGCTCGAGGAGGTCGGGCGCGACCGACTCGAGGTACTTCGTGATCGTGTGGTGCGCGTCGTCGCCCTGGATGAGCATGCGCGAGAAGTCCTCGTTGAAGACGTCGCGCACGATCTTGACGAGCAGATCCGGCTCGGAGTGCAGCAGCGCCGGCGCCTGGATCGTCTCGACCTGCTTCGAGATGTGCTCCCACTGGTTCGTGAGGCGCTGCACGTCGCGCGTGAGCTGCTCCTCGGTCGCGCCCTCGGCCGCCGTGCGGACGATGACGCCGGACGACTCGGGGAGCACCTCCTTGAGGATCTTCTTCAGGCGCGCGCGCTCGGTGTCGGGCAGCTTGCGCGAGATGCCGTTCATCGCGCCGCCGGGAACGTACACGAGGTAGCGGCCCGGAAGCGAGATCTGGCTCGTCAGGCGGGCGCCCTTGTGGCCGACCGGGTCCTTCGTCACCTGGACCAGCACGCGGTCACCGGTCTTGAGAGCGAGCTCGATGCGGCGCGGCTGGTTGCCGGTCTCGACGGCGTCCCAGTCCACCTCGCCCGAGTACAGCACCGCGTTGCGGCCGCGGCCGATGTCGACGAACGCGGCCTCCATGCTCGGCAGCACGTTCTGCACGCGGCCGAGGTACACGTTGCCGATGAGCGACGCGTCCTGGTTGCGCGCGACGTAGTGCTCGACGAGGACCTTGTCTTCGAGCACGGCGATCTGGATGCGGCCGTTCTTCGAGCGCACGATCATCTCGCGGTCGACCGCCTCGCGGCGAGCGAGGAACTCGGCCTCGGTGACGACCGCACGGCGACGCCCGGCCTCACGGCCGTCGCGACGACGCTGCTTCTTGGCCTCGAGCCGCGTCGAGCCCTTGATGCGCTGCGGCTCGGTGATGAGCTCGACGGCGCGCTGCTTGCGCGGAGCGGGCTGGTCGCCGGAATCCTTCGAAGAGTCGGATGCCTCGTCGCGCCCCTCTCCCCCGCCGCGGCGGCGGCGCCGGCGCGATCCGGCCGAGCCGTTGTCGTCGTCGCGCCGCGGGGCGGGACGGGACGGCAGGAACGTGATCTCGGGTGCGTAGAAGCGGAGCTCGGTCGAGACCGCCGACACGAACACCTCGGGCAGCAGGCCCAGGCTCTGCGCGGTCAACGGCGTCTCTTCGCCCGCCGACTCGGTCTCTTCCGAAGCGTCCTGCGGAGCTGCGTCCGCGGGCGCTGCCTCCGTGTCGGTCTCAGCCGGCGTCTCCGCCGCCTGCTCCCGGTCATCCGCCGGCTCCTGCTGCGGCTCGGAGACGGAATCCCCGGCCGGCTCGGCCGGCGCAGCATCCGTCTCCGGCGCCGCCGGGGCGCTGTCGCCCTCGGTCGCCTCGACGGACTCGATGACCGCCTCGGTCTCGGCGCTCGCCGCGTCGTCCGCCTCCGCAGGCTGCGGAGAGGCTACGGGAGCGTCGGATTCGGGGCGGGGATCGGCGTGTGTGTCATTCTCATCAGCCATCTACGGCGTACTCCCTGCGGGGCGGCACCGCGCGCCGCCCGGCGAAATCTCGTGCTGCGCCGCTCCGTGCCCTCCGGTCCGGGGCGGTGCTGCGAACTCACTCGGTCTGCAGCGGAACCCGGCTCTGTCGGCGGGGCTCGCGCTGCGGGGGCTGTCATCGCCCGAAGTCTGCGTTGATGCGGTGTTCGCGGCGCGGCCGCGACACATCCCGTCCATTATCGCACCTTCGCGGAGGTTTGCCCATCTCGCGGGACACCACGCCGTTTCCACGGCGGATGCGGCGGCATCCGCCCAGTCGTCGATGCCATAATCCGTGGCATGCCCGAACCGCAGACGCACCAGCGCCCCACCGTCATGGCCGTGTGGCTCATCATCGCCGGGGTCATCGGCTGGTGGGCGGCGTTCTCGCTGACGATGGAGCGTCTGCATCTGCTCGAGAACCCCGGCTCGCAGGCGTCGTGCGACTTCAGCCCGCTCGTGCAGTGCGGCAAGAACCTCGAGTCGTGGCAGGGTTCGGTCTTCGGCTTCCCGAACCCGATAATCGGCCTCGCGGGGTGGGTCGCGCCCGTCGTGGTAGGCGTCGCGATCCTCGCGGGCGCACGGTTCGCCCGGTGGTTCTGGTGGCTGTTCGAGCTCGGGATGACGCTGGCGTTCGTCTTCGTGATGTGGCTCATCGCGCAGAGCATCTTCGTGCTGGGGACGCTGTGCCCGTGGTGCATGGTGACGTGGGTCGTGACGATCCCGTCGTTCTACGTCGTGACGCTGCACGTGCTGCGCACGGGTATCCTTCCGGCCCCCGCGTCGATCCGCCGCGGAGCCGACACGCTCATGGGCTGGACGCCCCTGCTCGCGGTGATCAGCTACGCGATCGTCGCCGTCATCGCGCAGGCGCGCCTCGACGTGCTCGGCTCGCTGTTCTGACGATGCGTGTCATGAAGCCGATGCCCCACCCCCGCGCCGCCGCCGGCATGACGTTCGCGGCGATCGCCCTCATCGCGCTCGCGCTGCCGGGGTGCGTCTCGACGTCGGATCCGCCCTCCGCGGTGTGCGTGCCCGAGTTGAGCGTGTCGCCCGACAACCCCAAGCCCGGTCGCATCGTGACGGTCGCGACGACGCACCCGTGCCCGGCCCCCGAGGGCACCGAGTGGGTCGTCCGCATCCAGCGCGTGGACGAGCGCATCCCGCTCGCGCAGGCGCGGGTGAAGCCGGAGCCGGACGGATCGTTCGAGGTGTCGATCACGGTTCCGCCGACGATCCACCCGGGCACTGCGATCGCGTGGATCTCGAACTACTGGGACACCGTCGAGTGCCCCGGCGGCGGTTCGTGCGTCTCCCCCGAGGAGGAGTTCACGGTCGCGGCGCCGTAGCGCGGCATCCGTCTCGGTCGATCCGACTCAGCGGAACCAGATCGCGAGCTCGCGCGCAGCCGACTCCGGCGAGTCCGAGCCGTGCACGAGGTTCTGCTGCACCTTCAGACCCCAGTCGCGGCCATAATCGCCGCGGATCGTGCCGGGAGCCGCAGCCGTCGGGTCGGTCGTGCCCGCGAGCGAGCGGAAGCCCTCGATGACGCGGTTGCCCGCGAGGCGGATGGCCACCGACGGTCCGGACATCATGAACTCGAGGAGCGGATCGTAGAACGGCTTGCCCTCGTGTTCGGCGTAGTGCGCCTCGAGGCGGTCGCGGTCGGGCTCGACGAGCTTGATGTCGACGAGCGCGTATCCCTTCGCCTCGATGCGGGCGAGGATCGCGCCCGTCAGGCCGCGTGCGACCGCGTCGGGCTTCACAAGGACGAGGGTCTCTTCGGTGGGCATGTCAGTCTCCGTTCGCCCTGTCGGTCTCGTGGGGGACGTCGGCGACACCGCCGGCTTCGACGGCCAGTCGCGCGTTGCGGCGGTCGAGCGCCGCCCCCTTGATCGTGGCATACCCCCACATCGCACCGAAAATGAGCGCGACGATCAGGAGCGCCGGGAGCATGATCGCGCCGAGAGCGAGCACGAGCTGCCACAGCCACCCGAGCGCGATCGCCCAGCGGTGGCGCAGCAGGCCGGCGGTCACGATCATGAGCACCGCGAGGACGGCGCCGGCGACGATGCCCCACCACGGCTCGACGCCTGCGGGCAGCGCCTTCAGCCCGTAGACGACGAGCCCCCCGAGGAAGACGACGACCGACTCGAACCCGAGCACGATCGCGCCGAGTGATGCGGCGGCTCCGCGGGGCCGACGTTCGGCTCGGGCGCTCACGCCTCCCACCCGGACTTCCAGCCCTCGGCCGCCGCGAGGGTGAGGGCCTCGCCGGCGAGCACGACGGACCCCGCGATCACGACAGCTCGACGGTCGCCGGCCGCGGCCCACTGCCGAGCCGCTTCGGCCGCGTCGGCGAGCTCGGGGTGGACGGTGACGCCCACGCCCGCGGCCTCGACGAGGTCGGCGATCGCGTCGGCGTCGTTCGCGCGCTCGGAGTCGGGCGCCGTCGCGAAGACGTGCGCCGCGAGGGGAGCGAGCTCGGCGACGATCCCCGCGGCGTCCTTGTCGGACAGCACGCCCAGCACGACGCCCCACTCGTCGAAGTCGAACGCCTCGCGCAGCGCCGCGACGAGCGACCGCGCCCCGTGCGGGTTGTGCGCCGCGTCGACGATCACCGTCGGGTCGGCCCCGACGAGCTGCAGGCGACCGGGCGACGTGACCTGCCCGAGTCCCTCCGCGAGGATCTCCCCGGCGATCGCGACGGACCCCGCTCCGATGAGCGACTCGACCGCGGCGATCGCGAGCGCCGCGTTGCGGCCCTGGTGCTGCCCGTAGAGGGGCAGGTACTCCTCTTCGTACGTGGCGGCGAGGCCGCGGACCGTGATGACCTGCCCGCCGACGGCGAGTCGGTCGTCGGTGAGCGCGAACTCCTCGCCCTCGAACGCGATCGACGCGCCGCGCCGGGCCGCGACCTCGCGCAGCACGGCGGCCGCGGCGGGGTCCTGGTGCGCCGACACGACGGATGCGCCGTCCTTGATGATGCCGGCCTTGACACCCGTGATCTCCTGGATCGTGTCGCCCAGGCGATCGGCGTGGTCGAGGTCGATCGGCGCGATGACCGCGACGTCGCCGTCGGCGGTGTTCGTCGAGTCCCACGACCCGCCCATGCCCACCTCGAGCACGAGCACGTCGACGGGGGCGTCCGCGCACGCGACGAACGCGAGGACCGTCAGCAGCTCGAAGAACGTGAGCGGCGCGTCGCCCGCGGCCGCGAGCTCGGCGTCGACGATGCCCACGATCGGCTCGACCTCGTCCCACGCGTCGGCGATCGCGGCATCCGACACCGGCTCCCCGTCGATCATGATGCGCTCGGTGAACCGCTCCAGGTGCGGGCTCGTGAACATGCCCGTGCGCAGTCCGTGCGCGCGCACGAGGCTCTCGATCATGCGGCTGGTCGACGTCTTGCCGTTCGTGCCGGTGACATGGACGACGCGATACGTCTTCTGCGGGTCGTCGAGGAGCTCGAGCACACGACGCGTGCGCTCGACGCGCGGCTGCACCCACCGCTCCCCCTGCCTGAGCAGGAGCGCCTCGTAGACGCGATCTGCGCGACGCCGATCCTTTTCGCTCATGCGGATGCCCCCGACTTCGTCACCGCGACCTCGAACGCGCCGCGGTTCGCGAATGTTCCGGCCGCGAACTCGGCGACGTGCCCCGGCTTGGGCTTGTCGGGACGGCTGCCCCGCGGACCGTACAGCGAGTGCTCGACCGCGAGCGTCTCACCCGCCACGTTCGCGATGTCGAACGCGGTCTCGACCGCGACGCGGTCGTCGACGTCGTCGAACGCGAGCTCGAGGCGGATGCGGTCGCTCACCTCGAAGCCGGCGGCCTTGCGCGTGTCCTGCACCGCGCGGATGACATCGCGCGCGAGGCCCTCGGCCTCGAGCTCGGGGGTCGTCGCGGTCTCGAGCAGCACGAAGCCGCCCGACGGCAGCAGTGCGATCGCGGTGCCCTCACCGACGCCCCCGGCCTCGAGCGCGAGGTCGTACTCACCGGGCTCGAGGCCGATGCCGTCGACGATCACGACCCCGTCGCGCTCCTCCCACACCCCCGCCTTCGCACCCGCGATGACGTGCTGCACCTGCTTGCCCAGGCGCGGCCCGGCGGCCCGCGCGTTCACGGTGAGGCGCCGGCTGATGCCGTACTCCTCGGCGAGCGTCTCGGTGAGCGGCACGAGCTCGACCGCCTTGACGTTGAGCTCGTCGCGCAGGATGTCCTCGAACTGCGCGAGGGACGCGGCATCCGTCACCGCCACCGTCAGCTTCGCGAGCGGCAGGCGCACGCGCTTGCCCTCCTTCTTGCGCAGCGCGTTGGCGACGCTCGAGACCTCGCGCACGGCGTCCATCGCGGAGCGGATGTCGTCGGCGGGCGGGAACTCCGCGGGATCCGGCCAGTCCTGCAGGTGCACGCTGCGCCCGCCCGTGAGGCCCTGCCACACGCGCTCGGAGACGAGCGGGATAAGCGGCGCCGCGACGCGGGTGAGCGTCTCGAGCACCGTGTAGAGGGTGTCGAAGGCGTCGCGGCTGGCGGGGTCCTCGGTCACGCCGGTCCAGAACCGGTCGCGCGAACGGCGGATGTACCAGTTCGTGAGCACCTCGGCGAAGTCGCGCAGCTTCGCGGCCGCGAGCGTCGAGTCGAGCCCCTCCAGGTCCTCCGCGACGCCGCGCACGAGGTCGCCCGTGAGCGCGAGGATGTACCGGTCGAGCACGTCCGTCGAGTCGGTGCGCCACGACGCCTCGTAGCCCTCGCCCCCGGTCCCTGAGCCTGTCGAAGGGCCGCCGGCGGCGTTCGCATACGTCGCGAAGAAGTACCACGCGTTCCACAGCGGCAGCAGGAACTCGCGCACGCCCGCGCGGATGCCCTCCTCCGTGACGACGAGGTTGCCGCCGCGCAGCACGGAGCTCGCCATGAGGAACCAGCGCATCGCGTCGGAACCGTCCCGGTCGAAGACCTCGCTCACGTCGGGGTAGTTGCGCAGCGACTTCGACATCTTCAGCCCGTCGCTGCCCAGCACGATGCCGTGGCACGACACCCCTGTGAACGCGGGCCGGTCGAACAGTGCGGTGGACAGCACGTGCATGACGTAGAACCAGCCGCGCGTCTGCCCGATGTACTCGACGATGAAATCCGCCGGCGAGTGCTCGTCGAACCACTCCTGGTTCTCGAACGGATAGTGCACCTGTGCGTAAGGCATCGAGCCCGAGTCGAACCACACGTCGAACACGTCCTCGATGCGGCGCATCGTGCTGCGTCCGGTCGGATCGTCGGGATTCGGGCGCGTGAGATCGTCGATGAACGGGCGGTGCAGGTCGACCTCGCCCGCCTCGTTCCGCGGGAGTGCGCCGAAGTCGCGCTCGAGCTCGTCCAGCGACCCGTACACGTCGATGCGCGGGTGCTCGGGGTCATCGCTCTTCCACACGGGGATCGGCGATCCCCAGTAGCGGTTGCGGCTCACCGACCAGTCGCGAGCGCCCTCGAGCCACTTGCCGAACTGGCCGTGCTTGACGTTCTCGGGCACCCACGTGATCTGCTCGTTGTTCTCGAGCATGCGCTCCTTGATCGCGGTCACGCGCACGAACCAGCTCGACACCGCCTTGTAGATGAGCGGGTTGCGGCAGCGCCAGCAGTGCGGGTACGAGTGCTCGTAGCTCGCGAGGCGCAGCAGGCGCCCGTTCTGGCGCAGCAGGCGCACGAGGGGCGTGTTGGCGTCCATCCACAGCTCGCCCGCCACATCGGTCACCTGCGGGAGGAACCGTCCGCCGTCGTCGACCGACAGGATCGTCGGGATCCCGGCCGCCTCGGCCACGCGCTGGTCGTCCTCGCCGTACGCGGGCGCCTGGTGCACGATCCCGGTGCCGTCGCTGGTGGTCACGTAGTCGTCGACGAGGACGCGCCACGCGTTCTGGGTGCCCCAGGTCTCGGCATCCGCGTAGTAGTCGAACAGCCGGTCGTACGACACGCCGTCGAGCTCCGAGCCCACGACCACGCGTTCGACCGCGTCGCGCGCCGCCTCGGGCGACTCGTAGCCGAGGTCCTTCGCGTAGCCGCCGAGCAGCTCCTCCGCGAGCAGGTACCGGTGCGCGACAGCGCTCTCGCGATCGTCGCCCGCGGGGACGTCGGACGCGCCGTTCGGCCCGCCGGGAACGACGGCATAGCGGATGCCGGGACCGACGGCCAGCGCGAGGTTCGTCGGCAGCGTCCAGGGGGTCGTCGTCCACGCGAGCGCGCGCACGCCGGTGAGGCCGAGCGCCTCGGCCTTCGCGCCGACCAGCGGGAAGGTCACGGTGACCGACGGGTCCTGGCGCATCTTGTAGACGTCGTCGTCCATGCGCAGCTCGTGGCTCGACAGTGGCGTCTCGTCCCGCCAGCAGTACGGCAGCACGCGGTAGCCCTCGTACGCGAGGCCCTGGTCGTGGAGCGTCTTGAACGCCCAGAGCACCGACTCCATGTAGCTCGTGTCGAGGGTCTTGTAGCCGCGCTCGAAGTCGACCCAGCGCGCCTGGCGGGTGACGTAGTCCTCCCACTCGCGCGTGTACTCGAGCACCGACTCGCGGGCTTTCGCGTTGAACGCGGCGATGCCCATGTCCTCGATCTGCTGCTTCTCGGTGATGTCGAGCTGCTTCATCGCCTCGAGCTCGGCGGGCAGGCCGTGCGTGTCCCATCCGAACACGCGGTCCACCTTGTGACCGCGCATGGTCTGGAAGCGCGGGAAGAGGTCCTTCGCGTAGCCGGTCAGCAGGTGACCGTAGTGCGGCAGGCCGTTCGCGAACGGAGGGCCGTCGTAGAACACCCACTCGGGAGCGCCCTCGCGCTGCGCGATCGACGCGCGGAACGTGTCGTCGTGCTTCCAGAAATCGAGCACCTCGAGCTCGATCTCAGGGAAGCGCGGGCTCGGCACGATGGCGGACCGGGCGGCGTCGGCCGCGGGCCCGAAGGCGGAGGGTCGGGGGTAGGTCATCTCTCTCCAGCAGGTGCTCGTGTGCTCGACTGCCGGGACGACCCTCGCGGACCGCGGTACCACCCTGCTTGACCCCTGGATCGACGCCTGCGGCGTCCGGTGATCCGGGCCCCTCTCTCACTGCGGCTGTGACGGGCCTGGCCCGTTCGGTTCTAATGACGCCAGGCCCTGGGACCCGGCGCGTTCTTCCGAAGACTCCCCGGTGATGGCCGGATCGACGTCGTTGCGCTCGATCTTACCGGCTGCGCCGTCAGGCTGTCTGCGCTCGTCTCCCTGGAAGCGCTCCCACACCCGGCCCGCGCAGCGACGTATGCTTCCTCCAGCGGCCCCCGAGTTGAGGCGACGATGCCAGACACCCCGTTCTCCCGTCCCGTGATCTCGCGCCGCGCGCTGCTGACCGCCGCCGGCGCGGGGACGGTCGCCGTCGCGCTGGCGGCGTGCACGGCGGATGCTCCGCCCACCCCCACGCGAACCGCCGTGCAGAGTCCCGCGCCGTGGATCGTGCCCGACGGGCCGATGCGATTCCCCTCGGGCTTCACGTGGGGAGCCGCCACGAGCGCGTACCAGGTGGAGGGATCGCTCGCCGCCGACGGGCGGACGCCGTCTGTGTGGGATACGTTCGCCGCCCGCGCGGGGACCATCCGGGACGGATCCAACGGCGAGCCGGCCGCGGACCAGTACCGGCGGTACGAGGAGGACATCGGCCTCATGGCGAGCCTCGGCCTCGCGGCGTACCGCTTCTCGCTGTCGTGGTCGCGAATCGTGCCCACCAGCACGGGGACGATCAACTCCAGGGGCATCGAACACTACCGGCGCATGCTCGACGCGCTCGTCGGGCGCGGCATCCGTCCTGCCATCACGCTCTTCCACTGGGACCTGCCGCAATGGGTGCAGGATGCGGGCGGGTGGATCCAGCGGGAGACCGCGGACCTCTTCGCCGAGTACGCCGCCGCATGCTTCGACGCGTTCGGCGATGTCGACGCGGACTGGATGACCCTCAACGAGCCCAAGACCCACGCGTTCGTCGGGCACTGGTACGGCGCGCACGCTCCCGGCCTGCGCTCGCCCGACGTCGCGGCCGCGGCCGTGCACCACCAGCTGCTGGCGCACGGGCGCGCGGTCGAGCGCTTCCGCCTGAGCGGTGCGGGGGGACGCATCGGCATCGCGCTGAACCTCATCCCGGTGTACCCGACCGACCCGGACGAGCCGGAGGCGGCATGGCGGGTCGACGCGCGCGAGAACCGGCTGTTCCTCGATCCGATCCTGCTCGGCACCTATCCCGAGGATGCCGTCGGAGGCGAGTCGGGACAGCTCCCCGCCGACCCCGTCACCTTCCGGGGGCAGCAGAAATCCGGGGACCTCGCGACGATCTCGGCTCCCCTCGACTTCCTCGCGGTGCAGTACTACGGCGTGACCGGTGTGAATCCCGGCGGCCGTGAGACCCAGATCGCTCCGACATCGGCCGCGCCGTGGCAGCAGGTGCTGCCCGAGGGGCTGTACGACCTGCTCACGCGGCTCGCCGCGGACTACCCCGCCATCCCGCTCCTCATCACCGAGAACGGCATCCCCGACCGCTCGAGCGATGTGACGGTCGACGACCCCGAACGGCTCGAGTTCTTCAGGGCGCACTTCCAGCAGGCGGCGCGCGCGATCGACGGCGGCGTCCCGCTCGAGGGGTACTATGTGTGGTCGCTCCTCGACAACTTCGAATGGGCCGAGGGCTACACGCAGCGCTGGGGCATCGTCGCGGTCGACTTCGAGACGCAGGAGCGGCTGCCGAAGAGAAGCGCGGGCTTCTACGCCGAGGTCATCGCGGCGAACGCGGTGCCGCCTGCGTAATACAGTTCCTGGATTCGATCCAGCAACTGCCGAGCGGTGGCAGGATAGACCCTCGTGACAACAGCAGACGCCGCCCCTGCGGCATCCGGTCCATCCGGTTCCTCCTCCGTCCGCCGCGTGGCCTGGGCCTCGATGGTCGGCACCTCCCTCGAGTCGTTCGACTTCTACGTCTTCGCGTACTTCTCGGCCTTCTTCGTCGGACCCCTGTTCTTCGAGCCGCTGGGCGAGCTCGGCGGCACGCTCCTGGCGTTCTCGACCGTCGCGCTCGCGTTCGTCGTGCGCCCGATCGGCGCGGTGATCTTCGGCCACATGGGCGATCGCCTCGGCCGGCGCGCGACCCTCCTGTGGACCATCGGCATCATGGGCGTCGCGACCGGCCTCATCGGCCTGCTGCCGACGTACGCGCAGGCGGGCTGGCTCGGCGCGGTGCTCCTCGTGCTCCTGCGCATCGCGCAGGGCGTCTCGCTCGGCGGCGAGTGGGGCGGATCGATCCTCCTCGCGACCGAGCACGCCAACCCGGTCAAGCGCGCCTTCTACGCCGCCATCCCGCAGCTCGGGTCGCCCGTCGGCTCGATCCTTTCGGCAGCGCTCTTCATCGTCATGACGATCGCGCTTCCGGCCGATCAGCTCGCCGCGTGGGGCTGGCGCATCCCGTTCCTCATCGCCTTCCCGCTGCTCGCGGTCTCGCTCTACTTGCGCCTCACGATCACCGAGACCCCCGTCTTCGAGGGGGTCGTCGCCGAGGGCCGCCGTGACAAGGTGCCGTTCGTGACGATGTTCCGCCGGAGGCCCCTCGCGATCCTCATCGCGATCGGAGCCGCCCTGCTCGGCATCGGGTCGTACGGGCTCATGAACACCTACACCGTCAACTACGGCGTCACCGTGCTCGGCTTCAGCTTCCAGGACCTCCTCATCGCCACGACGATCGGCGGTCTCCTGCAACTCGTGACGATCCCGCTGTTCGGGGCGTGGGCGAATCGCATCGGCTCTGCGCAGGTCGTCGCGTGGGGTGCCCTCGGCACGCTCCTCATCACGTTCCCGATGTACTGGCTGCTCCAGTTCGCGACGTTCCCGATCCTCGTCGGCACGATGATCGTCGGCGGAATCCTCCCGACGATGGCGTGGGCCGCGCTCGGCGGGCTCATGAACGACCTCTTCCCCGACCACTTCCGCTATTCCGCGCTGTCGGTCTCGTACGCGTTCGCGGCGACCGTGAGCGGCTTCGTGCCGCTGCTCACGACCGCGCTCGGAGGTGCGACGGATTTCGCGTGGTGGCATCCGGGCATCGTCCTCGCGATCCTCTCGGCCGTCACCCTCGTCGCGGCGTGGGCGGCGGCGCGCCTGGTGCGCACGCGTCCGGTGCCCGAGGCTGGTCCGGCTCCCGAGGAGCTCGAGACAGAGGTCGGCGCGGCCGCCGCTCGCTGACGATAGGGGTGACGGATGCCGTGGCATCCGTCACCCCGCGCTCATCATCACGGGCGTCGTGTCGCCGACCCGTGACAGGATGAGCGCATGCCCGGCCGCCTCATGCTGCTCGACAGCGCTTCGCTCTATTTCCGCGCGTTCTACGGCGTACCCGACTCGGTGCGCTCCCCCGACGGCACGCCGGTCAACGCGGTGCGCGGGTTCCTCGACATCATCGCGCGGCTCGTGACGACGTACTCGCCCACCGACCTCGTCGCGTGCTGGGACGACGACTGGCGCCCGCAGTGGCGCGTCGACCTCATCCCGTCATACAAGACGCACCGCGTGGCGCAGGTCGTCGAGGGCGCGCCCGACATCGAGGTCGTGCCCGAGGCGCTCGAGGCACAGGTGCCCGTCATCCGCGAGGCGCTCGCGGCGGTCGGCATCGTCATCGTCGGAGCGGCCGAGCACGAGGCCGACGACGTGATCGGCACGCTCGCGACCCGGGCGAGGCAGCCCGTCGACGTCGTCACGGGCGATCGCGACCTCTTCCAGCTCGTCGACGATTCGCGGGACGTGCGGGTCATCTACACCGCCCGCGGCATGAGCAACCTCGAGGTCGTCACCGACGAGACCGTCGTCAAGAAGTACGGGGTGCTTCCGCAGCAGTACGCGGATTTCGCGACGCTGCGCGGCGACTCGTCCGACGGCCTTCCCGGCGTGGCGGGCATCGGCGAGAAGTCGGCAGCGGGGCTCCTCGCCACCTACGGCGACCTTCCGGGGATCCTGGCCGCGGCCGACAGCGGCGAGGGCGGCATGAGCGCCGGCGTGCGCGCCAAGATCGAGGCCGGCCTTCCCTATCTCGCCGTCGCACCGACCGTCGTGGGGGTCGTGCGCGACCTCGATCTGCCCGAGGTCGACGCGCGTCTGCGTCCGCTCGACGAATCGGCGAAGGCGGATGCCGCCGGCTTCGCCGGCCGCTGGGGACTCGGCGGCGCGATGACGCGGCTCATCGACGCGCTCGACCGCGTCGAGGCAGGCTAGCGCCTGGGCCGTCCGGCTGCGGCGATCGCGGCCAGCAGCGTCGCGCAGTAGCCGATCGCGAGGATGAGCAGGAGCACGAGGGCAGCCGTCCACTCCCCCGTCGCCTCGTGCAGCGCGCCCACGACGGGTGCGCCGAGGGCCCCGACCGCGTATCCGAAGCCCTGAACGAGCGCCGACAGTCCGGCTGCCTCGGCGTCGTCGCGCGCGACCGCGACGAGCGCCGAGAAGATGACGACGAACCCGCCCGCGTGGCCGATCGCGCCGACCGCGAGCCACACCCACAGCGATCCGGGCGCGGCGAGGAGCCCGATCGTCACGACGAGCCACGACGCGCAGATCACGAGCGGCGTGACGATCCGCGGTGTGAACCGCATGAGCAGCGGCACGAGGAACGCCCCCGCGATGCCGACGCCCTGATAGACGGATGCGATCGCGCCGGCGGATGCCGCGTCGAGCTGCAGCTCGTCGGCGGCGAACGTCGGCAGCCACGTGGACAGCGCGTAGTAGATCGTGCACTGAAGCGCGAAGGATGCGACGAGGAGCCAGGCCACGGGGCGGCGGAGCATCCGTCGCTCCCCGCCTCGACGCGTCACGACCGGCAGCGGTCCCGTGAGGATGTCGGGATCGACGTCCCGGCCGGGGGCGGATGAGGACGCGGCCGGCGCCGGGACGCCGGAGTACAGCTCGTCCGGGTCGTCGCCGGCACGCCGCTCGCGCTGGAGGTGCGCCGCCCACACGATGATCCCGGCGATCGTGATGACCGACCAGGTGAGCAGCGCCGCGGGCCAGCCGATCACCGACGCGAGGGGCGCCGTGAGCAGCGATGTGATGAGCGAGCCGGCATTGAGCATCGCGGCGTACGCCGCCGTCACGATCGCGACCCGTTCGGGCCGCACGTCGCGCCGGATGATCACCGGGATCACGACGTTGCCGATCGTGATCGACGCGCCGATGACGACCATCCCGACGAGCATCGAGCCGAACCCCGGGAGGGCGCGCACGAACGTGCCGAGGAGGACGCCGCTGAGCGAGACGACGAGCGCGGTCTCGGCGCCCGCCCTCCGGATCACGACCGCCGCGACCGGCGTGAGCAGCGCGAACATGAGCACGGGAGCCGTTGTGAGCAGGCCCGCCGCGGCGGCTCCGACATCGAGGTCGCGCTCGATGTCGGTGAGCACCGGGGTCGGTGCGACGATCGGGCCTCGCAGGCTCAGCGCCGCGACGAGAACGCCCGTGATCACGAGCCAGGGCATCCCGCTTCTCGCGTGGGATGCCGGGCGCGCGCTCACCTCACGAGTCTAGGCGGCGGCCTCCAGGCGGAGCCCTGTCGCGATGGCGTTGCGAGCCCAGCGGTAGTGGTTGCCGCCGCACTCGAGCGCCAGCTCGCCGAGCGGCGACCCCTGCGTCCACGGATGGCTGTCGGCGTCGCTGAGCTCGGAGTCGGAGTGGAGCGCCACGTCCGCCTGCAGCGACTGATGCGAAGCCTTCAGCAGCGCGAGCAGATCGTGCAGGCTCGTGCCCTGCCACTGCTGACGCAGGTCCTCGTTGAGCTCCGCCAACTGCGACCACGAGTAGCCGTCGGCCGGGATCGCGGGGATGCCGCCCGTCGTCCCCTCGGCGTACCAGCCCTCGAAGAGGATGTGCCACGCGTGCAGATGGGCCACGACGTCCCGCACATTGCGATCGCGGGCGTCGCCGGCGAACTCCTCATCGAGGCGCTCGGGCGGCAGCGAGTCGATCAGTGCCATGAGCGCCTCGAACTCCTCGTCGTTGCGCTCGAGCAGCTCGTCTCTCGTGAAGTCCACCATCCTCCGAAAGTACCCCGGGCCGGCGGCGTTCGGCGAGGGCTCATCGCGGCCTTCGCAGCCATTCGCGCAGCCGCTTCAGCGGCCACGTCGTGACGATCCTGTCGGCGGGGATGCCCGCGCGCTCGGCGCGCTCCGCCCCATAATCGATGAGCGAGAGCTGGCCGGGCGCGTGTGCGTCGGAGTCGATCGAGAAGAGGCATCCGATCTCGAGGGCGAGCGCGAGGAGGTCGTCGGGCGGATCCTGCCGCTCCGGCCGGGAGTTGATCTCGACGGCGACGCCGTGCTCGGCGCACGCCTCGAACACCGCCCGCGCGTCGAATGCCGACTGCGGTCGGGTGCCCCGTGAGCCCTCGACGAGGCGACCCGTCACGTGGCCGAGCACGTCGGTCCGCGGATTCGACACGGCCCGGATGAACCGGCGGGTCATCGGCCCGGCCTCCATGCGCAGCTTCGAGTGCGCCGACGCCACGACGACGTCGAGCTCGTCGAGCAGCTCGGGCTCCTGGTCGAGCGCCCCGTCGTCGAGGATATCGACCTCGATTCCCCACAGCAGCGTGAACCGCTCGTCGCGGAACCCCTCCACGACCTCGCGCTGCGCCCGCAGCCGCTCGGGCGAGAGTCCGTTCGCGACGCGCAGGCGCGGCGAGTGATCGGTGAGGGCGACGTACTCGTGCCCGAGGATGCGCGCCGTCTCGACCATGAGGTCGATCGAGGTGAGCCCGTCCGACCAATCGCTGTGACTGTGCAGGTCGCCGCGAAGCAGCGCCCGCAGTTGCGACTCGCGCTGCACCCCGGCCCGCTCGCGCAGGTCCGCGAGATAGGCGGGGACGCCGCCCGCGAGCGCCTCCTGGATCACCGCGAAGGTCGACTCGCCGACGCCCTTGAGGCGACGGACGGATGCGGCGTCCCGAAGCTGCTCGTCGTTCAGGCCCGCGATCGCGTCGGCGGCGGCGCGGAACGCCTTCGACTTGTAACGCGACGACCGCTCACGCTCGAGCAGGGTCGCGATCTCGATGAGCGCCTCACGCGGGTGCATCGCAGTCTCCGCGGGAAGCGCCGATCATGCCGAGCGGCTCACTCCGCCGGCCCGGCGAAAGACGACCGCTTCACGACGACGGGCGCCGTGGCGAGGCGGTGCAGCGCCCATCCGAACATGATCGAGAGCACGCCGACCGCCGCCGCGAAGGCGGACACGCCGTACGACACGACCGACGTGAACAGCGACGCCCGCAAGAACGACGCGTTCATCATCGTCGCGCGCATCGGGTCGTCCTGCGGCAGCTCGGCGTACGTCTGGCCGCCGGAGGCCTCGAGCGCATGGCGGTTGATGATGTCGGCCTGCACATAGGCGGTGAACGGGCCGGTCACCTGCTGACCCTGGAACGCCATCGCGTCGTCGGGGATCGTGATGTTCTCGGCCCGCAGCTGCGTCGTCACGACGATCCACACGATGATCGCGACGACGATCAGCGCGATGCCGGCGAGGATGCCGAGGATCCCGACGACCTTCACGCCCCCGGTCGTGCGGGCGGGCGGTTCGATCGCGTCGGCGGCTTCGGGGGCGACGGCATCTGACATGGCGAGCTCCTCTTTCGAAATCCCGAACGGATGCTGCGGCAAACCTAGCGTCCGCCTGCGACGCGCCGCCAGAGCGTTGCGCGCGTGTGCGAAGACGGGGAGATCAGGCGGATGCCAGAGACTTCGTGACCTCGATCCACTGGTCGAGCGTGGCAGCCGCCTTGCCCTCGTCGATCGCGGCGGCCCCCAGCTCCATCGCCTCCGCGAGACGTTCGAGGACCGGACGCTGGACCTCGGATGCGTCGCGGAACAGGCGGTACGCGACGATGCCTGCGGCGGCGTTCAGCAGCACGATGTCGCGCACCGGGCCCTTCTCGCCCCCGAGCACGCGCCGCACCACCTCGGCGTTGTGCGCGGGGTCGCCGCCGAGCAGGTCGTCGATGTCGGCGAGCGGGATGCCGAGGTCCCTCGGGTCGAGGTCGTGCTCGTGGATGTCGCCGCGGCTGACCTCCCACAGGCGGCTGTGGCCGGTCGTGGTGAGCTCGTCCAGGCCGTCGTCGCCGCGGAACACGAGCGCCGTCGCACCGCGCGTGCGGAACACACCCGTGATGAGCGGCACGCGGTCGAGGTGCGCGACGCCGACCGCGTTCGCCTCCGCCCGGGCCGGGTTGCACAGCGGGCCCAGGAAATTGAAGACCGTCGGCACGCCGAGCTCGGCGCGCGTCGGACCCGCGTGCCGGAACCCGGGGTGGAAGGCCGTCGCGAACACGAAGGTGAGCCCGGCCCGGTCCAGCGTCGCAGCGACCGCCTCGGGCGAGAGCCCGAGATCGACGCCGAGCTCGCGGAGCACGTCCGACGAGCCGGACGAGCTGCTGGCCGCCTTGTTGCCGTGCTTGACGACGGGTATCCCGGATGCCGCGGCCACGATCGCCGCGGTCGTCGACACGTTCACAGTGCCGAACCGGTCGCCACCCGTCCCGACGATGTCGAGCACGTCGGGCGACACGGGAAGCGGAAGCGCGGCCTCGAGGATCGCGTCGCGGAATCCGACGATCTCGTCGACCGTCTCGCCTTTCGCGCGCAGCGCCACGAGGAACGCGCCGAGCCGGGACGGCGTCGCCGCCCCGCTCATGATCTGGCGCATCGCCCATGTCGACTCCGACACGCTGAGGTCCCTGCCGTCGAGCAGGCTCGAGAGGATCTCCGGCCACGAGTACAGCTCCGCCATGATCCAGAAGCCTAGTGCGCGGCCGGACACGCCGACTGCCAAGGGCCCTCGGCGGTCTCGCGGCGACTTGCCAGCGCACTCCGAGAAGGCCCGAAGTTGCCACTCAGGCCCGCTGGATGGTTGGCGGTGCGTGATGCGTCTCTCAGGATCAGCCATAATGGGGACGTGACGAGCACGCCAGCGACCTATTCCCAGGCCATGCGATCCGTCAAGCGTCCCGATCCGGTCGCTGTCGGAACGATCGTGTGGCTCGGCAGCGAGGTGATGTTCTTCGCGGGTCTCTTCGCGATCTACTTCACCCTGCGGGCCACCTCCCCTGAACTGTGGGCGGACCGCACCGCGCTGCTGAACATCCCCTTCGCCGCCGTGAACACGCTCATCCTGGTGCTTTCGAGCTTCACCTGCCAGATGGGCGTCTTCGCCGCCGAGCGCTTCCAGCCGTACCGCACGAGCGGGTTCTGGAACATCCGCCGATGGGGCATGGTCGAGTGGTTCTTCCTCACCTTCTTCATGGGCGCGGTGTTCGTGTCCGGCCAGGTCTGGGAGTACGCGCAGCTGGTGACCGAGGGCATGCCCATCCAGGCAGACTCCTACGCGTCGGCCTTCTACCTCACGACGGGCTTCCACGCCCTGCACGTGACGGGCGGTCTCATCGCGTTCCTGCTCGTCATCGGCCGCGCGTACGCGGTCCGCAACTTCGGGCGCAAGGAGATGACGTCCTCGATCGTCGTGTCGTACTACTGGCACTTCGTGGACGTCGTCTGGATCGCGCTGTTCATCGTCATCTACTTCCTGAGATAGAGCGGAGCGGAATCCCGACATGGCACGAGAGAGCAAGCGCCGCTCGAACGGGCGCCGGAGTCCCTGGGCGGCGGCCGCCCTCATCGGTATCGGCCTCCTGATCACCGGTGGCGTCTACGCCGGGGCGTCGGCGGCGATGGCCGCCACGGCGGAGCCGTCTGCCTCGAGCACCCTGACCGTCGAGGACGGCAAGCTGCTGTTCCAGGCGAACTGCGCCACCTGCCACGGTCTCAGCCTCGAGGGGACCCCGAACGGCCCGTCGCTGTTCGGCGTGGGTGAGCTGTCGGTCGAGTTCCAGCTCGCGACCGGACGCATGCCGCTGCAGATGCAGGGGCCGCAGGCACCGCAGAAGGCCCCGCAGTTCACCGAGGACCAGATCGAGGCGATCGCGGCCTACGTGCAGTCGACCTCGCCCGGGCCGACCTACCCCGACCCCGAGGTGCTCGATGGCGAGGGCGACATCGCGCGCGGAGCCGAGCTGTTCCGCATCAACTGCGCGATGTGCCACAACGTCGCCGCCGCGGGCGGCGCGCTCACCGAGGGCAAGTACGCCCCCGCCCTCCACACCACGAGCCCGCTGCACATGTACGCGGCGATGGTGACCGGCCCGCAGAACATGCCCGTGTTCAGCGACATGAACCTCTCGCTCGAAGACAAGCGCGACATCATCTCCGCGCTCATCTTCCTGCAGCAGGAGGAATCGGCCGGCGGCTTCACACTCGGCTCGCTGGGCCCGGTCTCGGAGGGCCTGTTCATCTGGATCTTCGGCATCGGCGCGCTGATCGCCATCACCGTGTGGATCACGGCGAAGTCCAACTGAATCGACGACGACACTCACGCGAAGAGGACACAGCATGGCACACGAGGAAGACCCGCTCGAGCACGAGAGGGCCTCCTGGAAGCCCTCACCGGGGCTCGCGGTCGCCGTCAGCGACCCCGTGAAGACGCCGGACCTGCCGCCCCACCGGGCGCGCATGACCGACAAGGACCCGGTCGCGATGAAGCGCGCCGTGCGGACGATCTACACGCTGTTCTACCTGTCGGTGGCGGCGAGCGTCTTCTCCGTGGCGGCCTACATCATCTTCCCGATCGAGAGCGGCCGGATCGCGGACATCCGCTACAACAACCTCTTCGTCGGACTCGGCATCGCACTCGCGCTGCTGGCCCTGGGCATCGGCGCGATCCACTGGTCGAAGGCCGTCATGTCCGACAAGGAGTTCATCGAGCCGCGGCACGCCACGCGCGGCCGTGACTCGACGCGCGAGTCCGCGGTCAAGGCCTTCGCCGACGCGAACGAAGAGTCGGGCTTCGGCCGTCGCGCGATGATCCGCAACTCGCTGTTCGCGGCCCTCATCGCCTCGGTGGTCCCCGGCATCGCCCTGTTCCGCGGACTGGCCCCGCAGAACAGCCCGACGAACGCGATCGCGGGCGACCCGGTCGCGCTGCTGTCCCACACGATGTGGGAGGAGGGCATGCGCCTCGCGCGCGACCCCGAGGGCACTCCGATCCGCGCCGCGGACGTCACGCTCGGCTCGGCAATGCACGTGATCCCCGAGAACCTCGCGGAGATGGGTCACGACGAGGGCTACCTCGAAGAGAAGGCCAAGGCGATCGTGCTGGTCATGCGCCTGCTGCCCGAGCAGCTCGTCGAGGCCGAAGACCGCAAGGACTGGTCGTATGACGGCATCGTGGCCTACTCGAAGGTCTGCACGCACGTCGGATGCCCGGTCGCCCTGTACGAGCAGCAGACGCATCATCTGCTGTGCCCGTGCCACCAGTCACAGTTCGATGTCACGCGCGGCGCGGCCGTGATCTTCGGACCGGCGGCACGTCCCCTGCCGCAGCTGCCCATCACGGTCGACGACGAGGGCTATCTCGTCGCCCGCAGCGACTTCACCGAGCCCGTCGGCCCGAGCTTCTGGGAGCGCCATTGAGTACCGCATCCGCAACCTCCCCGTTCCAGGCGGAGACCAAGGAGAAGCCGCTCGGCGGCCGCTTCGTCGGCGCCGCCGCGAACTACATCGATGAGCGGACCAGCCTCTCCGGCTTCGTCAAGGAGCTGGGCCGCAAGATCTTCCCCGACCACTGGTCGTTCATGCTGGGCGAGATCGCGCTGTGGAGCTTCGTCGTCGTCCTGCTCTCGGGCACGTTCCTGACGTTCTTCTTCCAGGCCTCGATGGTGCCCACGCACTACTCGGGCGCGTTCATCCCGATGCGAGGCGTCGAGATGTCGGCGGCGCTCGACTCGACCCTGACGATCTCGTTCGACATCCGCGGCGGCCTGCTCGTGCGCCAGATCCACCACTGGGCGGCTCTGGTGTTCGTCGCCGGCATCGGTGTGCACATGCTCCGCGTGTTCTTCACCGGCGCGTTCCGCAAGCCGCGCGAGCTGAACTGGGTGATCGGCTTCATCCTGTTCATCCTCGCGATGGGCGAGGGCTTCACCGGCTATTCGCTGCCCGACGACCTCCTCTCGGGCAACGGCCTCCGCATCATCGACGGCATGATCAAGGGCATCCCGCTGATCGGCACGTGGACCTCGTTCCTGCTGTTCGGAGGCGAATTCCCCGGCACGGCGATCGTCGGCCGTCTGTACACGCTGCACATCCTGCTGCTGCCGGCGATCCTGGTGGCGCTGCTCGTCGTGCACCTGATGCTCATGGTCATCAACAAGCACACGCAGTTCGCCGGCGCGGCGCGCACGAACAGCAACGTCGTCGGCTACCCGATGA
Source organism: Microbacterium immunditiarum (assembly GCF_013409785.1). Taxonomy (NCBI): domain Bacteria; kingdom Bacillati; phylum Actinomycetota; class Actinomycetes; order Micrococcales; family Microbacteriaceae; genus Microbacterium; species Microbacterium immunditiarum. Next base: position 2,833,462 of record NZ_JACCBV010000001.1, read on the forward strand.
TGCCCGTGTACATGTCCAAGATGGGTGGGTTCTTCTTCATCACGTTCGGCGTGATCGTGCTCATCGCATCGCTGTTCACGATCAACCCGATCTGGAACTACGGACCGTACGACCCCTCCCCCGTGTCCGCCGGCACGCAGCCCGACTGGTACATCGGATTCGCGGACGGCGCACTGCGCCTGGTTCCGCCGCACCTCGAGTTCGTGTTCCTCGACCGCACGTGGTCGTTCAACATCCTCATCCCGCTGGCCGCGCTCGGTCTGTTCATCGTGCTCGTCCTCATCTACCCCTTCATCGAGGCGTGGATCACGGGCGACAAGCGCGAGCACCACATCGCGCAGCGTCCGCGCAACGCCGCGACGCGCACGGCCATCGGTGCGGCGGGCGTCACGTTCTACGCCGTCCTGTGGGCCGCCGCCTCGTCCGACATCATCGCGACGCACTTCTGGCTCACGATGGAGGGTGTCATCCACACTCTCCAGGCCCTGCTCATCGTGGGTCCGATCATCGCCTACTTCGTGACGAAGCGGATCTGCATCGCGCTGCAGAAGAAGGACCGCGAGATCGCGCTGCACGGCTACGAGTCCGGTCGCATCGTCCGCCTGCCCGGCGGCGAGTACATCGAGGTGCACCAGCCTGTCGACGATTACGAGCGGTGGAAGCTCATCGGTCACGAGGTTGAGGAGCCCCTGGTCGTCCGCCCGAACGCGCGTGGACGCATCCCGTGGCACCAGAACCTCCGCGCGGCGCTGTCCCGCTGGTTCTTCGAGGACCGCCTGGCGCCGGTCACGCAGGCCGAGATGGCCGCGGCGCTCGAGCACCAGCACCACACGCTCGACCACATCGCGGTCGAGGAGGACGCTGAGATCCAGGCCGCCCACGAGCGCGCCGGTGTTCCCGACGCCCCGCACGTGCCGATCGACGACGGCCACAACACCGAGACGGCCAACCGCCCGTCGAACGTGATCGTGGTCGAAGACGAGAACTCGAAGAAGTCGAAGAAGCGCAACCAGAACGGCGACGAGTAAGTCGCTGTCACGCACACCGGATGCCCCGGCTCCCCTTTCGGCGGGCGGGGGCATCCGCCTTTCGCACAGCCCGCCGAGCACGATCGGCAGGAATCGCACGTGACATGGCGCCCCTAGGCGACAGGCCGCGGCGTAGTCGTGCCTAGGGTGGAACCATGACCGACGCCCTCACCTACTTCTCCGCGAAGCTCACCCACGAGACAGACGCCTCCGACGTCTACGACGCGCAGAAGGCCGGTCAACGGTTCGTGCTCGTCGACGTGCGCAGCGACGAAGCGTGGGCGCAGGGGCGGATTCCCGGCGCCATCCACATGCACTACCGCGAGATCGCGACGCGGGCTCCTCGCGAAATCCCCGCGGACACGCCCGTCGTGGTCTACTGCTGGAGCCCCGGGTGCAATGCCGGCACCAAGGGTGCGCTCGAGTTCGCGAAGATCGGGTACGCCGTGCGAGAGATGATCGGCGGTTACGAGTACTGGGTGCGCGAGGGGCAGCCGATCGAGAACGACGAGGGTGCACTCCCCCGCACGTTCGACCCCCTGACGATGGTCGTCCGCGAGCGGATGACGTCGGACTGACGCCCGATTCCTCGGGAGCTGCGGCCCCAGGATGCCCCATGTGCCCCATGAGCACACGTTACCGGCGGGGTTGAGCCCCCGGACGCTTATGCGGACTCCAGCTCCTCACGGAAGCGCTCAGCGGCCGCGCCGGCGAACTCCGGTGTGATCGGCTCGAGCACCTCGGGGACGACGTCGCAGACCACGGCGGTGATGTTGTCGCGCGAGCCCGCGCGAAGGGCGAACTCGACGAGCGAACGCGCGGCCGTCAGCGGCGACCCCGTGGCGAGCACCGGAGCGAGCGAACGCTCCGGCACGTAGTCGGTCACTCCGTCGCTGCACAGCAGCCACCGATCGCCGACATCCGAGACCCGCGCCACGATCGCGATCACGTCCTCGTCCCGACCCTGCATCGACGCCGTGATGATGTTCCGCTGGGGGTGCGTTGCGGCATCCGATTCGGCGATCAGCCCTCGGTCGACGAGCACCTGCACAAGCGAGTCGTCGTGCGACTCCTGCGTCAGCCCGCCGTCGCGCAGCAGGTACGCGCGGGAGTCCCCCGTGTGCGCGAGGATCACCGTGCCGTCGGGAGCCGTGAGCAGCCCCGTGAACGTGGTCGCCATCCCGGCGAGCGAAGGGTCGCGCTCGACGTGCGCACGCAGGTCCCAGTTGGCGATCCGGATGCGCTGCAGCCAGTCATCGAGCACGAGCGGCCCGCGGATGCCGGCCACGAGGCGATGCAGGAACGCGGACGACGCGAGATCCCCGGAGGGTCCTCCGCCCACGCCGTCCGCCACGGCGGCGGCCCAGGGCGCGGTGAACGCCGAATCCTGGTTCATCGCGCGATGCGGACCGACGTCCGACACCGCGGCAGCACTCAGCCGCAACGGCACGTGATCAGCGCGCGAAGTAGCCGCGGTAGTACTCGTATACCCAGCCGACGATCGCGATGACGAACACGGCGATCCCGATCGGCATCAGCCACGTGCCGACCGCGAGACCGATCATGCCGAGGGCGGCCGCGAACGCGAGCACGATGGGCCACCACGACCAGGGGCTGAACTCACCCAGCTCGGGGTCGCCGTCGTCGATCTCAGCAGTGAGACGGTCCTCGGGAAGCTCGCCGCCCTGCGCGCGGTGGACGCGGCTCACGTAGAACGCGATGAGCAGCGACATGAATGACGTGAACAGCAGCACGATCGTGCCGACCCACTCGATCCGGTTGACGACCTCGCCGGTGTTGTTGACGAGGTTCCACCACGTATAGACGACCGCGACGATGAAGAAGAAGCCGCTCAGGACCCACCAGAGTCCGACGTTGGTCCGCATCTACTTCACTTCTCCTTCGGCTGCGTCGACAACGGGTGCAGCGGGCGCGTCCTTCGCCGGGCCCACACCGACCGGCAGGCCGGCCTCGGGGTGGTTCAGGTCGAATGCCGGACGCTCGCTGCGGATGCGCGGGATCGACGTGAAGTTGTGCCGCGGCGGCGGGCAGCTCGTCGCCCACTCGAGCGACGCACCGTAGCCCCACGGGTCGTTCACGGTCACCTTCGGCGCCTTGCGGGCGGTGATCCAGACGTTGAACAGGAAGGGGATCATCGACGCACCGAGGATGATCGCACCCACCGTCGAGACCTGGTTCTGCCACGTCCATCCGTCGGCCGCGGAGTAGTCCGCGTAGCGACGGACCATGCCGTCCACGCCCAGCCAGTGCTGGATGAGGAACGTCATGTGGAAGCCGATGAACAGCATCCAGAAGTGCACGTAGCCGAGGCGCTCGTTGAGCATGCGGCCCGTCCACTTCGGCCACCAGAAGTAGAAGCCGGAGAACATCGCGAACACGACCGTGCCGAACACCACGTAGTGGAAGTGCGCGACCACGAAGTACGAGTCGGAGATGTGGAAGTCGAGTGGCGGCGAGGCGAGGATCACGCCGGTCAGACCACCGAACACGAACGACACGAGGAAGCCGAGGGCGAACACCATCGGTGTCTCGAAGGTCACCGATCCTCGCCACATCGTGCCGATCCAGTTGAAGATCTTCACACCCGTCGGGACCGCGATGAGCATGGTCATGAGCGCGAAGAACGGCAGCAGCACCGCACCCGTGACGTACATGTGGTGCGCCCACACCGCGACCGACAGGGCCGCGATCGAGATCGTCGCGTAGATCAGCGTCTTGTACCCGAAGATCGGCTTGCGGCTGAACACCGGAAGGACCTCTGAGATGATGCCGAAGAACGGCAGGGCGATGATGTACACCTCGGGGTGACCGAAGAACCAGAACAGGTGCTGCCACAGCAGCACGCCGCCGTTGGCCGGGTCGTAGATGTGCGAGCCGAGCACGCGGTCGGCCGCAGCCGCGAGGAGTGCCGCCGCGAGCACGGGGAACGCCATCAGGATGAGGATGCTCGTGACGAGCGTGTTCCACGAGAAGATCGGCATGCGCCACATGGTCATGCCCGGCGCGCGCATCGTGACGATCGTCGTGATGAAGTTCACGGCACCGAGAATCGTGCCGAATCCGCTCATGCCGAGGCCGAGCATCCAGAGATTTCCGCCGGCCCCTGGTGAGAACGTCGCATTCGCGAGCGGCTGATACGCGAACCAGCCGAAGGCGGCAGCGCCCTGGGGCGTCAGGAAGCCTGACACGGCGATGAGCGAGCCGAACAGGAACAGCCAGAAGGCGAAGGCGTTCAGGCGCGGGAACGCGACGTCGGGGGCGCCGATCTGCAGCGGCAGCACCGCGTTCGCGAAGCCCGCGAACAGCGGGGTCGCGAACATCAGCAGCATGATCGTGCCGTGCATCGTGAAGAGCTGGTTGTACTGCTCCTTCGTCGGCACGATCTGCATGCCCGGCTCGAAGAGCTCAGCGCGGATGATGAGCGCCATCACCCCGCCGAGCAGGAAGAACAGCACCGACGCGATGAGGTACATGTAGCCGATCGTCTTGTGGTCGGTGGAGGTGATCCACTTGACGATGATGTTGCCCTTCTGCTCGACGCGAGTCGCGCTGAGCAGCGCCGCCTGGCGGGGCGGCAGGGTGGTCGGGCGACCCTGGGTCGGTTCCTGAAGCGGAAGCGTCGTGGCCATGATCAGCTGTCTCCCTCGTGCTCGGACGCCTCACCAGTGGTGCCGGGCAGGTTCTGCAGGCGGTCGTACGCGTCGTCGATGTCGCCGGTCTGCCCCGCGGCGCGGAGCGACTCGAGGTAGTCCTCGTACTCTTGCTCGCTGACGACCTTCACGTTGAACAGCATCATCGAGTGGTACTCGCCGCACAGCTCGGCGCACTTGCCGGCGTACGTGCCCTCGCGGGTCGGCGTGAAGGACCAGAAGTTGTCCTTGCCGATGTACATGTCCTTCTTGTAGAGGAAGTCGATGATCCAGAACGAGTGGACCACGTCACGCGACTGGAGCTTGACCTTGACGGTCTGGTCGACGGGCAGGTAGAGGGTCGGCAGCGAGTCCTGGTCGATGTCGCCGTTGGCCTCGGGCTGGGCCTGGACGCCCATCGTCCACACGGCATCGGCGTTGTCCTCGTCCTCGCCGTCGTACATGAAGTCCCACGACCACTGCTTGCCGATCGCGGTGATCGACACGTCGGGGTCGTCGTACTGCGTCTCGAGGATCGCCTGGTCACGTGCGGTGAACGCGAAGAACCCGATCACGAGGATGAACGGCACGATCGTGTAGAAGATCTCGATCGGCATGTTGTACCGCAGCTGCACGGGCAGGCCGACCTGACCCTTGCGACGGCGGTAGGCGATCGCCGCCCACCCCATGAGGCCCCATGTCACCAGGCCGACGACGAGCAGCACGATCCACGAGTTGGTCCACAGGCCCGACACCATCTCGGTGCGGTCCGTGGCGGGCGTGCCGTCCTCGACGAAGCCAGGGAGGAAGCCGTTCAGCTCGGTCGGTGTGCATCCGGCGAGCACGACGGCCGCAGCGATACCGACCGGTATCAGGGCCCAGCGAAGACGGCGTTTCGACGGCACGGGCGCACCTTTCAGAGTTGCGAAATGTGACTGGTGCCAGTCTAGGGCAACCGCTCAGCCGATTCCGGCCAAGTCCCCAGCCTTCACCCGCTCAGCGGGTCGCGGATGCCCGGAAACCCGGCGTTCCGACGGCACGACGAAGAGGCCCGGACGCATCGTCACGGGCCTCGTCGGTCGGCGTTCAGTGGAAGCTGTCGCCGCAGGCGCAGCTGCCCGCCGCATTGGGGTTGTCGATCGTGAAGCCCTGCTCCGAGATCGTGTCCTTGAAGTCGATCGTGGCCCCGTCGAGGTACGGGATGCTCATGTCGTCGACGATGACCTCGACGCCCTCGAAGTCCACGGCCTTGTCGCCCTCGAGGAACCGCTCGTCGAAGTAGAGCTGGTAGATCAGGCCGCTGCATCCGCCGGGCTGGACGGCGACGCGCAGACGCAGGTCGTCGCGTCCTTCCTGCTCGAGCAGGCTCTTCACCTTCTGCGCGGCGGCGTCGGTCAGCAGCACGCCGTGCTCGCGCGCGATCTGATCGGTCGACAGTGCGGTGTCGGTCATGGCACTCCTCCGGACGGGCCGCGGTCACGCGGCGGATGCTGCGATTCTACGCCCGCCGCATGTGAGGGGGCTCGGGAACCGCCGCACGGCGGCCCGCTCAACGGGTGCGCGCGTCGAGCTTCTCGAGCAGGAGCGCCTCGGCGACGAGCGCGTTGCGGAACGTCTCGAGGTGCAGGGACTCGTTCGGGCTGTGCGCCTTGCCGTGCGGATCCTCGACGCCCGTAACGAGGATCTGCGCCCCCGGGAACTCGCGCACGAGATCGGCGATGAACGGGATCGAGCCGCCCACGCCCATGTCGACGGGGTCGACGCCGTAGGCCTCGCTGAACGCGTCCCGGACGTCGGCCACGGCCCATCCGGACGTGTCGACGAGGAACGGATCACCGTAGTCCTGGTCGGTGAACTCGAGCCGCGCGCCGAACGGCGCGTGCGCACGCATGTGCGCCTCGATCGCGGCATACGCGTCCGCCGCCCGCTGCCCGGGGGCGATGCGCGCGCTGACGACGACCGAGATCTCGGGGCTGAGCGTGTTCGAAGCGTTCGCGACGCTGGGAGCGTCGATGCCGGTGACCGTGATCGACGGCTTGTTCCACAGACGGCTCAGGATCGTGCCCCGCCCCACCGGCGACACACCCTCGGGCAGCCCCGCCTCGTCACGCAGCTTGTCCTCGCCGTACTCGGGCGTCGGCGCGTCGCGCTCGGTGAGACCTTCGACGGCGACGGCGCCGTCCTGGTCCCACAGCGTCGCAAGGAGCGTGACCGTCGCCATCATCGCGTCAGGGACCGCTCCCCCGAACATCCCCGAGTGCGACGCGTGCTCGAGAGTGCGGACCCGCATCGTGAAACGCGTGTTGCCGCGCAGCGACACGGTGAGCGCGGGCGTCTTCGCGTCCCAGTTGCCGGAGTCGGCGACGACGATGACGTCGGCGTTCAAGGCATCCGCGTTGTCGCTCAGGAACTGCGCGAAAGACCGCGAGCCGGCCTCCTCCTCGCCTTCGAAGAAGAGCGCGACGCCGAGGTCGAAGTCGTCGCCGAGCGCCTCCTTCAGTGCTCGGAGCGCACCGAGGTGCACCATGATGCCGGCCTTGTCATCGGCCGCCCCGCGGCCGTACAGCCGTCCATCGCGCAGCGTCGGCTCGAACGGGGGCGACTCCCACAGGGCCTCGTCGCCGACGGGCTGCACATCGTGGTGCGCGTACAGCAGGATCGTGGGGCGCCCGTTGCGCGCCGCGCGCGTGGCGATCACCGCGGGCATGCCGAGCTCGTCGGTGCCGGGAATCGCGGCCTGCCGCACGTCGACGGTCTCGAAGATCCCGAGGTCGCGGGCGAGGCCGGCGACGGTCTCGGCACTGCGACGCACTTCGGCCGGGTCGAACCCGGGGAACGCGATCGAGGGGATGCGCACGAGCGTGCCGAGGTCTGCGAGGGCCGACGGGATGCCCGTCTCGGCGGCGTCGCGGACTGCCTGGGGCCGGGAGTTCTCTGAGGTCATGCGGGTAATCTTAAGGGCACCCCTTTCCGGACCAGCGAGGATCAGCCGTGGCCAGAACCCCTTCCGCACCCGCATCCGATGGCGCCTCCGACGGCACCGTCCTCAACGGGGAGTCCGTCGGCGGAACCTCGGGCAAGGGCCGCCCGACCCCGACGCGCGCCGAGCGTGAGGCCGCGCGCAGGCGGCCCCTCGTCGCCGACACGAAAGAGGCGAAGGCGCGCGCCCGCGCCGAGCTCGCGACGCAGCGCGAGAAGGCCCGTCAGGGCATGGCGGCCGGCGACCCGAAGTACCTCCCCCCGCGCGACCAGGGGCCGCAGCGCAAGTTCGCACGCGACTTCGTCGACGCGGGCTGGCACCTCGGCGAGGCGGTGATGCCCGCGATGGTGATCGTCATCGTCGCCACGTTCATCCCCTCCGCGATGATCCAGTACTGGGCGTTCATCGGGCTGTGGATCTTCATCCTCTTCGTGATCGCCGACATGATCGTCACGTCCATTCGCGTCAAGCGCGCCGCGCGCGCGAAGTTCGGCGCAGACCGCTTGGAGAAGGGCCTCGGCTGGTACTCCGCGATGCGGACGATCCAGATGCGCTTCATGCGCCTTCCCAAGGCGCAGGTCGCGCGCGGTCAGCACCCGTCGTGATCCGGCGGATGCCGCGCCCCGGCGCATCCGTCGGAATCAGTCGTGAGCGACCAGGCCTCGATTGATCTGCCGTGCCCACAGCGGGCCGCGGTACAGGAACGCCGTGTAGCCCTGCACGAGGTCGGCCCCGGCGTCCAGTCGCTCCCGCACGTCGTCGGCGGTCTCCACACCGCCAACCGATACGACGCAGAAAGTGTCCGGCACCGCCGCGCGCACGAGCCGCAGCACGTCGAGCGACCGCACCTTCAGGGGTGCGCCCGAGAGTCCGCCCTCCCCCGCCGCGGCGACGACCGCGGGGTCGGTGGCGAGCCCCTCGCGTGAGATCGTCGTGTTCGTGGCGATGATGCCGGCAAGCCCCAAGTCGACCGCGAGGGCGGCGATACCCGTGATCTCGTCGTCGGGCAGGTCGGGTGCGATCTTCACGAGGAGCGGCGTCGCGCCCGAGGCGTCCTTGACGGTCTGCAGCAGGGGTCGCAGCGTCTCGACGGCCTGGAGCCCCCGCAGCCCTGGCGTGTTCGGCGAGGACACGTTGACGACGAGATAGTCGGCGAGGGGTGCGAGCAGGCGCGCGCTGCGCTCGTAGTCTGCCGTGGCATCCGCGACGTCCACCACGCGGCTCTTGCCGATGTTCACGCCGATGACGGGGCGCTTCGCGCGCCGGCGCAGCTTCGCGAGGCGTGCGGCGGCGGCCTGCGCGCCGCGGTTGTTGAACCCCATGCGGTTGACGACCGCGCGGTCCGGGATGAGCCGGAACAGCCGCGGACGCGGGTTCCCCTCCTGCGGGATGGCCGTGAGCGTCCCGACCTCGACGTGCCCGAACCCGAGCGCGTAGAGGCCCTTCACGCCGACGACGTCCTTGTCGAAGCCGGCGGCGACGCCGAACGGCGAGTCGAACGTCAGCCCCAGCGCGTGGGTGCGCAGGGACGCGTCGGGGCGCGTCAGCGCGCGCGCGATCGCGCTCGCGGGCGGGAGCCCCAGCATCCGGATCACCGCCATCGCCAGATGATGCGCGCGCTCGGGATCAAGACGCGACAGGACCGTGCGGAAGAGGAGGGGATACATCCCCTCCAGGCTATCGGCCGCGCTCGCCCGCTCTTCCCTGGTCAGCCGTCGGCGTCGTCGTCGCCCGCGGTGCCCGCGTACGCGTGGTCGGCGCGCAGCAGCGCGATCGCCGCCTCGAAGTCCTCGAGCGACTCGAACGCCTGATACACGCTCGCGAAGCGCAGGTACGCGACCTCGTCGAGCTCGCGAAGCGGACCGAGGATCGCGAGGCCGATCTCGTTCGTGTCCACCTGCGACGCACCGGTCTGCCGCACGGTCTCCTCGACCTTCTGGGCGAGCACCGCGAGGTCTCCGTCGGTCACGGGACGCCCCTGGCACGCCTTGCGGACACCGGACATGACCTTCTCGCGGCTGAAAGGCTCGATCACGCCGGAGCGCTTGATGACGTTGAGGCTCGCGGTCTCGATCGTCGAGAAGCGCCCACCGCACTGCGGGCACTGACGGCGGCGACGGATGCTGAGACCGTCGTCGCTCGTGCGGGAGTCGATCACGCGTGAGTCGGGGTGGCGGCAGAAGGGGCAGTGCATGGCACCGACAGACTACGCCCGACGGGCGGCGGCAGGTCCGGCCGACGCCGACGCGTCAGCGGATTCGGAGTCGGACTCGGAGGACTCGAAACGGGCCGTGATCGCCTCGCCGTGCGCGGGCAGCGCCTCGGCATCGGCGAGGACCACGATCTCGTCGCGCACTCGCGCGAGCGCCTCGTGGTCGTACTCGATGACCTGCTGCGGCCGCAGGAACGTCGCGGCCGACAGGCCCGACGCGTAGCGCGCCTGGCCGCCCGTCGGCAGCACGTGGTTGCTGCCCGCGAGGTAGTCGCCGAGGCTCACCGGCGAGTCCGGGCCGACGAAGACGGCACCCGCGTGGATGAAGTCCTCCGGCCGCGGGTCGGCCAGGTGCAGCTCGAGGTGCTCCGGGGCGTACGCGTTGCTGAAGTCCGTGGCGGCCGCGATGTCGTCGACGAGGACGATCGCCGATTGCGGTCCGGAGAGCGCAGCGGCGATGCGCTCGGCGTGTCGCGTGCGCGCGGCGCGGTCCGCGATGTCGGCCGCGACGGAGTCCGCGAGCTGGGGCGACGTCGTGACGAGCACGGCGGAGGCCTGCTCGTCGTGCTCGGCCTGGCTGATGAGGTCGGCCGACACGAGACGCGGATCGGCCGCCTCGTCGGCGACGATGAGGATCTCGGTGGCGCCGGCCTCGGCATCCGTCCCGACGAGCCCCGCGACGACGCGCTTGGCCGCCGCGACGAAGTTGTTCCCCGGCCCGGTGACGACGTCGACCCGGTCGAGACCCATGCCGGGCACACCGTGTGCGAACGCACCGATCGCCCCCGCGCCACCCATCGCATAGACCTCGGTCACGCCGAGAAGCCCTGCCGCGGCGAGGATCACCGGGTGCGCGCGGCCACCGTGCTCGTGCTGGGGCGGAGTCGCGAGGGCGATCTCCGTGACGCCGGCCACCTGCGCGGGCACGACGTTCATCACGACGCTCGACGGGTATACGGCCTTGCCGCCCGGCACGTACACCCCCACGCGGCGCACCGGCTGCCAGCGCTGGATGACGCGGGCTCCCGGCGCGAGCTCCGTCGTCGCGGGCGGCGGAACCTGCGCGGCCGACGCGATGCGGACGCGTGCGATCGCTTCTTCGAGCGCCGCGCGGACGGGCGGGTCGAGCGTGGCGACCGCGTCGTCGATGTGCTCCTGCGGGACGCGGATGTCGTGGCCGACCGTCCGGTCGAACTGCTCGGCCTGCGCGCGGAGCGCCCGCTCGCCTTCGCGGGCGACGTCCGCGACGAGACGGGCCGCCGCATGCTGGGCCTCCTCGCGGGCCGCGGTGGCGCGCGGAACGATGGCGAGGAGCTCGGAAGGGGTCAGAGTGCGGCCACGCAGGTCGATCGTGCGGAGCATCGTTCCAGGCTAGCGCGCGAGACTGGGCGTTCCCGCCAGCCGATCCGACGGCGTCAGCCGATCCGACGGCGTCAGCCGCGCGTGACCCCTGTGACATCGTGCAGGTAGCCGACGCGCCCGTCCTCGTGGCGGACGACGAACGTGTCGCTGCGGTCCTCGATCACGAGGGCCCACGCGGTGGGCCCGATGCGGAAGAGCGGGATCCCGCGCTCGTCGACGACGTCGCGCTCCTCGGGCACGAGCGCCCAGAAGGCCTGGTAGCGCACGGACGATGTCTGCGGGGCCGACTGTGCGGCGGGCGCCCAATCCTGCGCGGCATCCGGGCCCTGAGAACCGTACGCGTCGCCGCCGTACGCCTGCTCGCCGTAGCCGCCCTGGCCGTAACCGCCACCGGCGTATGCCGCGGTGGAGGTGTCGGGCTCACCGTACGCCTGCGCGGGCGCGTACTCGCCGGCTGGCTGCGACGCTTCTGCGGAGGCGGGGAGCCGTTCGGGCGCGGGGCGCTTGCTGACGGGGCGCGTCGGGCGCGCGACGCGGTGCGCGACCACCTCCTGGCGGCCGCGGAAGTCCTCCGAGAACGGCGGGATGAGCGGGCCGAACACGGTGAACACGACTCCGGCGACCATCGCCGCGAACGAGACCCACATGACCCACGAGCGCACCCAGGGGCCGTTCTGGGCGACGATGCTCACCGTCTCCCAGATCCACATGAGCCACACCGCGGCCGACACCGAGAAGGCCACCGACGCGAACTGGTCGATGCCGAGGGAGCCGACACGGCGGATGCCCTCGGGCGAGAGGCGCCGCAGCACGATGAGGAAGACCGCGACGGTGGGCAGCGCGATCGTGAGGATCCAGCTGATCCCAGCGGTCCATACCGACTCGAAGCGGAGATTGTTGACAGAGAAGAACGAGACGACGAAGGCGACCAGCCACGCCACGCCCAGCGCGACCTCGCGGATCGAGAAGGGGCCCACGCCGTACTGCGGCGGCAGCTCGGCGCCGCCGACGTCGTCGCCCACGAGGGGGTCGGACTCCGCCGCGGTCGTGTCGTCGGCCGTCGCGTCGGCCTGAGCCGCTGCTTCGTACTCGGTGGTGTCGCTCGTTTCGTCAAGCCTGCGCTCGTCTGTCACGATCTTCCCTTTCCGCACGACGTCTTGTCCTGACGCGTGGTTGCGATCCTACTCACGGCCGATGAGACCACCGTGAGACAACGCCGATGTCTGCGAGGGTCGGTCATCCCAGGCACTGCGGACCGAGGAGGCCCTTCAGCTCGCCGTACAGGTCGGACGTCACCGTCACCGGATGCGGCACCTCGAAGACCTTCGCGGTCGAGCCGCGGTGCAGCCGGAGCGTCACCTCGGTGTCGCCGCGGTGCCGTTCGAGAACGTTCGCGAGCTCGGTCACGACGGACTCCGTGGCGCGATGCTCGGGCATCACGAGCACGAGCGGACCGGATGCGTCGACGGCCCCGAGGTCCGGCGCGAAGCACGACACCGCGTGCAGGTTCAGGCCGTCGTCGCGACGCGACACGCGGCCCCGCACGACGAGGATCGAGTCGGGCTGCAGCATCGACTGGAACTCGGTGTAGGTCTTGCCCATGAACATGACCGTGACCTCGCCGTCGAAGTCCTCGACGGTGATCATGCCGTACGGGTTGCCGCTCGACTTGGCCACTCGGTGCTGCACGCTCGTGACCAGCCCCGCGATCGTGACCTGGTCGCCGTCGGTGAGGTCCTCGGACGCGAGCAGGTCGTGGATGTTGATGGAGGCATGCTTGGCGAGCGGGATCTCCAGGCCGGCCAGCGGATGGTCGGAGACGTACAACCCGAGCATCTCGCGCTCGAACGCGAGCTTGTCCTTCTTGGTCCACTCGGGACGGTCAGGCACCTTCTGCGTCTGCTGCGGCTCGTCGTCGCCCCACAGCGAGTCGAAGTCGAATCCGACCTCGCCGTTCGCCTCGCGTCGTTTGTCGAGCACAGCCTGCTCGGTCGCGTCCTCGTGGATCTCCATCAGCGCACGGCGAGTGGCCCCGAGCGAGTCGAACGCTCCCGCCTTGATGAGCGACTCGACGGTGCGCTTGTTCGCGACGTGCACCGGAACCTTCGCGAGGAAATCGTGGAACGAGGTGACCGGCGACTCGGTGCGCGCCGCGACGATCGAGTCGACGACGTTCGCTCCGACGTTGCGCACCGCGCCCAGTCCGAAGCGGATGTCGTTGCCGACGGCGGCGAAGTACCGCGTCGACTCGACCACGTCGGGCGGCAGCACCTTGATGCCCATGCGGCGGCACTCGTTGAGGTACACCGCGAGCTTGTCCTTCGCGTCGCCGACGCTCGTCAGCAGCGCGGCCATGTACTCCGCCGGGTAGTGCGCTTTGAGGTAGGCGGTCCAGTACGCGATGAGGCCGTACGCGGCGGAGTGCGCCTTGTTGAACGCGTAGTCGGAGAAGGGGACGAGGATGTCCCACAGGGTCTTGATCGCCTGCTCGCCGAAGCCGTTCGACTTCATCCCCGCCTCGAAGCCCTCGTACTGCTTGTCGAGCTCGGACTTCTTCTTCTTGCCCATCGCGCGGCGCATGATGTCGGCCTGGCCGAGTGTGAAGCCCGCGACCTTCTGGGCGATGGCCATCACCTGCTCCTGATAGATGATCAGGCCGTAGGTGGTGTCGAGGATGTCGGCGAGGGGCTCTTCCAGTTCGGGGTGGATCGGGGTGATCTCCTGCTGGCCGGTCTTCCGCAGCGCGTAGTTGATGTGCGAGTTCGCCCCCATCGGACCGGGGCGGTACAGCGCGATGACGGCCGAGATGTCTTCGAAGTTGTCGGGCCTCATGAGCCGCAGGAGCGAGCGCATCGGCCCGCCGTCTAGCTGGAACACGCCGAGCGTGTCGCCCCGAGCGAGAAGCTCGTACGCCTCTTGATCGTCGAGCCCGAGGTCTTCGAGCACGAGCCGCTCGCCGCGGTTGGCCTCGATGTTGTCGAGCGCGTCGTCGATGATCGTGAGGTTGCGCAGCCCGAGGAAGTCCATCTTGATGAGGCCGAGAGCCTCGCACGCCGGGTAGTCGAACTGCGTGACGATCTGCCCGTCCTGCTCGCGCTTCATGATCGGGATGATGTCGATGAGCGGCTCGCTCGACATGATCACGCCGGCCGCGTGCACACCCCACTGGCGCTTGAGGTTCTCGAGGCCGACCGCCGTGCCGTAGACGGTCTTCGCCTCGGCATCCGTCTCGATCAGTGCCCGGAATTCGGACGCCTCTCGGTAGCGCGGATGCTGCGGGTCGAACATGCCGTCGAGCGGCATGTCCTTGCCCATGACCGCGGGCGGCATCGCCTTCGTGAGCCGCTCCCCCATGCTGAAGGGGAATCCGAGCACCCGGCCCGCGTCCTTCAGTGCCTGCTTCGCCTTGATCGTGCCGTACGTGACGATCTGCGCGACGCGCTCGTCGCCGTACTTCTCCGTCACGTACTGGATGACCTCGCCCCGGCGACGGTCGTCGAAGTCGACGTCGAAGTCGGGCATCGAGACTCGGTCGGGGTTGAGGAAGCGCTCGAAGATCAGCCCGTGCTGGAGGGGATCGAGATCGGTGATCCGCATCGCGTACGCAGCCATGGAGCCTGCGCCCGAGCCTCGGCCGGGACCGACGCGGATGCCGTTGCGCTTGGCCCAGTTGATGAAGTCTGCGACCACGAGGAAGTACCCGGGGAAGCCCATCTGGACGATGACCTGGGTCTCGTACTCGGCCTGCTTGCGCACCTCGTCGGGGATGCCGTTCGGGTAGCGCTCGTGGAGTCCTCGTTCGACCTCCTTGATGAACCAGGACTCCTCGGTCTCGCCCTCGGGCACGGGGAACCGCGGCATGTAGTTCGCCGACGTGTTGAACTCGACGTCGCAGCGCTCGGCGATGAGGAGCGTCGACTCGATCGCCTCGGGATGGTCGCGGAAGACCTGCTTCATCTCGGCGGTGCTCTTGAGGTAGTAGCCGTCGCCGTCGAACTTGAAGCGCTTCGGGTCGTCGAGCGTCGAGCCGGACTGCACGCACAGGAGCGCCGCGTGGCTCTGCGCGTCGTGCTGGTGCGTGTAGTGCAGATCGTTCGTGCCGACGAGCGGGATCTTGAGATCCTTCGCGATCGAGAGCAGGTCGCTCATGATGCGCCGCTCGATCGAGAGCCCGTGATCCATGATCTCGGCGAAGTAGTTCTCCTTGCCGAAGATGTCCTGGAACTCGGCGGCCGCGGCGCGCGCGGCGTCGTACTGCCCCAGACGCAGGCGCGTCTGCACCTCGCCGGACGGGCAGCCGGTCGTCGCGATCAGCCCCTTCGAGTACTTCTGCAGCAGCTCTCGGTCCATGCGGGGCTTGAAGTAGTAGCCCTCGATGCTCGCGAGCGACGACAGCCGGAAGAGGTTGTGCATGCCTTCGGTCGTCTCGGAGAGCAGCGTCATGTGGGTGTACGCGCCCGAGCCGGACACGTCGTCGTCGCTCTGCTCGGGCGTGCCCCACCGCACGCGCGCCTTGTCGGCGCGGTGCGTGCCGGGCGTGACGTACGCCTCGATGCCGATGATGGGCTTGATGCCGGCGTCCTTGGCGGTCTTGTAGAACTCGTACGCCGCGAAGGTCTGGCCATGGTCGGTGACGGCGATCGCGGGCATGCCCTGCTTGACCGCCTCTTGGATGAGCGGGCCGATGCGCGCGGCACCGTCGAGCATCGAGTACTCGGTGTGCACATGGAGGTGAACGAAGGAGTCGGATGCCACGTCGTCGAGTCTAGGGAGCGACTCCGACACGTCGGGCCGGCGCACGCGGCATCCGCCGATTCGCGCCGCGAGCTCGTCTCACCTTCGAGTCGAACCTGAGGGTTCAGCGGACAGGAGGCGCACTCAGGGGCCGTTCGCCACCGCGCGACGTCGACGCAGGAGCGCCGCGCGAATGCTCATGACAGCTCGCGCCGCATCAGCACGCGCGGGAAGCCCGAGAGCACCGACGCGGTGTCGGCCGCCTTCGTGAACCCCGCCTTCTCGAAGAGGCGCCGCGTGCCGACGTACGCCATCGTGAGGTCGACCCTGGCATCGCCGTTGTCGACCGGATACCCCTCGATCGCGGGAGCGCCCTGGTCTCGCGCGAACTCGACCGCGCCCTCGAGGAGGGAGTGCATGATGCCCTTCTTGCGATGGCCCGGCCGCACGCGGAAGCACCACGTCGACCACACGTCGCGGTCGTCGACGTGAGGGATCTTGCGGAACGTCGCGAAATGGGTGCGCGAACGCGGGGCGACGGCGGCCCAGCCGACGACCTCGTCGCCCTCGTACGCGAGAACGCCGATCGGGCCCTCCTCGTCCATCAGGCGACGCACGCGCTCGGCGCGTGCGGGCCCGAGCAGCTCCCTCGACTCCTTCGACGGGATGCGGTAGCTCAGGCAGAAGCACACCGTGGAGTTCGGGTTCTTGGGGCCGAGCATCGTCGCCACGTCGTCGAACACCTCGGCCGGACGCACCTCGATCACCATGTGACCACTCTGCACCCCGCAGCCGACACTCCGTCAGACGCTCACGCCGCCGACCTTCTCCGGGTTTCTGACAAGTATGTAACACACGGCTGATAGAGTCGCGAACATGAACGCACCCCGGCGACGTGAGCCGAAAATGCGCCAGGAGACGATCCAGCGCCGCGAGGAGATCCTCAAGGCGGCGATGCAGACGTTCGGGAGCAGGGGCTACAACAAGGCCCCTCTCACCGAGATCGCCGAGCAGGTCGATATGACCCACGCGGGCATCCTGCACCACTTCGGCACGAAGGACCGCCTGCTGCTCGAAGTGCTGAGCTACCGCGACCAGACAGACGTCGCGCACCTCGAAGGCAAGCACATCCCGGACGGCATCGACCTGTTCCGCCACCTCATCCACACGGCGTTCCTCAACAGCCGGCGGGCGGGCATCGTGCAGGCGTACGCGGTGCTGTCGGCCGAGTCGGTCACCGACGACCACCCCGCCAAGGAGTTCTTCGAGCAGCGGTACGAGACGCTGCGCCGCGAGGTCCGCCACGCGTTCGAGGTCGTGTGCGCCGAGCACGGCGTGACCGACCGCGATGCGATCGACGACGCATCCGCATCGATCCTCGCCGTCATGGACGGCCTGCAGGTACAGTGGCTGCTCGCCCCCGACGCCGTCGACCTCGCGAGCGCGACCGAGTTCGCGATCCGCTCGATCGTCGCGGGCGTCATCAGCCCGCAGCCGTCAGTCATCGACGAGCCGAGTGGGTCCGACCCGGCGGAGGAGACGGATGCCGCGCCCGACGCCGGCGCCGAGGCGGCTGCGCCGCAACCCGCCGGCTGACGCGCGTCACTCCTGGCGCAGCACTTCGAGCGCGTGCGCGAGATCGGGCGGGTACTCGGACGTGAACTCCATCCACTCCCCCGTCGTCGGGTGCGTGAACGCGAGCCGGCGCGCGTGCAGCCACTGCCGCGTGAGACCGAGACGCGCCGAGAGCGTCGGGTCGGCGCCGTAGAGCGGATCACCGACGCACGGATGCCGGTGGGCGGCCATGTGCACGCGGATCTGGTGCGTGCGCCCCGTCTCGAGGTCGATCTCGAGCAACGCCGCGCCGCGGAACGCCTCGATCGTCTCGTAGTGCGTGACCGAGTCCTTGCCGTGGGGCGTCACCGCGAACTTCCACGAGTGCGTGGGGTGGCGTCCGATCGGCACGTCGATGGTGCCGACGAGCGGGTCCGGATGCCCCTGCACCACCGCGTGGTAGATCTTGTCGACCTCGCGCTCCTTGAACGCGCGTTTGAGCGCCGTGTACGCGCGTTCGGACTTGGCGACGACCATGAGCCCGCTCGTGCCGACGTCGAGGCGGTGGACGATGCCCTGGCGCTCGGCGGCGCCGGTCGTCGCGATGCGGTAGCCGCCCGCCGCGAGCGCGCCGAGCACTGTCGGGCCCTCCCACCCGAGCGAAGGGTGGGCCGCGACACCCGGCGGCTTGTCGACCACCACGATGTCATCGTCGTCGTACACGATGCCGAGGTCCGGCACTTCGACCGGGACCACGCGCGGCTCTTCTTTCGGAGTCCACGTGACCTCGAGCCACGATCCGCCGCGCAGCTTGTCGGATTTCGCGAGCGGCCGCCCGTCGAGGTGCACGCCACCGGCCTCGGCGACCTCGGCCGCGAACGTGCGCGAGAACCCGAGCATCTTGGCGAGGGCGGCGTCGACCCGGACGCCGTCGAGCCCGTCGGGAACCGGAAGGCTGCGGGACTCCATGTCAGTCCCTCGTGGCGTCGTCCGCCGTCGGCTGGTCGGGCAGGTCCTGGTCGGGAGAGCCGGCGGGCGCGGCATCCGTCGTTTCGTCGTCTTCCGACGCCGCGCGGCGCTCACGCGTGCCGTCGAGGTGGAGTCCGACGAGCACGAGCAGCGCCACGCCGATCATCATCGACACGATGAAGATGTCGGCGACGTTGTAGATCGCCGGCATCATCCACGGGGTGTTGATGAAGTCTACGACGTGTCCGACGGGGAAGCCCGGCTCACGCAGGACGCGGTCGGTCAGGTTGCCCAGCACGCCGCCGAGCAGCAGCCCGAGGGCGACGGCCCACACACGCGAGCGGACGCGCGTGACCGTGAGCCACACGACCACCACGGCGACCGCGGCCAGCGCGATCGTGAAGATCCACGTGACGCCCTCGCCGAGCGAGAACGCGGCGCCGGGGTTGCGCGTGAGGATGAAGATCAGGAAGTCGCCGAGAACGTGGACCGGCTCCCCGGGCGGGAGGTTCTCGATGGCGAGGTACTTCGTGAACTGATCGGCGGCCAGCACCATCAACGCGAGGAGCGCGACGATGGCACCGGCCGCCGCAGGTCTGAGAGGACGGCGGTTCGTCAAAGGATCGGCCTACAGGCCGCCGATGCTCGAAACCGGCGTGGGCCCGGATGCCGTGGCCGTGGTCTCGAGGTCGCGGAGCTTGCCCTCGATGAAGCCGCGAAGCTGGGCGCGGTAGTCGCGCTCGAACGTGCGCAGCTCGGCGATGCGGGCCTCGAGCGACGTGCGCTCCTTGTCGAGACGCGCGATCTCGTCGCGGCCGCGCGCCTCGGCGTCGGCGACGATCGAGGCGGCCTGCGACTGCGCGTCGGCGATGAGCTGGTCGCGCTTGGCGCGGCCCTCGGCGACGTGCTCGTCGTGCAGGCGCTGGGCCAGCTCGATGATGCCCGCGCTCGCGGCGGCAGGCGGACCGCCCTCGGCGGACGGCGCCAGCTGCTGCAAGGGAGCGGCTGCCGGCGCGGCGGCGGGAGCGGCGGCGCCCGACTCGTACGCGGCGAGCTTCGCCTTCAGCTCCTCGTTCTCGGCCAGAGCCTTGCGCCACTCCACGACGATCTCGTCGAGGAAGTCGTCGACCTCGTCCGGATCGAAGCCCTCCTTGAACCGGACGTGCTGGAACTGCTTCGTGACGACGTCATCGGGAGTCAATGCCATGGTGTTTCCTCTTTCGCGCGCACTGGTCGCTGGCCGATGTCGGGGTTGGCCCGCCGCGGGGGACGCGCCACTGTCCAAGACAGCATAGCCGTGGCTCGGAAGCGTGTCGAAGGGGCGGACCCCGTGTGTCCTACTGAGAAAGTGCTGAGGATGATGACGCTCAGCCGGCGATCGCGCGCGTGACCGAGAGCAGGATGAAGCACAGGAGCAGCGTCAGCGCGAACGCGAAATCGATCGCCACCGAGCCGACGCGAAGGGGCGGGATGAACCGCCGGAACAGCTTGATCGGCGGATCGGTGATCGTGTAGACGACCTCGGCGACGACGAGTCCGGCACCCTTCGGACGCCACTCGCGATTGAAGAACGGGATCCAGTCGAGCACGAGCCGGACGAGCAGGATGAGGACGTAGATCAGGAGCAGCGTGTTGAGGATCCCGGCGATGAGCTGAAGGACGAACACGGGTTACGGCGCGAACGGAACCGCGTCGGGATCGGCCTGCGCGACCGTCCCGTCACCCGACACCGCCACGTTCTCGGGCGACAGCAGGAAGACCTTGCTCGTGACCCGCTCGATGCGGCCGTAGAGGCCGAGAGAGAGGCCGCTCGCGAAGTCGATCAGCCGTCGCGCGTCGGCGTCGCTCATCTGCGAGAGGTTGATGATGACGGGGATGCCGTCACGGAAGTTCTCGGCGATGACCTGCGCGTCGCGGTACTGCTTGGGGTGGACCGTCAGAATCTCGGAGATCGGGCTGGCCGCGGGCTGCCGCACGACAGCGGGCCGGTGGATCGGCGTGATCGGCGCGGCCGGCTTCTCGACCGACTTGCCGGCACGCGGGGCCGGCTGTGGCGTCGGCTCCTCGTAGGCCTCTTCTTCGTCGGCGAGCCCCAGGTACACCATCGTCTTCTTCAGCGGGTTGGACATCGCATCCTCCGTCATCGCGTCGCGTTGCTCGTCTGTTCCGAGGCTAACCGTGCACCGGCCTCGGTCCGGTGATTGCTGTGCCGATCCGCAGGTGTGTCGCGCCGGCGGCGATCGCCTCGGCGAAGTCTCCGGTCATGCCCGCGGATATCCAGGTGGCCGACGGCTCGAGCTCGCGCACGAGGTCGGCGTACTCGCGCAGCCGCTCGAACGCGGGCGCGGGAGGCTCTTCGAGCGGGGCGACCGCCATGACGCCGCGGAGGCGGAGGGTGGGGCATCCGATCACATGCTCGGCGAGCGACCGCAGGTCGCTCGGCGCCACCCCTCCCCTCTTCGGATCATCGGTCAGGTTGATCTGCACGAGGATGTCGAGCGACGGCGCGCCATCGCCGCCCGCCGCGTCGAGCGCGTCGGCCAGGCGGTGGCGGTCGACCGAGTGGACGACGGATGCCGCGGCCCGGATCGCCTTCGCCTTGTTGGTCTGCGCCTGGCCGATGAAGTGCCAGGTCAGGCCGGGCAGGTCGCGCACGCGCCCCCGCTTGTCGGTGAGCTCCTGCTGGCGATTCTCACCGACGTCTCGCACGCCGAGGTCGTAGAGCTGTTCCACGAGGGAGGCCGGATGGAACTTCGTCACGACGATGCGGGTGAGCTCGGCGGGGTCGCGTCCTGCAGCCCGGGCGGCGTCGGCGATCCGCGCGTCGACCTCGGCGAGGCGAGAGGCGAGATCCACCGTCCGGGACTACTTCAGGAAGTCGGGGATGTCGAGGTCGTCGTCGAACGAGTCATGGCTCGGCTCCGACGTGATGCTCGCTCCGACCGACACCGGCTCCGACGACTCGGTCGCCCGCGACATCGCCGCCTCTTCGGGCGCGACGCTCGGCAGCACGGGCGGCGCCGTCACAGGCGTCGAACGCAGGCTCGAGATCGGCTCGATACGGGTGGACGGTTCACCGCCGTCGAATCCGGCCGCGATCACGGTGACGCGCACCTCGTCGCCGAGCGTGTCGTCGATGACCGTTCCGAAGATGATGTTCGCCTCGGGGTGCGCCGCTTCCTTGACCAGCTGCGCGGCGTCGTTGATCTCGAAGATCCCGAGGTTCGAGCCGCCCTGGATCGACAGCAGAACGCCGTGCGCTCCCTCGATCGACGCCTCGAGCAGCGGCGATTCGACCGCGAGCTCCGCGGCCTTGATCGCGCGATCCGCTCCCCGTGCCGAGCCGATGCCCATGAGCGCCGAGCCGGCACCCTGCATGACCGACTTCACGTCCGCGAAGTCCAGGTTGATGAGACCCGGCGTCGTGATGAGGTCGGTGATGCCCTGGACACCGGCGAGGAGCACCTGGTCGGCCGTCGCGAACGCCTCGATCATCGAGATGCCGCGATCGCTGATCTCGAGCAGGCGGTCGTTGGGCACGACGATGAGGGTGTCGACCTCTTCCTTCAGCTTCGCGACGCCCGTCTCGGCCTGCTGCTGGCGGCGGCGGCCCTCGAACGAGAAGGGCTTGGTCACAACACCGATCGTCAGCGCGCCGATCGACTTCGCGATCTTCGCCACGACGGGAGCACCGCCCGTGCCCGTTCCACCGCCCTCGCCCGCCGTGACGAAGACCATGTCGGCGCCGCGCAGCGACTCCTCGATCTCCTCGGCGTGGTCTTCGGCCGCACGGCGACCGACCTCGGGGTCGGCGCCCGCGCCGAGTCCGCGGGTGAGCTCGCGACCGACGTCGAGCTTGACGTCGGCATCGCTCATCAGCAGCGCCTGCGCGTCGGTGTTGATCGCGATGAACTCGACACCCCGCAACCCGAGCTCGATCATGCGATTGACGGCGTTGACGCCTCCGCCACCCACGCCGACCACCTTGATGACGGCGAGGTAGTTCTGGTTCTGGCTCATGCCGGCCTCCGAATCGTGCGAACCAAACCTTCAACCTCTAGTAGAGGTATAAAGAATTGCCCGGTATGCAATTCCTTTGATCGAAGGTAAGCGGATGCCTCGTCCCGAACCGGTACCGCTTGGGCGTGTCGCGGCACCCGCGCTCAAACTCGTCCGCGGCACGACCCGGTGCGCGGCGAGACCGTCGTCGGAATACGCGCTCAGCGCACGACGATCGAGCCAGGCGACGACACGTCGTAGACGCTGACCGAACCCGGCGGGCGCTGCGTCATCATCGTCTGCAGCACGAGCGCCTTCATCGCCGAGTCGTCCGCGCTCCCCCACACGACCTGCGTGTTCGTGCCGCCGAGGAGGAGCGTTACGTCGTCCGGCGTCGTCGCCGTGACACCCGTCACGAGCGACCGGATGTCGTCGGGGAGCGAGCGGACCACCTGCCCGGCCGCCTCGAACGCGTTCGAGCGCACACCGCCCTGCACGTCGAGGATCGGACGTCCGGGCGCGGGCGTCTCGGTGGTGGACAGCGCGACCCCGGCGGCGTCGACGAGCGTGTAGCCGGCGCGCGTCTCGATGAGCCCGATCGGCGTGCGCTCCACGATCCGCACGACGAGTTCGTGCGGCGGGCGCGCCTCGAGCCGGTACGACTGGACGAGCGGGAAGGCGACGAGCGCCGCCTTCACCTCGCTGTCGTCGATGAGCGGGAGCGGCGTTCCGAGCTGATCGGCGAGCGCCGCCTCGACCGCGGAGGCGTCGAGCTGCTCGACGCCGACCACGCGGAAACGCTCGACCGCGAACAGCGGACTGTACGCGGCGCCGAGCGTGCCGAGCACGAGGAGCACGAGTGCCGCGGCGGCGCCCAGCCACATCAGCCGCCGGCGCCGCTGGCGCGCCGTGAACCGCCGGATCTCGGAGCGCAGCGCCTTGCGCCGTGCGCGCGACGCGCGCCACACGTCGCGCAGGCGGACGGGCTCGGCGGGAGCATCCGGATCATTCGCGTCGCTGTCCATGCCCGGGAGGGGCGCGGGGGCGTCGCCGGTGCGCGCGGTGAGCGGGATGACCGGGGCGACGGCATCCGGGTCGCTCGCCGCGTCGGCCCCCGGGTCCGCGGCCCCCGCCGCGCGGTTCGCGCCGTCCGCGCGCGCTGCGGCCGGCGGAGGCGGCAGAGGCGTCGGCCGGCGCATCCGGGACTACTCCCCTGATCCCTCGGCCGTGCCGCCCGCCTTGGCGAGCGCCTCGAGCACCTGCGGGATGATCAGGTACACGTTGCCGCACCCGAGGGTGATGACGTAGTCGCCCGCGCGCGCCACGGATGCCGTGTACTCGGCGGCCTCCTGCCAG
Organism: Microbacterium immunditiarum; assembly: GCF_013409785.1. Classification (NCBI taxonomy): domain Bacteria; kingdom Bacillati; phylum Actinomycetota; class Actinomycetes; order Micrococcales; family Microbacteriaceae; genus Microbacterium; species Microbacterium immunditiarum. Next base: position 2,857,306 of record NZ_JACCBV010000001.1, read on the forward strand.
TCCGGCACGTAGTGCACATGCGACGGGTCGGAGAACGCATTGCTGACGAGCTCGCCGGTGACGCCGGGGACCGGGTCTTCGCGCGCACCGTACACGTCGAGCATGACGGTGTGGTCGGCGTGGGTCTCGAGCACCTCGGCGAACTCGCGGTACATCTCCTGCGTGCGCGAGTACGTGTGCGGCTGCTGGATCGCGATGATGCGTCCGTCGCCGATCACCGTGCGCGCGGCCGCGAGCGCCGCGGCGACCTCCGTCGGGTGGTGCGCGTAGTCGTCGTAGACGCTCACACCGCGCTCGACGCCGTGCAGCTCGAAGCGGCGGATCGTCCCCTCGAACCGCTCGACCGCGCGGACGGCCGGTTCGAGCTCGTGGCCGAGCGTCAGGAGCGCTGCGACCGCTCCGGCGGCGTTGATCGCGTTGTGCGCCCCGGGGATCTGGAGCTTCGCGTCGACCGACGTTCCCCCGTGCTCGATCGTGAACGAGACGGAACCGTCGGTGCGGATGCCCGTGACCCGCACGTCCGCTCCCTCGGACTCGCCGAACGTCACGACGTTCTCGTGCGAGATGCGCGCCGCGACACTCCGGGCCCCCGGGTCGTCGGCCGAGATCACGACCGCCTCCCGCGCCCGGTTCGCGAAGCGGGCGAACGCCTCGTCGAACGCGTCGCGCGTTCCGTAGTGGTCGAGGTGGTCGGGGTCCACGTTCGTGATGAGCGCGATCGACGTGTCGTACAGCAGGAACGTCCCGTCGGACTCGTCCGCCTCGATCACGACGAGGTCGTCGCCCCCCGTGCGGCTCGAGACGCCGAGCTGGGCGACCACGCCGCCGTTGACGAATGTCGGGTCGGTGCCGAGCTCTTCGAGTGCGACGACGATCATGCCGGTCGACGTCGTCTTGCCGTGCGCGCCCGCGATCGACACGAGGCGGCGACCGCCGATGAGCCAGTACAGAGCCTGCGAGCGGTGGATCACGGGGAGCCCGCGCTCCTTGGCGAGCACGTACTCGGGGTTCTCGGGCCAGATCGCCCCCGTGTGCACGACGGTGTCGACGTCGTCGGCGAGGTTCGCGGCGTCGTGCCCGACGTACACGCGCGCACCTCGCGCGGCGAGAGCCCGCAGTGCGGCGCTGTCGGCACGGTCGGAGCCGGACACGCGGATGCCCCGATCAAGGAACATGCCGGCGAGCCCGGACATGCCCGAGCCGCCGATCCCGATGAAGTGGGCGGACTCGATGGTCTCGGGGATGGGAAGGCTCAGGTCGGGTCTGATCATGACCCGTCAATCTTAGGTTGGCCGCCGGTGAGGACGGCCTCGGCACACGCCGCTCCCGGGTCGTGCTCAGGCTCACGCTGCCCGTCGCGCGGTTCGACGAGATCAGGCACCTGGTGAGCGCCGCGCGAGCGCGCCGTCGATCATCGCCACGACGTTGTCGGTGCCCGCACGCGTGCCGACGGATGCCGCGGCCGCCCCCATCGCGTGGCGCGCGGCCTCGTTCGCGAGCAGCGGCACGACCTCGGAGCGGACGCGGTCGCCCGTGAACTCCACGTCGAGGGTGACCCTCGCCGCGCCTGCGCGCACCGCCGACGACGCGTTGAGCATCTGCTCGCCGTTGCCGACCGCGTAGGGCACGTAAACCGCGGGGATGCCCAGGGCGCTGACCTCGCTCACGGTCGCGGAGCCCGCACGCGACACGATGAGGTCGGCGATCGCGAACGCGAGGTCCATGCGGTCGACGTAGCGGCGCACGCAGTAACCGGGGACGCCGGGGTCGGCGAGCTCGGAGCGCTCGCCGGTCACGTGGATGAGCTGCCATCCTGCGGCCAGGACGTCCTTCCACGCGGCGCCGTGGCCCTCGCCGAACGCCTCGTTGAGGCGCTGGGCTCCGAGCGAGCCGCCGAAGACGAGGAGCGTCGGCCTGTGGGGGTCGAGTCCGAAGTGCTCGGCCGCCTCGGCGCGCAGCGCGTCGCGATCGAGGTCGACGATCTCTCGTCGCAGGGGCATGCCGACGACCTGCGATCCCTTGAGCGGCGTCCCCTCGAACGCGACGCCGACGCCCGCCGCTCCGCGGGCCCCGAGCCGGTTCGCGAGGCCGGGGCGGGCGTTCGCCTCGTGCACGATGTACGGAACGCCCTCGCGGCGCGCCGCCACGTAGGCGGGCGCCGCCGCGTAGCCTCCGAACCCGGCGACGACGTCGACGCCGCGCTCCCGGATGTGCGTGCGCACCTGCGCGATCGCGCGCGCGAAGCGCGCCGGGAATGCCGCCGCCGCGCGGTCGGGGCGACGCGGGAACGGGACCTTGTCCACGATCAGCAGCTCGTACCCGCGCTCGGGCACGAGCCGCGCCTCGAGCCCCTCGCGCGTGCCGAGCACGAGCACGTCTGCGTCGGCGTCGCGCTCCCGGAGGGCGTCCGCGACGGCGAGGAGCGGGTTGACGTGGCCGGCGGTTCCCCCGCCGGCGAGCAGGTACGTGGTCATCCGCTCGATTCTTCCAGACACGGATGACGCGGCATCCGCCTCTGTCTGCGCACCCGCCCTTCACCGGATGCCCGCCCTCTTCACCGGATCACGTGATCTCGCGTGCCCGCCCGGCGGAGCGCGTCGCGCGACGGGGCGCCGCCGTCCGCCTCGAGGGCAGCGACCGGGCGAACGACAGCAGCACGCCCGATGCGAGGAGCACCGACAGCAGGGACGTGCCGCCCTGCGACATGAACGGCAGGGGCAGGCCGAGCACCGGGAACACCCGCAGCACGACGCCGATGTTGATGAGCGCCTGGCCCACGATCCACACCGTGATGCCGCCCGACACGATGCGCACGAACGGGTCGTCGGTCTTGCGGATGACGTGGAACGCGCCGACCGCGAACAGGGCGAACAGCGCCAGTACGACGGCGCATCCGATGAGTCCGAGCTCCTCGCCGACGATCGCGAAGATGTAGTCGTTCGCGGCGGCGGGCAGCCAGTCGTACTTCTCGCGCGAGTTGCCGAGCCCGAGGCCGAAGATGCCGCCGCCGGCCAGACCCCAGATGCCGTGCAGCGGCTGGTAGCAGTCGTTGAGGTAGTCGCCGAGGCAGTCCGGGTTGAGGAAGCTCATGTACCGGCGCACGCGGTCGGGACTCGTGACCGCGAAATACAGGACCGCGAGGACGGCTGCGATCGCCGGGAGCACGAAGATCCGCAGCTTGACACCTGAGAAGAACAGCGCCCCGAGCACGATCAGCACGAGGATCATCGCCGTGCCGAGGTCGTCGCCTGCCATGACCGTGCCGATCACGAGGATCGCCACCGGCACGAGCGGGATGAACACGTGGCGCCACAGTCCCAGCAGCGTCTGCTTGCGGAACAGCACGTAGCCGACCCACAGCGCGAGGGCGAGCTTGAGGAACTCGGACGGCTGCGCCTGCACGCCGGCGATCTGGATCCAGTTGCGGTTTCCGTACGCCTCGACACCGAGGGGCGTGAACACGAGCATCTGGAAGATCGTCGCGAAGATGAGCGCGAGCCATGCGATGCGCTTCCAGAACGCGACCGGGAACCTGCTCGCGACGAACATGAGCGGCACGCCGATCGCGGCGAACATGAGCTGCTTGAGCGCGGCGTCGTACGGCTCGACGCCGGATGCCGCGGAGGTCGCCGACGTCGCCGAGAGCACCATCACGAGCCCGAAGATCGTCAGCAGCAGGGCCGTCGACGAGATGAGGAGGAACTCGCTCGGCACGGGCGCGAACACGCGTCCGAGCGAGATGCGGGCCGCGAGTCCGCGGCGGGGTTTGGGCTCAGGCGCCGTCGCGGGAGGGCGGGTCTGCGTCGTGCTCACCGTCGCCCCCCGTTCCGGCCATCGTCTTCACCGCTTCCGCGAACCGGCGGCCCCGGTCCGCGTACGACGCGAACTGATCGAACGAAGCCGCCGCCGGGGCGAGCAGGACGACGTCGCCGTCCTGTGCCACCTCGGCCGCGAGCTCGACCACCCGCGCCATGACATCCTCAGTCTCGGTGTCGTCGACCTCGATGACCGGCACGTCGGGCGCGTGTCGCGCGAACGCCGACACGACGTCGGTGCGTTCGGTGCCGATGACGATCGCGGCCTTGACGGATGCCCCGCGCTCGGCCACGAGGGTCGAGACGTCGACCCCCTTGAGCAGACCGCCCACGATCCACACCGCGCCGGGATACGCCGCGAGCGAGGACGCCGCCGCGTGCGGGTTCGTCGCCTTCGAGTCGTCGACCCAGGTCACGCCGCCCGCGACGGACACGACCTCGATGCGGTGCGGGTCGAGCCGGAAGGTGCGCAGCGCGTCCCGTACGGCGGACGGCGGCACATCGAGCGATCGGGCGAGTGCGGCCGCGGCGAGGATGTTCGCGACGACGTGCGGCGCCGAGAGGCCCTGCTCCGCGAGCTCGGCCACCGTCGTCAGCTCGAGCGCGCTCGTACGGCGGTCCTCGAGGAACGCGCGATCGACGAGGATCCCCTCGATCACCCCGAGGTCGCTCGGTCCGGGAACCCCGAGGTCGAACCCGATCGCGCGCGCACCCTCGACGACGTCGGCGTCCTCGACCATGCGGCGGGTCGCCTCGTCCGCCTTGTTGTACACGCACGCGACGCGCGTGTTGTCGTACACGTGGGCCTTCGCGTCGCGGTAGGACTCGACCGAGCCGTGCCACTCGAGGTGGTCGTCGGCGAGGTTGAGGCACACGGCCGCGTGCGGCGACACGGGATCGGGGCTGCTCTGCAGTCCGAGGTACCAGAGCTGGTGGCTCGAGAGCTCGACCACGAGCGCGTCGAAGCCGGACGGGTCGCGCACCGCGTCGAGGACCGGCGTGCCGATGTTGCCGACGGGCGCCGCCCGGAGCCCTCCCGCGACGAGCATCGTCGCCGTCAGCCGGGTCGTCGTCGTCTTGCCGTTCGTGCCTGTCACGAGTACCCAGTCGGCGGGAGTGCCGTCGGGCCGGACGACCTTGTCGCGCACACGCCACGCGAGCTCGATGTCGCCCCATAGGGCGATGCCCCTCTCCTGCGCCCACGAGATGACCGGATGCCGCGGCGCGAAGCCCGGCGAGGCGACGATGACCTCGGGGTCGAAGTCGACCAGGTCGGCCGGGACCTGGTCGAGCGGTCCGATCGACGAGCGCGCGCCGATGACGGGCAAGAGGCGCGCGTACTCCTCGTCGGCGGACTCGGAGACGACGAGCACGTCCGCTCCAAGCTCGGCGAGCGTGTCGGCGACCGAGAAGCCCGTGACCGACATGCCGAGCACGGCGGCGCGGAGCCCCTTCCAATCGGCGTGCCAGCTCGTAAGCTCGTCGAGGCGGCTCATGTGCGCGTGAGCCATTCGACGTAGAAGAGGCCGATGCCCGCGATCGCGAGCATGCCGGCGATGATCCACATGCGAACGACGATCGTGATCTCGGACCATCCGCGCATCTCGAGATGGTGGTGCAGCGGGCTCATGAGGAACAGGCGCTTGCCGCGCGTGAGCTTGAAGTACAGGCGCTGGAGGATGACCGAGCCGGGGGCGATGACATAGACGCCCGCGACGAGCACGGCGAGCAACTCGGTGCGCGTGAGGATGCACATCGCGGCGATGACGCCGCCGATCGCCATCGAGCCGACGTCTCCCATGAAGACCTTCGCCTTGGGGGCGTTCCACCACAGGAATCCGAGCATCGCGCCCACGAAGGCGGCCGACACGATCGCGAGGTCGAAGGGGTCTCGGGTCTGGTAGCACGCCTCGCGCACGGCCGCCGACAGGGACTCGCCGCCCCAGCACGCCTGGTTGAACTGCCAGAAGGCGATGAGGCTGTAGGCGCCGACGACGAAGATCGACGCCCCCGCGGCAAGACCGTCGAGCCCATCGCTGACGTTGACGCCGTTCGAGAAGGCGACGCCGATGAACGTGATCCACAGCGTGTACAGGATCCAGCCGGCGACGGCCCCGAGCGCCATGAACGACAGGACCGGGATGTCGCGGAACAGCGACACGTAGGGCGACGCCGGCGTCTGGCCCATGGGGCTCGGGAAGTTCAGCGCGGTGATGGCGAACGGCACCGCCACGAGCACCTGCCCCAGGATCTTGCGCCACCCGGTCAGGCCGAGGCTGCGCTGGCGGTGCACCTTCATGTAGTCGTCGATGAACCCGACCACGCCGAACCCGATCATCATCCACAGCACGAGCAGGCCCGAGATCGTGGGCGGGTTGTTGCCCGTGTAGCCGCCGACGAAGTATCCGACGATCGTCCCGACGATGAAGATCGTGCCGCCCATCGTGGGCGTGCCCCGCTTCGCGCCGTGGCTCGGGTTGTGGATGTCTTCGGGGGTGCGGATGACCTGGCCCCAGCCCCAGCGGCGGAACAGCCGCAGGAACACCGGGGTGAGGAAGAGCGTGAACGCGAGCGAGATCGCCGCCGCCGTCAGGAGTGATCTCACGAGAACGATTCTCCCAGACGATCGCCCAGGAACCGGAGGCCCGCCGAGTTCGACGACTTCACGAGCACGCGATCGCCGTCGCGCAGCTCGCCCATGAGGTAGTCGTACGCCTCGTCGGCGGTCTCGAAGAAGACCGCCTCGTCGGACCAGGAGCCCTCGCCGACCGCGGCGAGGTACATACGCCGCGCGTCGCGGCCGATGATCACGATGCGCGGGATGCGCAGCCGCACGGCGAGCTCGCCGATGCGGTCGTGCTCCTCCCCCGCGAACTCCCCGAGCTCGCTCATCGCGCCGAGCACGGCGACCATGCGCTCGCCGGGTCGGGTGATCTGCGCGAGCGTGCGCAGGGCGGCGCCCATCGAGTCCGGGCTCGCGTTGTAGGCGTCGTTGATGATGCGCACGCGGTCGGAGCCGAGCGGCTGCATGCGCCAGCGCTCGGCGAGCTCGAGCGTCTCGAGCCGCGCGATGGCGTCGGCCGCGGAGACTCCGAGCGCCATCGCGGTCGCGATCGCCGCGAGCGCGTTCATGACGTGGTGCTCGCCGAGCACCTTGAGACGCAGCTCGTGCCGCTCACCGCCGACGACGACGGTCGAGCGCGTGCCGTCGGGCGTGACCTCGACCTCGTCGGCGCGCACGTCGGCGCGCTCGCCTCGACCGAACCAGCGCACCGTGGCGCTCTTCTCCGCGGCGAGAGGCGCCATGCCCGCGACACGGGCGTCGTCGGCGTTGAGCACCGCGATGCCACCCGGGCGCATCGCCCGCACGAGCTCGGACTTCGCCTCGACGGTCGAGTCGATGCCGCCGAACCCGCCGGCGTGCGCGAGGCCCACCATGAGCACCACGGCGATGTCGGGCTCGACGAGACCCGCGAGCCGCGCGATCTCGCCCGGCGCGCTCGCGCCGAACTCGCTCACGAGGAAGCGCGTGTCGTGCGTGACGCGCAGCATCGTGAGCGGCGCGCCGACCTCGTTGTTGAACGACGCGCGCGGTGCGACGGTCTCGCCCTCGTCCTGCAGGATGCGCGCGAGCATGTTCTTGGTCGTCGTCTTGCCGTTGGACCCGGTGATGCCGACGACACGGATGCCGCCACCGGCGCGCACGCGGGCGACGACCTCGCGCGCGAGGTCGGCGAGCGCCGCGACGGCGTCCGCCACCACCACCTGCGAGACGGCGGCGTCGACGACGTGCTCGACGATCGCAAGGACGGCGCCGCGCTCGACGGCGGCGTCGACGAACCGGTGTCCGTCAGTCGTGTCACCGGGCTTGGCGACGAAGACGCCACCCGGCTCGATGAGCCGCGAATCGGTGTCGACCGCGCCCGAGACGGTGGTCTCGGGCGTGTCGCCATCGGCGAGATGAAGGGTTCCCGAGACGGCGCGGGCAAGCTCGTCGAGGGTCAGGCTGATCATGTCTTCTCCGGGATGCGGGGGCTCACCCGAACTTCGGGAGCACCTCGGCCGCCGCCGTCGCGGGCATCACACGGTACGTCTTGAGCACCTGTGTCATCGCCTTCTGGAACGCGGGCGCGTTGGCACCAGACGACTTTATCCTGGTGGGCTCGTCGAGGGTGACAGCGACGACGAACTGGGGGTCCTCGGCCGGAGCGAACCCGATCATCGTCGTGAAGTACGAGCCCGCCTTGTAGCGGCCGTTGCCGTCGGACTTCTCACCGGTGCCCGTCTTCACCCCGATGCGGTACCCGGGGATCTCGACCTGGCTCGCGTAGTTGGCCTGCAGCGCGACGTTCTCGAGGATCGCTCGCACCTGCGCGGAAGTCTGCTCGCTGACCACGCGCACCGGGTCCGGAAGGTCGGGCGTGACGACCGTCCCGTCGGACCTCGTGCACGACTCGACGAGCGACAGCGGCATCCGCACACCGTCGTTCACGATCCCGGCGTACGCGCCGACCAGTTCGGGCAGGGTCGTCGTCACGCCCTGGCCGTACGAGGTGTTGTAGACCGTCTGGGCGTCCCACTCGGACGCGGGGCGCAGCAGGCCGTGCTGCTCGCCCGCAAAGCCCACCGCGCTCCCCTGGCCGATGCCGAACCTCTTCAGGTAGTCGTACCGGGTCTGCGGGTCGATCGCCTCGCTGAACTTCGAGATGCCGGCGTTCGACGAGTCGATGAGCACGCCCGAGAGCGTGTACTGGTAGGCCGGATGCGAGAACGCGTCGCGCACGCGCGCGCCGTTCGGGAACCGCTCGTCGCTCGACGCGATCACGGTCGACAGCGGCGTCAGGCCGCCCGCGTCGATCACCGTCGCCGCCGTGAGCGTCTTGAACGTCGACCCCGGCTCGAACCAGTTCACGAACGCGCGGCTGCCGCGATCGGCATCCGGGGAGGCCTGCACGTCGTTCGGGTCGACGGTCGGGAACTCCGCGAGCGCCCGGATCTTGCCCGTCTCGACCTCGGCCACCATGATCGAGCCGCTGAGCGCGCCCATGTCCTGCACCTGCTCGGCGATGAGCTGCTGCAGGAACCACTGCAGGTCGCGGTTGATCGTGAGCTGCAGCGTGCCGCCGTCGACGGCGTCCTCGCGCCGCTCCGTGCCGGGGATGACGACGCCGTCGGCACCGCGCTGATACGCGACACGGCCGTCCTCGGCGGCGAGGCAGTCGTCCTCGCTCAGCTCGATCCCCGCGAGCGGGTCGCCGTCGACGCCCACGAAGCCGACGAGGTTGCCGGCGACGGCGCCGTCGGGATACGTGCGGGCCGGATGCGGAAGGCACGCGATGTACGGGCGGTCGAGGTCCGCGAGCGCGCGGTACTGGTGCGTCGAGACGCGCTTCTGGAGGTACGCGAAGCGGGAGTCGGGATCCTCCTGCAGGGCGGACTCGACGATGCCGCGCACCTCGTCCGGCGTCTTCCCGATGATCTCGGCGACGTCGTCCGACACGTCGGTCCACAGCGGGTCGTCCGATCTGCCGGCGAGGATCTTCTCGTCGAGCTGCGTGATGAGGAGCGGATCGAGCTGGCAGTCGTACAGCAGGATGCTCCCGGCCAGCGGCTGCCCGGTCTCGTCCAGGATGGGACCGCGCTCGCCGTACAGCGTGCGCGAGCCCGCGAGCGCGATGTCCATCGAGTCGGCGATGTGGTCGTCGGCGTTCACGACCTGGATGTCGACGAGTCGCACGATGAACCCGGCGAGCACCGCGAGGACGACGGCGAGCGCGACGACGGTCCGCCGGCGCGGGCTGCGTGTGGCTTTCGTCGTCATGTGCTCAGTGGGTCTCCGGGATGGGCAGGCCGTCGGTCAGTGCGGGCGGGGTGTTCACGACTCCGCCGCCGTCGTCGGCGCCGGTCGCGGCATCCGTCTCGACCACCGTGCGTCCTTCGATCGTCGCGTCCGGGTCGGTCACGAGCGGCGTGTCCTCGACGAGGGCGTTCGGCACGGCGGCGCGACCGAGCGCATCGATCGACGACGACCCGAACGACACCTGCCCGGGCCCGAGCAGGGAGCCGTCGCTCAGGCGCAGATAGGACGGCGCCTCGTCGATCACCATGCCGAGGGCGGTCGCGTTCGCGGCGAGGAACTGCGGGGAGCTCAGACCCGCGATATCGTCCTGCAGCATCTGCTTCTGGTACGTGAGGGCGCGCTGCTCCTGGGTGAGCTTGGACATCTCGTACGAGCCCTGCGTCATGAGGATCGACAGCGCCATCTGGGCCGCGCCGATCGCGAGGGCGCCGACGACCGCGACGATGCCGTACACGAGCTTCGGACGGCGCCGGCGCCGGCGCCGGGCGGGTGCGTCGACGACGCGCAGGCGGCGGCCGGGAGACTGCCGCTCCGGCAGCGGCGCGGCGACGGCGACCGCCGCCGCTGCCGGCGTCATGCCGAGGATCTCGGCGCTGGGCGCGGCGTTCATGCGGTCGCCTCCTTCGCGTGTGCGGGACGGATTCGCTCGGCGGCGCGCAGGCGCACCGGAGTCGCGCGGGGGTTGCGCGCTCGCTCTTCCTCGGTCGCCTGCTCCGCGCCCTTCACGAGGAGCCGGAAGCGCGGGGCGTGCTCGGGGAGCTCGACCGGGAGTCCGGCCGGTGCGGTCGACGCGGATGCCTCGGCCAGCGCGCGCTTGACGAGGCGGTCCTCGAGCGACTGGTACGCGAGCACCACGATGCGCCCGCCCACCGTGAGCAGGTCGAGCGCCGCCGGGACGGCCCGCTCGAGCACGGACAGCTCGCGGTTGACCTCGATGCGCAGCGCCTGGAAGACGCGCTTGGCCGGATGCCCCGTCCGCTGCGCCGCGTACGGCGTCGCCTTCGTGAGGATGTCGACGAGCCGGCCCGACCGCTCGATCGGACCCTCGGCGCGCGCCGCCACGATCGCCCGCGCGTAGCGGGCCGACAGCTTCTCCTCGCCGTAGCGCTCGAAGATGCGCCGCAGCTCGCCCTCGCTGTACGTCGCGAGGATGTCGGCGGCCGTCGTCCCCGACGACTGGTCCATGCGCATGTCGAGCGGCGCGTCCTGGGCGTAGGCGAAGCCGCGCTCGGCCTCGTCCAGCTGGAGCGAGGAGACCCCGAGATCGAAGAGGATGCCGTTCACCTCGGGTCGCCCGGTCGAGGCGACCGCGTCGGCGATTCCGTCGTACACCGTGTGCACGAGCGTCACGCGGTCCCCGAAGGGCGCGAGCCGGCCGCCCGCGATGCGCAGCGCCTCGGTGTCGCGGTCGAGCCCGACGACGTGGAGGTCGGGGAACCGCTCGAGGAACGCCTCGGTGTGACCGCCCATGCCGAGCGTCGCGTCGACGAGGACGGCGTCCGGACCCTCGAGGGCGGGCGCGAGCAGCTCGATGCAGCGCTCGAGCATGACGGGGGTGTGGATGTCGCGGAGGTTCATGATGAGGGCGGCCTTGTCCCTCGGCCCTGATCCCCATCCGCTTCGACCTGGCACCGGGGAAGGTGCGCCAGGGCGGGAGCGGCTGGGAGTCAGGGCCGAGGGCCTCAGAACAGGCCCGGGATCACCTCCTGCTCCATCTCGGCGTAGCTCTCTTCATTGCCGTCGACGTAGGCGTTCCACGCGTCGGCGTTCCAGATCTCGGCGTGCGCGCCCACGCCGGTGACGACGAGGTCGCGCTCCAGACCTGCGTAGGTGCGCAGCGGAGGGGGGATGGTTATGCGGTTCTGGCTGTCGGGCTTCTCGGCGCTCGCGCCCGAGAGGAACATGCGGAGGAAGTCGCGGGCCTGCTTGTTGGAGAGCGGCGCCTCGCGGATGCGCTCGTGGATCCGCTCGAACTCGTCTGTGCTGAACACATACAGGCAGCGCTCCTGCCCCCGGGTGACGACCACGCCGGAGCCGAGATCGTCGCGGAACTTGGCGGGGAGGATGACGCGACCCTTGTCGTCGAGCTTGGGAGTGTGCGTGCCAAGAAGCATCGACACTTCACCCCCTCACAGCCGGCCCCCGCCAGGTTGGTCGCCACTTTACTCCACTTCCCTCCACTTCGTAACCAGATCCACCCCGACGCGCCGTGCGCGGCGAAGAAGCGCGTGCAGAGCGCACAAAAAAGCACCGACCCTCGGGTCGGTGCTTCGATGCGGATTCAGCGGATGCGGCGGATCAGCGTTCCCCCTGCCGGCGGTCCCAGCGGTCGTTCATGCGATCCATGAAGGACGACGACGACTTCGGCTTGTGCTCACGCGCCGGTGCGGCACCGGCTGCGGTCGCTCCCCCGCCACGGGTGGGGGTCACTGCGAGGATCACGCCGCCCAGCATGACGACGAATCCGATGACGCCGACGATGACAAGCGGAACCGAGACGCCGGCGATGAGGCCGCCGAGGCCGATGAGCACCAGCACGGTGCCGAGCACGATGTTGCGATAGCTCAGCGAACGGCCGCCTCCACGCGCGCTCACGACATCGGCGTCGTTGCGCATGAGATGGCGTTCCATCTCATCGAGCAGACGCTGCTCCTGTTCGGAGAGTGGCATGCATCCCCCTCTTTGGGCTCTGACGCCTCGATTCTACGCGGCGCTGGGATCACTAGGCTAGGCCCGTGTCCCCCCATCGCGACCCGGTCGAAGCGGTTTCCCAGCGACTCGACACCTTCGTCACGGGTCAGCGCGCGAGCACCGCGCGGATGGGCGACGAAGCAGCGCTCCTCGTCGACGTCGCCGCGTCGGCCCTGCGGGGCGGAAAAGGGCTTCGCGGCCGGTTCTGCATCGCCGGGTGGAGGGCGGTGGAGGAGGCATCCGTCTCGTCGTCTTCAGCGGCCGAGATCGCGGATGCCGCGACCACCGCGGCCGCGGCCCTCGAGGTCTTCCACGCGGCCGCGCTCGTGCACGACGACCTGATCGACAACTCCGACACGCGGCGCGGGCGCCCGTCCGCGCATCGCGCGCTCGAGCGCGCACACCGTGACGCGGGATGGAGCGGCGACGCCGCAGCCTTCGGCCGTTCGGCCGCCGTGCTGCTCGGCGACCTGCTCGTCGCGTGGAGCGACGACCTCTTCGAGGAGGCGCTCACGCAGCTCGACCCTGAGCGCGCCGCGCGCGCCCGGGCCGAGTACGCGACGATGCGGCGCGACGTCACGATGGGGCAGTTCCTCGACATCGCCGAGGAGTCCGCGTACTCGACCGAGCCCGACGACCGCCACGCCGACCGCGCACTGCGGGTCGCGTCGTTCAAGTCGGCGCGCTACAGCATCCAGCAGCCGCTCGTCATCGGAGCCGCGATCGCCGGAGGCGACGACGGTCAGTGCGCGGCCCTCGCGGCGTTCGGGCATCCGCTCGGCATGGCGTTCCAGCTGCGCGACGACGTGCTCGGCGTCTTCGGCGACAGCGCCGAGACCGGCAAGCCCTCCGGCGACGACCTGCGCGAGGGCAAGCGCACGGTGCTCATCGCGTACGCGCGCGCGGCGCTGCCGCCCTCGGCGCGGCGCGTCGTCGACGAGCTCGTCGGAGACCCGGGTCTCGCCGACGACCAGGTGGCCTCGCTCCAGCGCACGATCATCGACAGCGGCGCCCTCGACCGCGTCGAGCAGCTCATCGCCGACTACGCGCGTGAGGCCGACCGCGCCCTGTCGGGAGCGCGCCTCGGCAACGCCGCGGTCGGCGAGCTGCGCGACCTGGCGCACGCCGCGACGGTGCGCACGCGCTGATCACGCAAGCGTCTGCGCGACCCGCCGAACCTCGCTCTTGCGGCCGGCGCGGAGCGCTTCGATCGGCGCGACGCCGATCGACTCCTCGTTCGTGAGCAGCCAGTCGATCACCTCGTCGTCGGAGAAGCCGGCGTCGTGCAGCACGATCGCGGTGCCGCGCAGCGACGACAGCGGGCGCCCGTCGACGATGAAGACCGACGGCACCTTGAGCGGCCCGTGGCGGCGCGAGCCGATGAGGTGCGATTCGTCGAGCAGACGATGAACGCGCCCGAGCGGCTCGCCCAGGATGTCGACGAGTTCGGGAAGTGTCAGCCAATCGGTCTCGATACGCGGCGCGGAATCAGCGGTCACGAAGCCACTATCTCATCCGCGCGGCGAGGCGGGTTCTGCCACATTCGTCACATTGGTCACAACCGCCACGTGAGAGCACACCTGTTGACACCCGTTCCCATTCGTGACAGCGTTTTCGCAGTCGACAGAGGGGGGATCTCTTGCGACACGAGAATGGTTCGACGGCTATTCCGGAGGGGCGCGCCGCGCTCCGCCGACGTCGCGCGGCGGCAGCCGGGGGCGCGGCCCTCGCGGGCTCCATCGCCATGATGCTCTCGGGCGCGCCCGCGCAGGCGGTGGACACGGCGGACGAGACACCGACACGGATTCCGCAGCTCGACCCCGCCGTTGCGTCCGGCCTCGCGCCGGCGCGCCCCGCGGGGATGCCCGCGGTCGCGGCTCCCGCCGCGGCACGCCTTCCCGCACCCGCGGCGGCCGGCATCCCCCAGACGTACGTCGTTCAGCGCGGCGACACGGTGAGCGCCATCGCGGCGCGCCACGGGCTGCGCACGGCGGATGTGCTCGCGCTCAACGGACTGAGCTGGTCGAGCATCATCTACCCCGGCCAGGTGCTGCGGCTGACGTCGGGCGCGGCATCCGCCCCCGCCCCCGCGCCGTCGGGCGGCACGACCTACGCGGTCCGCGCGGGCGACACCATCTCGGCGATCGCCCGACGGCACGGCGTCCCGACCGCGGCGGTGCTCGCGGCCAACGGGCTCAACTGGTCGAGCATCATCTACCCGGGACAGGTCGTGAAGATCCCCGCGGGCGGGACAGCGGCGACAGCGCCCGCTCCCGCCCCGGCACCGGCGCCCGGTCCTGCGCCTTCGCCTGCGCGACCCGGGGCGTCGTACACGATCCAGGCGGGCGACACCATCTCCGCGATCGCGCGGCGGCACGGCGTCACAACGGCGGCGGTGCTCGCGGCGAACGGGCTCGGGTGGGCGAGCATCATCTACCCCGGCCAGGTCATCACGATCCCGGCGGCGGCGCCGTCAGCGCCGGGGCTGGACGCGGAGCAGGTCGCGAACGCGCAGCTCATCATCCGCATCGGACGCGAGCTCGGCGTGCCCGACCGCGGCATCGCCATCTCGCTCGGCGCAGCGATGCAGGAGTCGTGGCTGCGCAACCTCGATTGGGGCGACCGCGACTCGCTCGGCCTCTTCCAGCAGCGGCCGAGCACCGGATGGGGCACCGAGGCCGAGGTGCGCGACCCCGCGCGCGCGACGCGGGCGTTCTTCGGCGGCCCGGGCGACCCCAACGGGACCCGCACGCGTGGACTGCTCGACATCCCCGGATGGCAGAACATGTCCTTCGCGCAGGCGGCCCAAGCGGTGCAGCTCTCGGCGTATCCAGATCGTTACGCGAGGTGGGAGCAGCCCGCCCACGCCTGGCTCGCGGCGCTCGGCTGAGGCAGAGGCGGGTGCGCCGCTGCCCAGGCTCCTCTCACCGCGTCCGTAGACTTCTCCCGTGAGCACGAGCCAGCAGGTGGACCCGCTGATCGGCCGTCTCGTCGACGGCCGATACCGGGTTCGCGCGCGCATCGCTCGTGGCGGCATGGCGACGGTCTACGTCGCCACCGATCTGCGGCTCGAGCGCCGCGTCGCCCTGAAGGTGATGCACAGCCATCTGAGCGACGACTCCGTCTTCCAGAGCCGCTTCATCCAGGAGGCACGCGCCGCCGCGCGCCTTGCCGATCCCCACGTCGTGAACGTCTTCGACCAGGGGCAGGACGGCGAGATGGCGTACCTCGTGATGGAGTACCTGCCGGGCATCACGCTGCGCGAGCTGCTCCGCGAGCAGCGCCGCCTCACGGTGCCGCAGACGATCTCCGTCATGGACGCGGTGCTGTCGGGCCTGGCGGCCGCTCACCGCGCCGGCATCGTGCACCGCGACGTCAAGCCCGAGAACGTGCTGCTCGCCGAGGACGGACGCATCAAGATCGGCGACTTCGGGCTCGCCCGCGCGACGACGGCGAACACCGCGACGGGCGCGCAGCTGCTCGGAACGATCGCGTACCTCGCCCCCGAGCTCGTGACGCGCGGCACGGCGGATGCCCGCAGCGACATCTACGCGCTCGGCATCATGCTGTACGAGATGCTCACGGGCGAGCAGCCCTACAAGGGCGAGCAGCCGATGCAGATCGCGTTCCAGCACGCGACCGACTCGGTGCCCCGGCCCAGTGTCAGGAACCCCGGCGTGCCCGAGATGCTCGACGAGCTCGTGCTGTGGGCCACCGAGAAGTCGCCCGACGACCGCCCCGCCGACGCGCAGATCATGCTCGACCGGCTGCGCGAGATCGAGCGCGAGCTCGGCATCTCGCCCCAGACGGCGACCCGCTCGGCGGCGACCGGCGTGATCGCCGAGGACGGCATCGCGTCGGGTGAGCTCACCGCCGTGCTGCCCACGAGCGGCGCGCACGCGACCCATCCGGTGGAGACGGTCGACAACGCGACCCGACTGCGCCGGGCGACGAAGCGCCGCGCGGCGAAGGGCGGCTGGCTCATCGCGCTCGTGCTGCTGCTCGCGGGCCTCGCCGGCGCGACCGGCTGGTGGTTCGGGTCCGGTCCGGGATCGCTCGTCGCGGTGCCCGATGTCTCGGGCCGCACCTTCGCCGAGGCCCAGCAGCTCCTCCAGGCGGAGTCGCTCGTCGCCGTGGAAGAGGGCGAGAACAGCCTCGACATCGAGCCGGGCCTCGTGATCCGCAGCGAGCCGCCCGTGGGCGCGCGGGTCGAGAAGGAGTCCGAGATCCGGCTGATCGTGTCGCTCGGACCCGCCGAGGTCACCGTGGATCGGCTCATCGACCTCACCGAGACCGATGCGCGAAGACTTCTCGAATCCCTCGGGATCACACCCGACGAGCAGAACGAGGAGTTCTTCACCGCAGCTCCCCCGGGCGCCGTCGTCGGCACGATGCTCAACCCGCGTGTCGGCGAGCCGTACGCGTGCGGCGAAGGCTGCACGGCGCACGAGGGCGACGGCGCGACGCTGTGGGTGTCGCTCGGTGCCGTGCCCGACGTCGTCGGCGAGAGCGAGGACTCCGCGCGCCGCGCGCTCGAGAGCGCACGGCTGCAGGTCGCCGGCGAATCAGCGACCGAGACGAGCGAGGAGATCGCCGCGGGCGACGTGATCCGCGTCGTCGGCCGCGAGGACGGCGGCTGGCTGCGCCCGGGCGACACCGTGACGCTCGTGGTCTCGTCGGGGCCGCCGCTCTTCCCGATCCCCGACGTGCAGGACCTCACGCGCGACGAGGCGATCGCAACGCTCGAGGCCGCCGGATTCCAGGTGGACTACGCCGTGTTCTGGGCGCCCTTCCCGAACTCCCTCACGCGCGTCACCGGCACGGACCCCGCCGCGGGCGAGCAGCGCGTCAAGGGCACGCGCGTCTACCTGCAGATCACCGCGTCGGGCTGACGCGGGCGATACGGATCCCTCGGCCGAGGCATCCGTATCAGCGCTTGTGGTTCTCGAGCTCCTCGGCGACGAGGAACGCGAGCTCGAGCGACTGCATGTGGTTCAGGCGCGGGTCGCACAGCGACTCGTAGCGCGTAGCGAGAGTCGCCTCGTCGATCATCTCGGAGCCGCCGAGGCACTCGGTGACGTCGTCGCCCGTGAGCTCGACGTGGATGCCGCCGGGGAACGTTCCGACCGCGCTATGCGCCTCGAAGAAGCCGCGCACCTCGTCGACGACATCGTCGAAGCGACGCGTCTTGTAGCCGGTCGGCGTCGTGATGCCGTTGCCGTGCATCGGGTCGGTGACCCACAGCGGAGTCGCACCCGAGTCCCTGACGGCCTCGAGCAGCGGCGGCAGCGCGTCGCGGATCCTGCCGGCGCCCATGCGCGTGATGAAGGTGAGGCGCCCGGGCTCGCGCTCCGGGTCGAGCTTGTCGATGAGGGCGAGCGCCGTCTCGGGCGTCGTCGCCGGACCGAGCTTCACGCCGATCGGGTTGCGGATCTTCGAGAAGTAGTCGACGTGCGCTCCGTCGAGCTCGCGCGTGCGCTCGCCGATCCACAGGAAGTGGGCCGACGTGTTGTACGGCGTGCCCGTGCGCGAATCGATGCGGGTGAGCGGACGCTCGTAGTCCATCAGGAGGCCCTCGTGGCCCGTGTAGAACTCGACGCGCTTGAGCTCGTCGAAGTCGGCGCCCGCCGCCTCCATGAACTTGATCGCACGGTCGATCTCGGTTGCGAGACGCTCGTACCGCGCGTTGGCGGGATTCTGCGCGAAGCCCTTGTTCCACGAGTGCACCTCGCGGAGGTCGGCGAAGCCGCCCTGCGTGAACGCGCGGATCAGGTTGATGGTCGAGGCCGCCGTGTGGTAGCCCTTCAGCAGCCGCGACGGGTCGGCCTCACGCGATTTCTCGGTGAAGTCGTAGCCGTTGACGATGTCGCCGCGGTACGCCGGCAGCGTCACGTCGCCGCGCGTCTCGGTATCGCTCGAGCGCGGCTTGGCGAACTGCCCCGCCATGCGCCCCATCTTCACGACCGGCATCGACGCGCCATACGTCAGCACGACCGCCATCTGCAGCACCGTCTTGATGCGGTTGCGGATCTGGTCGGCGGTGGCGCCCGCGAACGTCTCGGCGCAGTCCCCGCCCTGCAGCAGGAATGCCCTGCCAGCAGCAGCACGCGCGAGCTTTTCGCGCAGCTTGTCGACCTCGCCGGCGAAGACGAGGGGCGGGAGGGTTGCGAGCTCAGCGGATGCGGCGGCCACCGCCTCGGCGTCGAGCCACACGGGCTGCTGCTTGATGGGCAGAGTCCGCCAGTGGTCGAGGGCGTCGAGATGCTGGAGCATCCGCCAATTGTATCGGCGCGCGGCCGTGCCCAGATCCGTCGGTCACCGCTCGGCGGGAGTGCCGGACGTCAGGCCGCGGCATCCGCCTTCGACGAGTCCGTCGACGGCTTCTTGAGCCGGTCCTTGACCGTCGAGGCGTACACGTCCTCGTACTCCTGCTCGCCGAGCCGCTGCAGCGCGACCATGATCTCGTCGGTGACAGACCGCAGGATGTAGCGATCGCCCTCCATCCCCGCGAACCGCGAGAAGTCGAGGGGCTCGCCGATCACGACGCCGACGCGCACGACGCGCGGGAGACGCGTGCCGATCGGCATCATCGTGTCGGTGTCGACCATGACCACCGGCACCACGGGCACGTGCGCTTCCAGCGCCATGCGCGCGATGCCCGTGCGCCCGCGGTAGAGCTTGCCGTCGGGGCTGCGGGTGCCCTCGGGGTAGATGCCCAGCAGGTCTCCGCGCCCGAGCACCTGCAGGCCGGTGTTCAGCGAGGCCTCGGATGCCTGGCCGCCCGAGCGGTCGATGGGGATCTGCCCGGTCGCCTTGAAGAACATCCGCGTCGCCCACCCCTTGATGCCGCGCCCCGTGAAGTAATCGCTCTTCGCGAGGAAGGCGACCGGCCGGTCGATCATGAGCGGCAGGAAGATCGAGTCCACGAACGAGAGGTGGTTGCTCGCGAGGATCGCGGCGCCCTCGGAGGGGACGTTGCGGCGACCGATGATCCACGGGCGGAAGATCGCCTTGACGATCGGTCCGATCACCACGTACTTCATCAGCCAGTAGAACATCGCTACACCTCGCGCCCCGCGAGATCGGCCGCGCCGATGAGCCCCGCGTCGTTGCCGAGCTTCGCGATCGCGAAGTCCGCGACGGGGCGGTCGCCGTAGCCGGGGAGCGCCGTCTCATAGGCGATGCGCACAGGCTCGAGGAGCGTCTCGCCGAGCTGGGCGACGCCCCCGCCGATCACGAAGAGCTCCGGGTCGAGCACCGCCTGGAAGCCGCCGCACGCCTCGCCGAGCGCGGTCGCGACGCGCAGGAGCGCCTCGCGGGCGCCCTCGTCACCCGCGAGCACGAGCCGCGAGACCGCGGGCCCCGAGATGGTGCCCTTCTGCTCGCGCAGCTCCGCGAGGGCTCTCCCCCGCTCACCGCCCTCGTCGGCGATCGCGTTCGCCTCGCGCTGCAGCGCGCGTCCGGATGCGTACTGCTCGAGGCATCCGTTCTGTCCGCACCCGCACGGGACGCCATCGCGGATGAACCGGACGTGCCCGAGCTCGCCGGCGATGCCGTGGCCGCCGCGGAACAGCTCGCCCTCGACCATGACCGCCCCGCCCACGCCGGTGCCGAGCGTGAGCATGACCATGTCGTCGACGTCGCGCCCGGCGCCGAAGCGGAACTCGGCCCAGCCCGCCGCGTTCGCGTCGTTCTCGATCGAGACGGGGAGGCTGATGTCGCGCTGGAGGATCTCGCGCAGCGGATAGTCGCGCCACGCGATGTTCGGCGCGTGGATGACGACGGAGTGGGTCTTGTCGATGAACCCGGCCGCCGCGACGCCCACTGCCGACACATCGTGGTGCTCGATGAGGTGGTTCGCCATGTCGGCCACGGCGCTCGCGAGCGCCGCCGTGTCGACCGGAGTCTCGACGCGGACCTTCTCGAGGATCGTGCCGTCGGCGTCGACGACGCCTCCGGCGATCTTCGTCCCGCCGATGTCGATCCCGACGTTGAGCACCAGTGTCCTTTCAGCCGGCGCGCTCGCGACGGCGCCTTGAAGTCTAGCCGCGCGGAAGCGGCCGGATCGGAGCCTGCGACCCCCCGCCGTCCACAGGCACCTCGCCCCCGAAGCACGGACGACTAAACTCGTCCTATTCACCCGAACATTTCGCAATCCGGTACCGAAGGAGCTGCCGTGGTCCAATTCGAAGTCCCAGCGATCGTGCCCGCCGATCCACAGGCGAACATCTCTGATCTCCTCGTCGAACGCGTGAAGGCGACGCCCGACCGAGCCCTGTTCGCCGTCCCCGAGGGCGAGGGCTGGCGTGACATCACCTCGGCCGAGTTCCACCGCCAGGTCGTGGCGCTCGCGAAGGGCTTCGTCGCGGCGGGCGTCGAGCCCGGCGACAAGGTGGGATTCATCGCACGCACGACGTACGACTGGACGCTCGTCGACTTCGCGCTCTTCTTCGCGGGCGCCGTCATGGTGCCGATCTACGAGACGAGCTCGCCGTCGCAGGTCTCCTGGATCCTCACCGACTCCGGCGCGGTCGCGTGCATCGTCGAGTCCACCGACCACGCGGCGCGGCTCGACGAGGTGCGCGCCGACGTACCGCTCATCCGCTCCGTGTGGGAGATGCACCGCGGCGACCTCGACAAGCTCGTCGAGCAGGGCAAGGACGTCACCGACGACGAGATCGAGCGCCGCCGCAGCATCGCGAACGGCGCCGACATCGCGACGCTCATCTACACGTCCGGCTCGACCGGCCGCCCGAAGGGCTGCGTCATCACGCACAGCAACTTCGTCGAGCTCTCGCGCAACTCGGCCCGCGCCCTGCGCGAGGTCGTCGAGTACCCCGATGCGTCGACGCTGCTGTTCATCACGACCGCGCACGTGTTCGCGCGCTTCATCTCGATCCTGAACGTCCACGCGGGCGTCAAGACCGGACACCAGCCCGACACGAAGCAGCTGCTGCCGGCGCTCGGCTCGTTCAAGCCGACGTTCCTGCTCGCGGTGCCGCGCGTGTTCGAGAAGGTCTACAACTCGGCCGAGCAGAAGGCCGAGGCCGGCGGCAAGGGCAAGATCTTCCGCGCCGCCGCGCACACCGCGATCGAGCACTCGAAGCTGCAGCAGGAGGGCCGCAAGGTCCCGCTCGGCACACGCATCAAGTTCGCGCTGTTCGACCGGCTCGTGTACTCGAAGCTGCGCACGGCCATGGGCGGCAACGTCGTGTACGCCATCTCGGGCTCGGCGCCTCTCGGCGAGCGCCTCGGCCACTTCTTCCACAGCCTCGGCGTGGTCATCCTCGAGGGCTACGGCCTCACCGAGACGACCGCCCCCGCGACGGTCAACCTCTCGACGAAGTCGAAGATCGGCACGGTCGGGCCGGTTCTCCCGGGCGTCGGCATCCGCCTCGCCGAGGACGGCGAGATCGAGGTGCGCGGCATCAACGTCTTCAAGGAGTACTGGCGCAACCCCGAGGCGACCGCCGCGGCGTTCGACGGCGACTGGTTCAAGACGGGCGACTTGGGCTCGTTCGACGACGAAGGCTTCCTGACGATCACGGGCCGCAAGAAGGAGATCATCGTCACGGCAGGCGGCAAGAACGTCGCCCCGGCCGCGCTCGAAGACCCGATCCGCGCGAACCCCATCGTCGGGCAGGTCGTCGTGGTCGGCGACCAGAAGCCGTTCATCTCGGCGCTCGTGACGCTCGACCCCGAGATGCTGCCGACCTGGCTCGCGAACAACCAGCTGCCGGCCGACATGTCGCTCGCCGAGGCGGCCGCGAACGGTGCCGTGCGCGCCGAGGTGCAGCGGGCGATCGACGAGGCGAACAAGCGTGTCTCACGCGCCGAGTCGATCCGCAAGTTCACGATCCTCTCGTCGGAGTGGACCGAGGCGAGCGGCCACCTGACGCCCAAGATGAGCATCAAGCGCAACGTGATCCTCTCCGACTTCGCGAGCGAGATCGACGAGATCTACGCGGCGCCGGTCAACACGTCCAACGTGTCGCTCTCGTAATCGAGACGACGCATGACGAAGGGCCCGGGGCGGATGCCTCGGGCCCTTCGTCATGCGTCGGGCGGGTCTGGGCTAGAACCAGTCGCTCTCGCGCACCTGCCGCATCGCGACGCGCCGCGTCTCGGGAGGCAGCCGGTCGAGGAAGAGCTTGCCGTCGAGGTGGTCGGTCTCGTGCTGGAGTGCCTGCGCCATGAGCCCCTCCCCCTCGACGACGACCTCGTTGCCGTCGAGGTCGATGCCGACGACCTTCGCGTACGGGTGGCGCGGAGTCTCGTGCCACAGGCCCGGCACCGAGAGGCAGCCCTCGCCCATGAGCTCGGGCTCGCCCCGCACCTCGACGAGAACGGGGTTGAGGATGTAGCCGATGTCGCCGTCGATGTTGTAGCTGAAAGCGCGTGTGCCCACGCCGATCTGGGGCGCCGCGACGCCCGCACGCCCGGGAAGCTCGACCGTGTCGAGAAGGTCCTGCACGAGCGCGCGCACGCCGTCGTCGATGCCGTCGACGGGCGTCGAAGGCGCCTTGAGCACAGGGTCGCCGAAGAGCCGGATGGGCCGGACCGTCATCGCGGTCAGGCGGCGACCGCGAGGGCGCGGAGACCTTCGACGACCGTCGCCGCGAGCTCGCGCGCCGCGAGGCGCGTGGCCGGCTGAAGGTCGCGGAACGCGATCGCGCTTCCGGCGGCGATGTGCGGGTCGTACGGGATCTGGACGACGGCCCGCACACGCGAGCGGAAGTGCGCCTCGAGCTCGCCGGCACGGACGATAGGGGCGCCCGGACGCGCGTGGTTCAGGACGACGACGGCATTGCGCACGCGCTCGGCGTAGCCGTTCGTCTCGAGCCACGTGATCGTCTCGGAGGCGAGGCGCGCCTCGTCGACGCTCAGGCCGGCCACGATCACGAGCTGATCCGCGCGGTCGAGCGTCGCGGACATGACCGAGTGGACGATGCCGGTGCCCGTGTCGGTGAGCACGATCGAGTAGTAGTGCGCGGCGATGCGGGCCACGTCGTGGTAGTCGCGGTCACTGAATGCCTCGGACACGCGCGGGTCGCTGTCGGACGCGAGCACGTCCAGGCGCGTCTCGTCGCGCGCGACGATCGACGAGATGTCGGCGTAGCCGCTCACCTCGGCGCGCGCGCGCACGAGGTCGCGCACCGTCTTGCCGCTCGCGCGCGAGACGCGGTCGGCCAGCGTGCCCCGGTCGGGGTTGGCGTCGACCGCGATGATGCGATCGTCGCGCGCGTCGGCGAGCGCCATGCCGAGCAGCGTCGTGACGGTCGTCTTGCCGACGCCGCCCTTGCGTGAGACGACGGGGACGAAGCGCGCCCCGCCCGTGAGCGGCGCAGCGATGCGACGGTCGAGCTCCTTGCGTGCCTGCGCGCGCTTGCTGTCGCCGAGGTGGATGCGCTTGCCCGAGATCGTGTAGATGAGGTGCTGCCACATGCCCTCGGGCTCGGGCTTGACGACCTGGTGCGGGTCGAGCAGACGGTCGGGCGTCAGCAGATCCGCGCTCTCGCGGTTGGCTTCGAACTCCCCGAGCCGCTTCGAGGTGAGGGAGATCTCGGGCCGCATCTGTGTGCGCTCGACGGCACGGACGCGGTCGGGCCGCTCGGGGTGGTGCGCCTCCCAGCGGGTCGCCGGGCTCGGGGACGGTGCGGCCGAATGAGTGCTCGCCGCGCGGGAGGCCTCGGCCGCCTCGGCCGCCGCGTCGGTCGGGGTGGCGCCGGTTCCCGTGCCGGTCTCGCGGGTGGTGCGCTCCCCGCGCGGATGCGCCGCGATGGCGCCCGCAATGAGGGCGTCCAACTCGGCGGTCTCGATCGTGGGGCCGTTCTCCTCGGCCTCGGCGTCGGGCTGCCCCTCGTCACCGGGACGCTCGGCGTCGGCATCCGATGCGATCTCTGGATCAAGCATGTCATCGACCTCCGGCTCAGCGACGGCCCCGTCAGCCACCTCGTCCGCGACACCAGCCTGTGCGACGTCGCCCGCATCCGCAACACTCTGCTCGATCGGCGTCTCGCCGCCCGGGCGGTCGCCGGGCGCGATCGGGTCGAACGAGCCGGTGTCGACGAGCTCGGCGTCGATGACGTCGTAGCCCGCGTCGGCCTGCCCCGCGGGGGCATCGACGGCACCCGTGTCGATGATCTCGGCCTCGGCCGTCTCCGTGTCCAGGAAGTCCACGTCGAGGGCGACCTCGTCGCCGATCACGTCGTCGTCGAGGTCGTCGTCTTCGGACGCGATCGGGAAGGACACCTCGACCTGCTCGGTGGATCCGCCGAGCAGGTCGAACTTGGTCGTGTCGATGCTCCCCGTGTCGGCCAGCACGCCGTTCTCGGCGTCGTCAGGGTTCTGGTCAGGTCGCTCAGGCGTCAATGCGGGCTTCTCCAAGCAGGCGTCGGGCAGGCGCGCGTGCGAGTCGCGCGCCTTCCAGGCTACTGGGCGGGACGGACCACGACCAAAAGGTCGCCGGCGTCGACCTGCTGCGCGCCGGTCAGGGCGAGCCGCTCGACGACCCCGTCGACGGGCGCTGTGATGGCCGCCTCCATCTTCATGGCCTCGATCGACGCGACCGGCTGGCCCGCCGCGACCTTGTCGCCGACCTCGACCTTGAGGGTCACCACGCCCGAGAACGGCGCCGCGACCTGGCCCGGCTTGCTCGTGTCGGCCTTCTCGGCGGCCACCTTCTCGACCTTGATCGCGCGGTCGCGCACGTACACGGGGCGCAATTGGCCGTTGAGCGTCGTCATGACGGTGCGGATGCCGGCGGTATCCGGCTCGCCGATCGCCTCGAGCCCCACGTACAGCTGCACGCCCGGGTCGATCTCGGCGACGTGCTCCTCGCCGGGCTTGAGCCCGTAGAAGTAGTCCGGCGTTCCCAGGGTGGAGAGGTCGCCGTAGGCCTCGCGGTTGTGCTCGAACTCCTTCGCCGGCCCGGGGAAGAGGAGGCGGTTGAGCGTGCGGCGGCGGTCGGCCGCCTCGCCGGCGAGGCCTTCGCGCTCCTCGTCGCTCAGCGGCGGGATGTCGATCGACACGCTGCGGCCCGCGAGCACCTTCGAGCGGAACGGCTCGGGCCAGCCGCCCGGCAGGTCGCCGAGCTCGCCCGCCATGAATCCCACGACCGAGTCGGGGATGTCGAACTTCTGCGGGTTCTGCTCGAAGTCCGCCGGGTCGGCCTTCGCCGCGACGAGCGCGAGCGCGAGGTCGCCGACGACCTTCGACGACGGCGTCACCTTCGGGATGCGCCCGAGGATGCGGTCGGCGGCCGCGTACATGTCCTCGATGAGCTCGAAGTCGTCGGCGAGGCCGAGCGCGATCGCCTGCTGGCGCAGGTTCGAGAGCTGGCCGCCCGGGATCTCGTGGTGGTACACGCGGCCCGTGGGCCCGGGAAGACCCGACTCGAAGGGACGGTAGAGGTGACGCACCGCCTCCCAGTACGGCTCGAGATCGCTCACTGCCTGAAGGCTGAGGCCGGTGTCGCGCTCGGTGTGCGAGAGGGCCGCGACGAGCGCCGACAGCGAAGGCTGGCTCGTCGTGCCCGCGAGCGGAGCGGCGGCCGCGTCGACCGCGTCGACGCCCGCGGCGCTCGCCGCGAGGAGCGTGGCGAGCTGGCCGCCGGCGGTGTCGTGCGTGTGCAGATGCACGGGCAGGTCGAACCGTTCGCGCAGCGCCGTGACGAGCTTCGCCGCCGCCGCGGGGCGCAGGAGGCCCGCCATGTCCTTGATCGCGAGGACGTGCGCGCCCGCCTCGACGATCTGCTCGGCCAGGCGCAGGTAGTAGTCGAGCGTGTAGAGGCTCTCGGACGGGTCGAGCAGGTCGGCGGTGTAGCACACGGCGACCTCGGCGACCGCGGTGCCCGTCTCGAGCACGGCGCTGATCGCGGGGCGCATCTGGTCGACGTCGTTGAGCGCGTCGAAGATGCGGAAGATGTCGACGCCGGTCGCGGCGGCCTCGCGCACGAAGGCGTCCGTCACCTCGACGGGCCGCGGTGTGTAGCCGACCGTGTTGCGCCCGCGCAGCAGCATCTGGATCGGGATATTCGGCATCGCCTGACGGACGGCACCGAGCCGCTCCCACGGGTCCTCAGCGAGGAACCGGAGCGCGACGTCGTAGGTCGCCCCGCCCCACGCCTCGATCGAGAGCAGCTCGGGCGTCATGCGTGCGGCGTGGGGACCGACGCGGACGAGGTCGCGTGTGCGCACGCGCGTTGCCAGCAGCGACTGGTGTGCGTCGCGGAACGTCGTCTCGGTGACCGCGAGCGCCGTCTGCTCGCGGAGGGCCTTCGCGAACCCCGCGGGCCCGAGGTCGCGCAGGCGCTCGAGGTTGCCCGCCGGGACGGGCGCGGTGAGGTCGATGTCGGGCAGCTTGCTGCCGGGCGACACCATGATCGGCTTCTCGCCGTAGGGACGGTTGACCGTGACGTCGGCGAGCCAGTTCAGCAGCTTCGTGGCGCGGTCGCGGGACGGATGACTCGTGAGCAGCTGCGGCCGCTCGTCGATGAACGACGTGCTGACGTCGCCCGCGACGAAGGCCGGCTCGTCGAGCACCGCCCGCAGGAACGGGATGTTCGTGGAGACACCGCGGATGCGGAACTCGGCGAGGGCGCGCTTCGCGCGGGCGACGGCCGCCGGGAAGTCGCGGCCCCGGCACGTGAGCTTCGAGAGCATCGAGTCGAAGTGCGGGCTGATCTGCGAACCTGCGGCGGTCGTGCCGCCGTCGAGACGGATGCCCGCACCGCCGGGCGAGCGATACGTGGTGATGCGGCCCGTGTCGGGGCGGAAGCCCTGCGCGGGGTCCTCTGTCGTGATGCGGCACTGGAGTGCGGCGCCGCGCAGCTGGATGCTCTCCTGGTGAAGCCGGAGATCGGCGAGCGTCGCGCCCGCCGCGATGCGCATCTGCGACTGGACGAGGTCGACGTCGGTGACCTCTTCGGTGACGGTGTGCTCGACCTGGATGCGGGGATTCATCTCGATGAAGACGACCTCGCCCGTGCGCGGGCCGGCGGTCTCGAGCAGGAACTCGACCGTGCCCGCGTTGATGTACCCGATCGACTTCGCGAACGCGATGGCGTGCGCGTGGAGAGCGTCGCGGATCGCGGGGTCGAGGTTCGGCGCCGGTGCGATCTCGATGACCTTCTGGTGGCGTCGCTGCACCGAGCAGTCGCGCTCGAACAGGTGGACGGTCTCGCCCGCGGCATCCGCCAGGATCTGCACCTCGATGTGCCGCGGACGCACGACCGCCTGCTCGAGGAAGACCCGCGCGTCGCCGAAGGCGGCGCCCGCCTCGCGCATCGCCTCGGCGATCGCGGGCGGCAGGTCGGCGGGGCTCTCGACGCGCCGCATGCCGCGGCCGCCGCCGCCCGCCACGGCCTTCACGAAGATGGGGAACCCGATCGCCTCCGCTTGCGCGACGAGCGCGTCGACGTCGTCCGAGGCATCCGTCGATCGCAGCACCGGAACGCCTGCCGCGACCGCGTGCTCCTTCGCGGTGACCTTGTTGCCCGCCATCTCGAGCACGCTCGCGGGGGGCCCGATGAAGGTGATGCCGTTCTCGGCGGCCCGCGCCGCAAGCTGCGGGTTCTCGGAGAGGAAGCCGTAGCCCGGGTAGATCGCGTCGGCTCCGGACTTCAGCGCGACGCGGATGATCTCGTCGACGTCGAGGTACGCGCGGACCGGATGCCCGTGCTCGCCGATCTCGTACGACTCGTCGGCCTTCTGACGGTGCAGCGACCCTCGATCCTCGAACGGGAACACCGCGACTGTCCTCGCGCCCAGCTCGAATGCCGCGCGGAAAGCCCGGATGGCGATCTCACCTCGATTGGCAACAAGGATCTTCTTGAACATTCGCACCTCGCGCAGGATCCGGCCCAGACCCAGCCGCCGGTTCGGCTGAGTGTGCTCACAGCCTAGGGGACGGTAACGTAGTGCCTTGTGCACGTACTCTCCGTGAGCTCGCTCAAAGGCGGTGTCGGCAAGACGACTGTCACTCTGGGCCTCGCCTCCGCCGCGTTCGCGCGAGGAGTGCGCACGCTCGTGGTCGATCTCGACCCCCAGTCGGACGTCTCGACCGGCATGGACATCCAGGTCGCCGGCCGCCTCAACGTGGCCGATGTGCTGGCCAACCCGAAGGAGAAGGTCGTCCGTCAGGCGATCACCTCCAGTGGTTGGGCCAAGGTGCACCCCGGCACGATCGACGTCATGATCGGCAGCCCGTCCGCCATCAACTTCGACGGTCCGCACCCGAGCGTGCGCGACGTGTGGAAGCTCGAAGAGGCGCTCGCGACGATCGAGGCCGATTACGACCTCGTGCTCATCGACTGCGCCCCCTCGCTCAACGCGCTCACGCGCACGGCCTGGGCGGCGAGCGACCGCGTCATCGTCGTGACCGAGCCGGGCCTGTTCTCCGTGGCAGCCGCCGACCGCGCGCTGCGCGCGATCGAAGAGATCCGCCGCGGCCTCTCCCCCCGTCTTCAGCCGCTCGGTCTCGTGGTCAACCGCGTGCGTCCGCAGTCGATCGAGCACCAGTTCCGCATCAAGGAGCTGCGCGACATGTTCGGGCCGCTCGTGCTCTCGCCGCAGCTGCCGGAGCGCACGTCGCTCCAGCAGGCGCAGGGCGCCGCCAAGCCGCTCCACATCTGGCCGGGCGATTCCGCGCAGGAGCTCGCGGCCGACTTCGACGCCCTGCTCGACCGCGTCATGCGCACGGGCCGCATCCCCACGCCGGCGACGCCGGGCGAGGTGCGCGCGCAGTAGTCGTGTCGCCTACAGCGGGCCGAGCACGCCGGCTCCGTCGCGCACCTCGAACACGAGCTGCGTCTCGGTCTTCGTGACGGCCGGATGACTCGTGATGTGCTCCAGGATCATGTCGCGCAGCCGCTGCGGGCTGGGCACCGCGACGAGGAGCACGAAGTCGTCGTCGCCGGCGACGTGGATGACCGAGAGGGCTCCCGGGATCGCGACGAGTCGGTCGAACAGCTCGTTCACATGCGCGCGGTTGTGGCTGGCCAGATGCACGCGCACGACGGCCTGGATCGGCCGCCCCACCGCCGCCGGATCGACCCTCGCGCTGATGCCCGCGATGACCCCCGACTCGCGCAGCGCCTTGACGCGATTCGCGCACGTCGACTCGGCGACCCCGACGCGTGCGGCGAGGGCCGCGTTGGTCATCCGGCCATCCGCCGTGAGGGCCTCGAGGATGGCCCGATCCGTTCCGTCGATGGGTGGGGAAACGGGGTGCGGATTCTTCGGCGGCGTCATGACTCGGATGCTCCGGAACGCAGATTCCTCATGGAAAACCATTCTGCACCGCAGAAGGTTCGGTGTCGATTGCGGAACAATGAATTATCACCGACGATGGATGCATGGCACCGACGACGTTGCATCCCGACACCGTTGCCGTGCACGCCGGCCGCGAAGACCTCGCGGCGATGGGCGTGCACGCTCTCCCGATCGACCTCTCGTCGACGAGCCCGCTCCCTGATGTGGAGCTCGGCGGGCTGTCGTACGAGGTGCTCGCGACGGGCGGCCGCCCGTTCGACGGTGGCTCGAACGTGTACGCGCGTCTGTGGAACCCCACCGTCGGACGCTTCGAGGTCGCGCTCGCGAAGCTCGAGCACTCGGAGGAGGCCGTCGCGTTCTCGTCCGGCATGGCGGCGATCACCGCCGTGCTGCTCTCGCTCCCCCGCGATCGTCGGCACGTCGTCGCGGTGCGCCCGCTGTACGGCGGCACCGACCACCTCCTCGACGCCGGGACGCTCGGCACCGAGACGACCTTCACCACCCCCGAGGGCGTCGCCGCAGCGCTCCGGCCCGACACCGGACTCGTGATCGTCGAGTCTCCCGCCAACCCGTCACTCGAGCTCGTCGACATCCGCGCCGTCGTCGCGGCCGCGGGCGACGTTCCCGTCGTCGTCGACAACACGTTCGCGACCCCCGTGCTGCAGCGCCCACTCGACCTCGGAGCCGCGATGTCGCTGCACAGCGCCACGAAGTACCTCGGTGGTCACGGCGACGTCGTGGGCGGCGTCGTCGCGTGCGACGCGAAAACGGCTGCGGCGCTGCGTCGCACCCGCGCGATCACCGGTGCGATCCTGCATCCGCTCGCCGCGTATCTGCTGCACCGCGGGTTGGCGACGCTCCCGATCCGCGTGCGCGCCCAGCAGGCCGGAGCCACGCGCGTCGCCGCGCACCTCGCGCACCACCCCCACGTCGCGCGCGTCCACTTCCCCGGGCTCCCCGGCGCCGACCCGAAGGGACTCATCGGCACGCAGCAGGACGGGCCCGGCGCGATGGTCTCGATCGAGCTCGAGGGGGGCTACGACGCCGCCGTGACGCTCACGTCGAGCGTGCGCGTGTTCACGCACGCGGTGTCGCTCGGCAGCGTGGACTCGCTCATCCAGCATCCGGCCTCGCTCACCCACCGCCCGGTGGCAGCCGCCGCCAAGCCCGGTGCGGGCCTCGTGCGACTTTCGATCGGTCTCGAGGACCCCGACGATCTCATCGCCGACCTCGACCAGGCGCTCGCGCAGATCGCGGGCGGGAGCGGAGCGGCGGAAGAGGCGCTCGAAGACACGGCGGCGACGGAGACGTCGGCGACGGTCTGACGCCGCTGACGAAGCCCGTCAGGCCGAGCGCGCCGCGCGACGGGCGGCGAGCTCGTCGACCGCGTCGACGGTCTGCGGGTCGAACTCGACGAGCGTCGACTCCACCTCGCGCAGCACCTTGCCGACGGCGATGCCGAACACGCCCTGACCGCGGCTGACGAGGTCGATGACCTCGTCGTTCGACGTGCACAGGTACACCGAGGCGCCGTCGCTCATGAGGGTGGTTCCGGCGAGATCACGGATGCCGGCGACGCGCAGCTGCTCGACCGCCGTGCGGATCTGCTGGAGTGAGATGCCGGTGTCGAGCAGGCGCTTGACGAGCTTGAGCACGAGGATGTCGCGGAAGCCGTACAGACGCTGCGAGCCCGAGCCGCTCGCGCCGCGCACCGTCGGCTCGACGAGCTCGGTGCGGGCCCAGTAGTCGAGCTGGCGGTAGGTGATGCCGGCAGCACGGGCGGCCACCGCGCCGCGGTAGCCCACCTCGTCGTCCATCGCGGGGAGGCCGTCGGTGAAGAGGAGGTCGGCGACGAAACGCGGTTCGTCCGCCGCTTCCGGTGCGGTCATGCGCAATCCCCCCTCGTGGATCCCGATGGTTCAACGCTAGATCAGCCCCGGTCCTCGGGCAACGACATCCGACGTGTGTCGCCGACGTGTCGCCCCCGGACGGGCCGGCCTCACGACAGCAGGCGCTCCAGCGCCGAGCGGACGAAGATCGCGCGCACCTCGTCGAGCCGGCGGGTCAGCTCCGGCGCGAGCTCGCTCGCCCGCGCGCGGGATGACGGATCGGTGCGTCGCAGCAGCGGCGCCAGCGCGGATTCCACGAGAGCGACATCGCGCTCGGCGCTCTGCCGCAGAGTGCGGACGTGGCGGGGCTCGATCCCGTGGCGATCGAGCGCGACGAGCGCGCGAAGAATCGCCAGCGACTGCTCCGTGTAGGTCTCGCCGCCCGTGATCACGCCCGTGCTGATCGCGTCGTTGAGCAGCTGAGGCGCGGCACCTGCGGCGGAGAGCAGCTCCTCGCGCCGGTAGCGGCGCGGTGCCGGCACGATCGACGGCGGCGGCGGCACGGTCGGCATCGCGGGGTCGCGGCCCGCGTCGAGGTCTTCGAGGTACTCGCGGATGACGCTCAGCGGCAGGTAGTGGTCGCGCTGGAGCGTGAGCGCGAGGCGCAGCCGCTCGAGGTCGGTCTGCGAGAACTTGCGGTAGCCGGACTCGGTGCGAAGCGGCGCGACGATCCCCTGGACCTCGAGGAAGCGCAGCTTGCTCGAGGTCAGCGTCGGGAACTCGGGGCCGAGCCGTGCGAGCACCTGACCGATGCTCAGCAGGCCCGCGGGCGCAGCGCGCTCGCGGGCGTTGGCGCCTGACATCACGCGTCCGCGGCCGGTGCCAGGTCGGAGGGCGAGACGAAGAAGTTGAGGCGGAACTTGCCGATCCGCACCTCGGAGCCGTTCGTGAGCCGGCCGCGGTCGACACGCTCGCCGTTCACGTACGTGCCGTTGAGGGAGCGCTGGTCGACGATCTCAAACGACGTGCCGGTGCGCGTCACCTCCGCGTGCCGGCGCGAGACCGTCACGTCGTCGAAGAAGATGTCGGCCTCGGGGTGACGGCCGATCGTGGTCACATCGGTGTCGAGCAGGTACCGGGCGCCGGCGGTTGGCCCGGACCGTACGATGAGAATCGCCGCGCCGCTGGGCAGGGCGTCGATCGCGTCGAGTTCGGCTTCGGTCAGGTCGCTGCCGAACGGCACGAACGACAGATCCGAGTCATGCCCGAAAGTCTGCGTCGTGTCGGCTGCACGGTCGGCGGAGCCGGCTTCGCCGCTCCCGCCCGCAGCCCGTCGGATCTCGCCCGAGTCGGGTCGGCGAATGTCGTCCACGTGCTCCTCCTCTGGCGTCCAAGCCTATCCGAAAGGTCGTCCGCCGAAAGAGCGGATCGCACCTTTCCGGCAGACCGCCTTTCCGTGACCGCCGCGCAATGTTTCGGCGTGTGTCGGCTCGGGATGCCGGCCGGTCCCGTCCCCCCTAGCCTGGGCGGGGTAATCGAACCTACTGACAGGAGACCCGTCGTGTCGACCCCGCACAGCCACCTTCCGCCCCTCGAGGTGCGTGAGCGTCCGGCGTGCATGTGCGTCCACGGCGGTACCTGCTCGACGTTCGCCCCCGGGCACGCGCTGCACCTCATCCAGGCGCGGCTCGCGGCCGCGACCCCGTCCGAGTGGGTCGACGCGATCGTCGAGAAGACGGATGCAACGGCCGGCACCCTGACGCTGCGAACGCTCGACGACGCGGCGCGCATCGTCGTGTGGAACGGCGCGGGCGCCGCATCCGCCGTCTTGGAGGGCACTCCCGTCGCCCTGCACGGACGCTATGGCGTCCTCGCCGCCGGCGCGGCGCGCTTCAACGTCCTGCGCTGACCGCGGCGGCCAAGTGCCGCCGTCCTGGTCACATGGCGGCGGCGGCCATCGACTGCCGCAGCTTGCTGCAGGCGTCCATGCACGCCTTGCACGACTGCGCGCACATGCGGCACACGTCGCTGTGGTCGGCATGCTCCATGCACTCGTCCATGCACTGCTGGCACATGGCGATGCACGCGTCGAGCATGGCCATCATGGTGGCGGGCGTCATCCCCTGCATCCGCAGCATGGCCCGCATCATCGTGTTGCACATGTCCGCGCAGTTCATGCACGCGGGGGCGCACGACAGCATCTGGGTCGAGCACACCGTACACGCCTGCTCGCATGCCGAGCAGGCGTCCAGACACGCCTGCAGCAGGGACATGTCCATCGTCTCCATGCCCGGCATCGACATCATGTCCTTCGACATGGCGTCCATCATCATGGCGTCCATCTCCCGCACCTCGCTTCCGTCTTCGTCGTCGCTTCGGCGGGGCAGGATCGCCCCGCCTGACCGAATCGTAGGCCCGTGCCTGGGCGAGCAACAGCCCGGGCTAGGCTCGAAACCGTGTTGTCACGAGAAGTTCACAGACGGCGTTCCTCTCCGGCCGCACGATGGGCGGCGACCGCCATCGCAGGCCTGCTCGCGCTGAGCTCGCTCGCGCTCGTCGCGACGCCGGCGGCGGCTCACGACGAGCTCACCTCGGCGTCGCCGGCCGCCGACGAGAGCGTCGAGGGCGTCCCCGCCGAGGTGCGGCTGGTGTTCAGCGGCGTGCTCTCCCCCGAGGCAGGCGCGACCGCGGTCGACGTCGTCGACGGCGCGGGCGCCTCGATTGCGGACGGTGCGCCCGTCGTCGAGGAGAACACCGTGACGCAGGCGCTGGACGCGGCATCCGGCGCATCCGGAGCGATCCGCGTGCTGTGGCGCGTCGTGTCGGGCGACGGCCACCCGATCTCGGGCGAGTACACGTTCACGGTGTCCGCGCCGCCTTCGCCCACCGAGACGACGACGGCCGAGCCGACCACTCCGGCGACGAGCGAGCCGACGCCGACCCCCACCGCCTCGCCGACCGCGGCGGCCGACGGTGACGACGCCGACTCGACGTTCGCCGATGTGTGGCTGTGGGTCGTGCTCGGCGCGCTCGCCGCGGCCCTGGGCGGCGCGCTCCTGTACCTCGCGTTCTCACGCGTGCGTCGCGAGAACGCCCTGCGCGAACGCGATCCGCAGGACGCCGGCCCCCGCTCCGACCACCCTGCCGACCACTAGGCTTGAAGTCATGCCTCACTACGATCTCGCCATCCTCGGCGCGGGGCCCGGCGGGTATGTGGCCGCCGTCCGCGCTGCTCAGCTCGGCCTCTCGGTCGCGATCATCGAAGAGAAGTACTGGGGCGGCGTCTGCCTCAACGTCGGGTGCATCCCCTCGAAGGCGCTCCTGAAGAACGCGGATCTCGCGCACCAGGTGCTGCACAAGGCCGATCTCTTCGGCATCTCGGGCGACGTGCACTTCGACTTCGGCGTCGCGTGGGACCGCAGCCGCAAGGTCGCCGAGACCCACGTCAAGGGCATCCACTTCCTCATGAAGAAGAACAAGGTCACCGAGTACGACGGTCGCGGGTCGTTCACCGACGCCAACACCATCGTGGTGACCAAGTCCGACGGCTCGACCGAGACCGTCACCTTCGACAACGCGATCATCGCCACCGGCTCGCGTGTGCGCCTGCTTCCCGGCGTGCAGCTGGGCGGCAACATCGTCACGTACGAGGAGCAGATCCTCGCGCGCGAACTGCCCGAGTCCATCGTCATCGTCGGCGCCGGACCGATCGGCATGGAGTTCGGCTTCGTCATGCACAACTACGGCGTGAAGGTGACGATCGTCGAGTTCCTCGACCGTCTCCTGCCGCTCGAAGACGAAGAGGTCTCGAAGGAGATCCAGCGTCAGTACAAGAAGTACGGAATCGACTTCCTCACCTCGACCAAGGTCGAGACGGTTGCCGACAACGGCGACAAGGTCACCGTCACCTACACCGCGCAGGACGGCACCAGCGGCTCGCTCGACGCCGACAAGGTCATGATGTCGATCGGCTTCGTGCCGAACGTCGAGGGCTTCGGCCTCGAGACCACGGGTGTCAAGCTCACCGAGCGCGGCGCGATCGACATCGACGACCACATGCGCACGAACGTGCCGCACATCTACGCGATCGGCGATG
Organism: Microbacterium immunditiarum; assembly: GCF_013409785.1. Lineage (NCBI taxonomy): Bacteria > Bacillati > Actinomycetota > Actinomycetes > Micrococcales > Microbacteriaceae > Microbacterium > Microbacterium immunditiarum. Next base: position 2,892,870 of record NZ_JACCBV010000001.1, read on the forward strand.
TGACCGCCAAGCTGCAGCTCGCGCACGTGGCTGAGGCGCAGGGCGTCGTCGCCGCCGAGACGATCGGCAAGGCCGAGACGATGCCGCTGGGCGACTACCGCATGATGCCGCGCGCGACCTTCTGCTCGCCGCAGGTCGCGTCCTTCGGACTCACCGAGCAGCAGGCCCGCGACGCGGGCTACGACGTCAAGATCGCGAAGTTCCCCTTCTCGGCGAACGGCAAGGCGAACGGCCTCGGCGAGCCCATCGGCTTCGTCAAGCTCGTCGCCGACGGCGAGCACCTCGAGCTCCTCGGCGGCCACCTCATCGGCCCCGATGTGTCGGAGCTGCTCCCCGAGCTCACGCTCGCACAGAAGTGGGACCTCACGGCTCTCGAGGCGGCGCGCAACGTGCACACGCACCCGACGCTGTCGGAGGCGCTGCAGGAGGGGTTCCACGGGCTCGTGGGTCACATGATCAACCTCTGATCCGAGATCACGACGAGGGGGCGGTGCCGGTCGGCGCTGCCTGCTCGTCGTATCCGGTCAGAGCCCGAGGGTTCGCCCGAGCTTCGAATCGGATGCCGCGATCCTTCCTCCCACGGCCGCCACGGCCTCGGTCGCGGCGCTCAGAAGCCGGCTTCGCCCGGTCGCATCGGTCGGCGCGGCCGGTCCGAGCTCGAACTCCCACTCCCGCCACGACGCACTCGTGCCGCGGCGGACGTCGGTCGCGGTGACGCGGTCGTCGACGAACTCGGCCACGACTCCCCCTGCGTCGTCGAGGAGGTAGGAGGCCGTGCGGTTGTTGAGGATGCGCGCGATGAACGTGAGCCGCGAGACCGACACGTGCGCGACGGCGGCGGTCACGGCATCCGGGATCTCACCTTCCGCGCCCAGTGGCCAGTGCAGCTCGACGCGCGCACCCTCGGCGTCTCGTGGTCCCTTGACGTGCCAGCCCTCGTCAGGCCCGCCCGTGCGGCGGCGCACCGCGTAGCCGGCGCGGCCGAGCGCGTACTCGTCGGAGTCGAAGTAGCGGGAATCGAGCTCGCGCGGCTCGGGCGCCGACACGGCTGCGGCTCCCGGCAGCGACGAGAGGTCGGGCAGCGGGGTGTCGTCGGCGACGTCGAACTTCAGCTCGAGCTCGACCGATCGCGCCGGTGCATCGGTGGCGCCGGGTGCGGGGTGCGAGGCGTCGTCAGTCGTCGTTGGAGGGGCCGATCTCGTCGGTGGCCTCGATGAACCAGAACTCGGCTTCGGTGGGCCCGTCGGACGTACCCGTCCTCGCGAGGTCGCCCTGTCGCCGATAGACGATCTGGCCCTCGCCATAAGGGACGATGAGCGAGTCGAGGTCGGGGCGTTCGAGCGGAAGCAGCTGCCCGTCGAGCGGGCCCCCGTGGAGTCGTGCGATGGCCATGTGCCGAGCCTAGCCCGCACCTCCCCCATCGGTCATCACGAGACGTTCCGCGGCGTGCCGGGGTTCGCGCACGGATGACGGGACGGTACCGGCCGCCGCCGCCGGGGGCGGGCGGTTCAGGACCCCTGCGACGCCGTCTATAGACTCGTCGGGTGAAGGCAATCCGCACGTTCACCGTCCGTCCCGTCCTCGCCGACGCGCTGGCGCCGCTGGACCGGCTCGCCTCGAACTGGCGGTGGTCGTGGAGTCGCGCGACGCACGCCCTCTTCGCGTCGATGGATCCCGACCTGTGGCGCGAGATCGGCGAGAACCCCGCCCGCATGCTCGGCGCCCTCGGCCAGCGTCGGCTCGACGAGCTCTCGCACGACGAGGACTTCCTCGCTCGGCTGCGCGCGGAGGACGCGCGCCTCACGGCGTACCTCGAGGGCGACCGCTGGTACCAGAGCCTGGAGGGTCAGAAGCCGCAGCGCATCGCCTACTTCTCACCCGAGTTCGGCGTCGACGGCTCGCTGCCGCAGTACTCGGGCGGCCTCGGCATCCTCGCGGGCGACCACCTGAAGAGCGCGTCCGACCTCGGCGTCCCGCTCACGGGCGTCGGCCTCTTCTATCACGCGGGCTACTTCCGCCAGTCGATCGGCGACGACGGATGGCAGCGCGAGAGCTACCCGCTCCTCGACCCCTACGGCCTCGGGCTCACGCTGCTGCGCGACGAGGCTGACGCGCCGGTCGAGATCGTGCTCGACCTCCCCGGCGACCGCCGCCTCGCGGCGCGCGTGTGGATCGCCGACATCGGTCGCGTCCCGCTCCTCCTGCTCGACTCCGAGACGCCCTCCAACACCGAGGACATGCGCCGGGTCACCGACCGTCTGTACGGAGGCGGCGGCGAGCACCGGCTGCTGCAGGAGCTGCTGCTCGGCGTCGGCGGCGTGCGAGCGCTCCGGGCGTGGTGCCGTCTGACCCGGCATCCGACGCCCGACGTGTACCACACGAACGAGGGACACGCGGGATTCCAGGGGCTCGAGCGGATGTCCGAGCTCATCACCCACGACGGGCTGAGCTTCGACGAGGCGCTCGCTCAGGTCCGCGCCTCCACGGTCTTCACGACCCACACGCCGGTTCCCGCAGGCATCGACCGGTTCCCGCGCGACCTCATCGAGGCGTACCTGCGCAGCCGACTGTTCGAGGGGCTCGACACCGCGCGCGCCCTGGCGCTCGGCCTCGAGGAGTACCCGGGCGGCGACCCGGGCGTGTTCAACATGGCGGTGCTCGGGCTCCACCTCGGCCAGCACGCCAACGGCGTGTCGGTCCTGCATGGGCAGGTGAGCCGCCGCATGTTCGGAGCGCTGTGGCCCGGTGTGGACGAGAACGAGGTGCCGATCACGTCCATCACGAACGGCGTGCACGCTCCGACGTGGGTGCACCCGGCGCTCAAGGCGCTCAGCGAGCGCGTGTTCGGCGACGCCCACGTGCCCACCCACGACTGGCGCGACGCCGAGGCGGTGTCGGACGAGGAGCTGTGGGGCATCCGCCGTGAGATGAAGACCGAGCTCGTCGGCGAGGCGAGACGCCGGCTCGTCGCGGCCGTCGAGGGCAACGGCAACGTCGTGCCTGCGTGGATCGAGGACGCCCTCGACCCCGAAGTGCTCACGATCGGTTTCGCCCGGCGCGTGCCGACGTACAAGCGACTCACGCTCATGCTGCGCGACCCCGAGCGGCTCACGCGCATCCTGACCGACCCCGAGCGCCCGGTGCAGATCGTCATCGGCGGCAAGTCGCACCCCGCCGACGACTCGGGCAAGATCCTCATCCAGCAGCTCGTGCGATTCAGCCGCGACCCCAAAGTGCGCGGCCGGATCGTGTTCCTCCCGGACTACGACATCACGCTCGCGAAGACCCTCTACCCCGGCTGCGACGTGTGGCTGAACAACCCCCTCCGCCCGCTCGAGGCTTGCGGGACCAGCGGCATGAAGGCGGCGCTCAACGGAGCACTCAACCTCTCGATCCGCGACGGCTGGTGGGACGAGTGGTTCGACGGCGAGAACGGCTGGGCGATCCCGACCGCCGACACGGCGTCGAGCGACGAAGAGCGCGACGACGCCGAGGCATCCGCCCTCTACGACCTCATCGAGCACCAGCTCGTGCCGAAGTTCTACGAGCGCGAGGGCGGCGTGCCGCGCGAGTGGCTCCGCATGGTGCGCCACACGATGACCGACCTCGGCAAGAAGGCGACCAGCGACCGCATGGTGCGCGAGTACGTCGAGCGCCTGTACGTGCCCGCCGCCGAGCACGACGCGGCGCTGCGCGGCGACGCGTACGCAGGTGCCCGTGAGCTCGCGGCGTACGTCGGCCGCGTGCGCGGCGCGTGGTCCGAGGTCAGGGTCGACAGCGTCGACGGCTCCGGCATCCCGCAGCAGGCGCAGGCGGGCGACACCTTCGAAGTGCGCGCCGGCGTGCGGCTCGGGCGCCTGACGGCCGACGACGTCGAGGTCGAGCTCGCGTACGGCCGCACGGACGAGGACGACGACATCGCCGACGACCACTCGCTGCATCCGCTCTCCCCCACGGGCGAGACGACCGACGGCGTGACGACGTTCGGGTGCACCCTGCCGCTCGACGTCACAGGCACGTTCGGCTACACCGTGCGGGTGGTGCCGAGGCATCCGCAGCTCGTGTCGCCCGTGGAGCTGGGGCTTGTGACGTACGCGTCGTGAGCGCTTCGCCTCGCCCGACTCGCTCGACGACCGGGAGCGCCCGCTAACGTGACCGTGTGAAGCCGTTCGTGCTGCTGGCGACGCGCGCCGAGGATGTGCCCGCCGACGAGGAGTACGCGCTGTTCCTGCGCGGCACCGGCCTCGACGAGCGCGATCTGGTGCGCGTGAGGCTCGAGGCCGACCCGATGCCGGAGTTCGACCTCGACGGGCTGTCGGGCATCTTCGTCGGGGGCGGCCCGTTCAACGCGTCCGACCCGCCCGAGCGCAAGTCGGTCGTGCAGCGCCGCGTCGAGGCCGAGTTCGGTCGGCTGCTCGACGAGGTGGTCGCACGCGACTTCCCGTTCCTCGGCGCGTGCTACGGCGTCGGAACGCTCGGCGCGCATCAGGGTGCGACGATCGACCGCATCTACTCCGAGCCGATCAGCGTCGTCACGGTCGAGATGACCTCCGCTGGGGCGACCGATCCCCTGCTCGCGGGGGTGCCGGAGCGGTTCGATGCCTTCGTGGGCCACAAGGAGGCGATCAGCTCGCTGCCGCCGCACGCGACGCTGCTGGCCCGGTCGGAGGGGGCGCCGGTGCAGATCTTCCGCGTCGGCGGCAACGTCTACGCCACGCAGTTCCACCCCGAGCTCGACCTGCCCGGCATCGAGACGCGCATCCGCGCGTACGCCGACCACGGGTACTTCGCGCCGCACGAGCTCGACCTCACGCTCGCGGCGGTGCGCCGTGTGCCCGTCATGCACCCGGGACGGATGCTCGGGAACTTCGTGGAGCTCTACGCCCGGTGAAGGCACCGGGCCGAAGCGCGCGTTCGGGCCGGCGGACGCGCCTCGACCCGGGGTTCAGCCCGGTGCTTTCACGCACCCGCCTCACGGGGCCGTCCCGCGACGGCATACGCGACGGGGCCGCTCGTGAGCGGAGCCTCCGCGAACGGCAGGTCGAAGTCGACGAACACGATGGCTCCGCTCAGCTCCGGTCCTCGGGCGGTGATGAGGCCAGGCTTGACCGCGCCGAAGGTGACCGTGACGGATGCCGAGAGCACGACGTCGTCCGAGGTCGTCCCCTCGTCCGGGTGCAGGCCGCTCGGGAGGTCCACCGCGATGACGCGCGGGTGCCCGGCTGCCACTGCGGGCAGCAGCGCCGCGACGACCTCGCGCGCGGCGCCGCGCAGCGCGGGATCCCCGGTCGTGCCGATGCCGAGGATGCCGTCGATGACGAAGTCGTAGGCCGCGGCATCCGCCTTCACCTGATCCAGGTCGACCAGCCGCGCCCCCGCGGCGAGCGCCGTCTCGAGACCCTGCTCGTGCGCGGAGTCGGACGTGCAGATCACGTCGATCGCGAGGTCATCGGCCGGCGGCGTCTCGGCTGCCGCGCGTTGCGGCAGCCACTGAAGCAGCGCTGCCGCGGCGAAGAGCGCGTCTCCTCCGTTGTTGCCCTTTCCCGCGAGGACGAGCAGGCGCCCCTGGATCGGTGCGCCCGCCTCGCCAGGGAGGTCACGGCCGCCCGTGCGCGCCGTGACGCCGGGGTCGACGAGCTCGTCGGCGACGACCTGCGCGACGGCGCGCGCGGCCCACAGCATGAGCGGCACGCCTCTTTCGAGCTCTGGCTCCTCGGCGGCGCGCACCTGCGCCGCGCTGAACACCGGCACCCACTCGGTCATCGTCCCCTCCGCTCCTTCTCCTCCATCGCGCGTGCGAGCCGCAGCTCCTCGGTGGCGACGGTGACGGCGTCCTCCGCGCGCCGCAGGCGTCGCTGCGCGAACGTCTCGGCGCCGTACTTGACGCGTACGCGATCCGTTCGCTCGGCGGCACCCACGATGATGTACGCGCTCGCGATGAGGATCACCTGCGCCGACAGGTTGAACCACAGCAGCAGCGCGATGAGCGACGCGAACGACGCCAGCAGCGGGTTCGCGCCCGCGCCGCTGAGGAACAGCCCCGACAGCAGCTGCAGCACCGTGAGTCCGAGAGCACCCAGGAGCGCGCCGCTCCACAGCGCGCGGGCGGGCACGCGCTCCCCCGTCAGCACGCGGAACAGCACCGCGATCACGACGGCGTCGAGGGCGAACACGACGACGACGGCGACGCCGCGTCCGGCCAGATCGACGACCGGATGCCCCGGCGGCAGCCCCAGCCAGCCCGCGACGATCTCGATTCCGGCCGTGCCGAAGAACGTGATCGCGGCCGACACGCCCAGCGCAGCGCCGAATCCGATCGCGACGGCGAGGTTGCGCAGAATCACCCAGTACCACGCGAGGTCGTCCACGACCTTGTCCGACAGCACGAGCAACGCGGCTCGCAGCGACCCGATCGCCCCGATCGCCGCGCCGACGAGAGCGACGAGCGAGATGACTCCCGCGACCGTGAGACCGGTCGGCACCTGGATGTCGTCGGGGTCGACGAGGCCGCCCTCGCCGACGAGACCCGGCACGGCGGCGTCCACCCCGTCGATGAGCGCCTGCCACGCGGCGGGGTTGCCCGCGAGCCACAGGCCCGCGATCGAGAAGCCCAGCAGCACGCCGGCGAACACGCTGAAGAGCGTCCGATACGTGATGGAGTCGGCCCACGCCGGTCCGCGGTGCTCCACGTAGTGCAGCACCGCGCGAACGATCTTGAGCGACAGGGCCCACGCGATGACGCGCTGGAGGACGGTGCGCGAGCGGATCGTCTCTGCCTCGGCCATGGTGAGAGGCTATCGAGGGCGGCCGGCGGTACGCGGGGCTTGACTCGGGAGAGAGTCGCGGATGCCACAGGCCGAACCCTCGCCTATGATCGAGGGCACGGGGGATGGGGATCCCCTGATTCTGGGGATTTGGGGACTGCCGTGATGGGACTTGCACGGACGCTCGCGAGCGCGCCGCTCGAGCCGGACGTCGTCGCCCTCATGCCGGGCATGGTCTGTCTGGGCGAAGACGGCTGGTCCAGACCGACCCCCAGCCTCACGACGATCGAGGAGGTGCTGCGCGTCACGCCGTGACCCCGCAGCCCTCGGTCGTCCACTCAAGACCGGGCCGGGCGCCGAGCGAGCGACACCCCCCCGTCGCGTCCCGCGCCCGGCCCTCTCCCTTGACGGGAACGGTCAGCTGCCACCTCGACGTCAGGCGCCGACGAACAGCCCCGTGTACCAGCGGCCGAGGGCTTCACCGGCGAACACACCGATCCACGCGCCGGCGATCATCCACGGCCCGAACGGAATGGCGGTCTTGCGCCCCGCCCGACCCGCGAGCATGATCACGACCCCGAACAGCCCGCCAAGGAGGAAGGCGGCGAACGCACCGACCGCGAGCGCACCCCACCCGATCCAGCCGAGGTAGAGCCCGATGAGCCCGGCGAGCTTGACGTCGCCGCCGCCCATGCCGCTCGGTCGCACGAGGCGCAGCGTGAAGTAGAAGACGTAGAGGGCCGCCATGCCGATGACTGCGCGAAGCAGGGCGACCAGGTCGCCCGAGAGGACCGCCGCGGTCGCGAGGAGCACTCCCGCCACGACATAGCTCGGGAGCACGATGCGGTTCGGCAATCGGTGGGTGCGGATGTCGATGAGCGTGAGCACGACCGAGATCGCCGCGAAGTAGAGCAGCGCGAGGATGACCAGCGCGAGCGCGATGGTGTCGCTGAGGTCGGGCATCCGTCACGCTCTCCCTTCAGATGTCGACCGTCTCGAGCCGCACCGTGCAGACGTCGCCGAGCCCCAGCTCCTCCGCAACGCGCACCGCCTTCTTGAGCGGCAGCGCGTACGTGTCGCCGCTCGGGAAGATCGAGGTCATCCACTCGGTGCCGCCGATGCCGACGCGCACTCGGACGGAGCCGAATCCGCGAGGCATGCGCGGCACCTCGCGGATGTCGGCGCTCAGCTCTTCGGGGACCGTTACGAACAGCCACCCGTCGTCATTGCGCGCCTGCCACCGCCAGATCTCGGCCTCGAACTCGAAGTGCACGAGTTCACGTTAGCGGCGCCGGCCGACACACCGCGGGCCGTAGTGTCAGCGCCCGGCCGCGGGGGCCCAGCCGTCGTCGTCGGACCAGGTGTCGGCATCCGTCGCCCACGGCTCCGCGGGCTCGGGAGACCACGTGCCCGACGCGTACGCGCCGTCGTCGCGGCGACGCCACGGTGCGCCTTCGGGCCAGCTCGCGGCGAACGTCGGGAAGACCTTCCACACGCGCCTGCCGATCGCGACGGGCGTCTTGAATGGGCGCGCCGACACGGGCATTCGCAGTTGCGGGTCGTAGCGGACCCCGTCGGACCGCCTCAGCCGGATCGTCAGGTCGAGGTCGTCGTGCACGCGCGGGTTCGTGCGCTCGACCTTGTCGCGCACGCGCTCCCACACGCGCGTGCGCATCGCGAAATTCGACCCGAACACGAGCGGCACGCCGAGCCACTTCGGGATCAGGCGATGGCCGAGGCCGACGTACCAGTGGTCGCCGATGTGGTTCACGAGCCGATTGCCGCCGTAGAACTCGGATGCCCCGCTGAGCACGCCCAGCGAAGGGTCGGCGACGAACGCGCGCACGATGCGCGCGATCCAGTCGGGGTGCGGGCGGGAGTCGGCGTCGAGCCGCGCGATGATGTCGGTGTCGGCCGTGGCTTCGTCGTAGCCGCGGGCGGCTGCGGGCCAGATGCCGACGAGCTCCTCTCGGATCACGTCCGCGCCGTGACGGCGGCCGACGGATGCAGAGCCATCCGTGCTGCCGTTGTCGACGACGATCACGCGATCGGCGCGCCGGGTCTGCGCATCGAGCGCCGTGAGGCACTCCTCGAGGAACTCCGCATCATTTCGGCACGGGATGACCACCGTGACACGGAGTTGGAGAGGCACCGTCTCACCATACTCCTGCGGGAAACAGGGAGGTGGGCGACACGACGAGAGCAGAAGTGACCGAGTCTCCGAATAGAACATCTGTTCGTTCCTGCACAGGCGTTCGCAGTATTCCCAGTTTGTCGAGCGCGCCGATCGCCTTCGCAATGTCGTACGCCTCCACTAGTATCGAACATATGAACGATCCTTTGGCAGGACTCCGCGACGCGACGGCGGCGGTCGATGTTGCATGGCGCACGCCGAGTGAGTCACATCGTTCGCCGGACGCCATGGCCGATCACCAGTTGCTCGCCGTCAACGATGCACTCGGTGCGCTGGTGCGTCATGCCGACGCGCTGCGCGGACGGATCGCAGCCGAGATCAGTAGACGGTCGCGGAGCGAGCTCGGATCTGAGTCGCTTGCGAAACGGAACGGCTTCCGCTCCGCGACCGCGTTGATCGCCGCGAGTTCGGGCGGCACGATCGGCGAAGCCGCACGACTCGTGACGGTGGGTGAGGCGACAACCCCCCGACGCACCTTGACGGGAGCGGATGCTCCGCCGAGGCATCCGCATGTCGCCGACGCGGTCTCGGCAGGCTCGATCAGCACGGCGGCTGCCTCCGCGATCATCACGATGCTCGACCGCATCGCACTGCGCTGCGATCCAGCGGAGACCGATCGCGTCGAAACTCTGCTCGTGGCTCAGGCGCCTGGCCTCACCTTCGACCAGCTGGGCAAGGTGATCGCACGGGCCGAGGGGTACCTCGACCCGGACGGACTCGAGCCCAAGGAGGAGAGACTGCGAGGTGAGCGGAGTCTTCAGCTCTTCCAGCGGGACGGACTGCTCCACCTGACGGCGAAGCTCGACCCCGAATCGGCGGCGCCCGTCAAGGCGGCGATCGAGGCGATCGTGACCGCCCAGTTCAGAAACGAGTCGGCGACGGGGCCGGACGCGGCGTCGCCCCGAGACGCCGACGCACCCCGGCGCACGGTCGCACAGCGTCAGGCCGATGCCCTCGTGCTCATCGCGCAGCATGCGCTCGGCTGCGACGCGTCCGACCTCCCCCTCGACGGTGCCACGGTCATCGTGCGCATCTCGCACGAGGAGCTGCAGGCGGGCGTGGGAGTCGCAGCGATCGACGGCATCGATCAGCCTGTTTCGGTCGCGACCGCGCGACGGATGGCCGCAGGCGGCGGAGTGATCCCCTGCGTGCTCGGCGGCGCGGGCGAGATCCTCGATTGGGGGCGGGCGAAGCGCCTGTTCACCACCGCGCAGAAGCTCGCGCTCGCCGAACGCGACGGCGGGTGCGCGATGTGCGGACTTCCACCGGGCATGACGAAGGCGCACCACATCCGTTGGTGGGCCAGAGACGCGGGTCCGACCGACCTGTCGAACGGAGTGCTCCTCTGCGAGAGCTGCCACCATCGGGTCCACGACAATGACTGGGACATCCGGATCGACGGCGTCGGGGTGCGTGCGCTCGTGTGGTTCATTCCGCCCCCGCATGTCGATCCGGCGCGGACGCCGAGATTGGGCGGGCGCGCGAGGTATGCGTGGGCAGCATGAGTGGGTGCGCCGCCGGCACCGGAGTGCGCGAGGCGGCGGGCGAGTTGGGCGCAGCAGCATGCGTGTCGGAATGCGGGGCTACGCTGACCGCATGCGCGGGTCGGAACGGCGAGGTCGTGACGCGAGCGAACCGCATGCGCCGGATGCTCCGGATGCGCCGGATGCTCCCGCCGCCAACCGCGCGCGCACGGGCGTCGGCGAAGGCGGGCTCCGCATGGTCCCCGCGAACGAGGCGTCGTGGGACGACCTCCGGGCGATCCTCACCGGCACCGCCGGACGGTGCCAGTGCGAGCGGCAGCGACTCGGCGACCGGGACTGGTGGCATCTCCCCGTCGAGGAGCGCGCCGCGATCTTCCGCGAGGAGACGCACTGCGACGATCCCCGCGCGAAGGAGACGATCGGCATCGTCGCGTACCTCGACGGAGAGCCCGCCGGGTGGTGCGCGGTCGATCGGCGCGGTGTGTACGGCCGTGTCCGCGGCTCCCCCGTCCCGTGGAAGGAGCGTCCATTCGAAGACAAGGACGACGACACCGTGTGGGCGATCCCGTGCCTCGTCGTGCGCAAGGGCTATCGCCACCAGCACCTCACCTACGACCTCGTCGCCGCCGCCGTCGAGTACGCACGCGAGCGCGGAGCACAGGCCATCGAGGGCTACCCGCTCATCACGGAAGGCAAAGAGGTCACCTGGGACGAGATGAGCGTCGGCTCGGTCGGCGCGTTCGCGGCCGCCGGGTTCCGCGAGGTGTCGCACCCTACGAAGCGCCGGGTCGTGATGCGCCTGGATCTGTGACGCGCCGCCGCCCGCGATCGAATCCGACGGGCCGACCTCAATAGAGTGACCACGTGCACTACCTGCGTGACGGAGTGTTCATTCTGGGGTGGTTCAGCCTTCTCGGCGCCGTGTGGTTCTGGTGGGCGCTGGAGGCTCCGCCGCGCCGCGCCCGCCCGTGGCTCGGCGCCGGTCTGGCGCTCAGCATCGTCGGCGCCCTTGTCGGCGGCCTCTACACGTGGCGGTTCTGGAGTACCCAGTCGATGCTCGACGGCCGCATGGAGATCTTCGGGGTCGTCATCGCCGTCGCAGGCGTCGCCGCCGGCGTCGCGTGGATCATCCTGACTCGCACGGGCCGCTCGCCGTCGGTGCCGCTCGCCGTCGCAGTGATCGTCGCGCTGCAGTTCGTCCCGCTCGCGTACCTCCTCGGCGACTGGGGACTCGTCGTGCTCGCGCTCGGTCAGCTCGTCCTGATCGTGCTCGCGTCGCGGTTCGCGAAGCGACGGGGGCTCGCCCCGAGCTGCACGATCGGTGTCGTCATGGGCGTCTCGCTGCTGGGTTCGGCGCTGGTCGCCGCGGTCCTGTGGCTGCCGCGCGCCCTCGCCGCCTGAGCGGCATTGCGTTCACGTTCCGAGCAAAGTGGTTGTCGCGGCATCCGTTTCTGGTTACTGTCCTGAAAGTAAGCGCCGCCCGCCGCGCGATCCCTCGAAGAAGAAGGAGCTCGCATGACAATGTCCGTCCGTCGCCACGGGAGGCTCGCCGCAGCGGCCGCCGTGGCGGCCCTCATCGCTGGAGCACTCATGTCCTCCCCGGCCGTCGCCGCACCGCCGCGCGCCGTCGACCCGTTCCACCCCGACTTCGGACCGAACGTCACGATCTACTCCCCCGACACACCGGTGGATCAGATCCAGGCCGAGCTCGACGCCCTCCACGCGCAGCAGGTCGATGCCGAGATGAGCACCGCGCGGCACGCGGTGTACTTGCTGCCCGGGCAGTACGGATCGGTCGCCGAACCGCTGCAGGTCAAGGTCGGCTACTACACCGAGATCGCGGGGCTCGGAGCCTCACCCGAAGACGTCACCGTCCACGGCGCGGTCGAGGTCTACAATCGCTGCCTCGAAGCCGGCGGCACGGCCAACTGCCTCGCGCTGGTCAACTTCTGGCGCACGATCGCGAACCTCTCGATCGACATCGACAAGGCAGGACAAGACGGATGCCGCCAGAGCGCGGAGTTCTGGGCGGTGTCGCAGGCCGTGTCGATGCGCCGCCTCGACGTCTCGGGCGGGTCGCTCTCACTGATGGACTACTGCACCGCCGGCCCGCAGTACGCGAGCGGCGGGTTCATCGCCGACTCGCGCCTGCCGGCCGTCATCAACGGCTCACAGCAACAGTGGCTCATCCGCAACAGCGAGATCGCCGGCTGGTCGAACGCCGTGTGGAACCAGGTCTTCTCGGGCGTCATCGGAGCTCCGGACGACGCGACGTTCCCCGACCCGCCCTACACGACGATCGACGCCACCCCCATCTCGCGCGAGAAGCCGTACCTCTACGTCGACGACGAGGGTAGTTTCAACGTGCGCGTGCCCGCCGTGCAGCGAGACTCGAGCGGCATCAGCTGGGGCGACGGTGAGACGGCCGGGCGCAGCGTCCCGATCACGGACTTCTTCATCGCGACGCCCGACGACTCGGTCAAGGACATCAACAACGCGCTCGCGCGCGGGCAGCACCTGATCATGACTCCGGGTGTCTACGACATCGACCGCACGATCGCGGTCAAGCGCGCGAACACCGTCGTGCTCGGGCTCGGGCACGTGACTCTCACCGCCGCGAACGGAGCGGTCCCGCTCGAGATCAAGGACGCCGAGGGCATCGTCGTCGCAGGCGTCACGATCGACGCCGGTCCGCAGCTGTCGCCCGTGCTGCTGCGCGTCGGCAAGGAGAAGGGCGGCAAGCCGCTCGGCGACGCCAACCCGATCACGCTCAGCGACGTGTACTTCCGCGTCGGCGGACCGCACATCGGCAAGGCGACGACCGCGCTCGAGGTCAACTCCGACAACGTGCTCATCGACCACACGTGGGTGTGGCGGGGCGACCACGGAGTCGAGGGCTTCACGAACGGCGTGAACGGCGACACCGACCGGTGGAACACCAACACCGGCCAGGTCGGCGTCATCGTCAACGGCGACGACGTCACCGCGACCGGGCTGTTCGTCGAGCACTTCCAGACGTACAACACGCTCTGGAACGGCGAGAACGGCCGCGTGATCCTCTATCAGAACGAGCTGCCGTACGACCCGCCGACGCAGGCGGACTGGACGCAGCCGGACGGCACGCTCGGGTGGCCGGGCTACGCCGTCGCGCCGGACGTCACGGCGCACCGCCTCGACGGCGCGGGCGTGTACGTGTTCAACCAGAACAACCCGTCGATCGTCACCGCGAACGGGTTCTCGGTTCCCGAGACGCCGGGCGTTCAGCTGCACCACATCATGACGGTCAACCTCAGCGCCGGCACGGTCCAGCACGTCGTGAACGGCGTGGGCGGTCAGGCCGACACCACCAAGATCGGCGTGCCGCAGTTCATCGTCGACTACCCCACCCCGTAGAAGGAGAGACAGCGCACACGGATGCCGCGCCCCTGGCCACCGCCGGGGTCGCGGCATCCGCATTTCGTCCGTGATCACCCGGACGGTGAGCGAGCGAAGCGCACGAAGTGCCGCTCAGCGAGCGCTCACCACTGCGGGTGGATGGACTCGCGCAGCCGCCGGTCGTACACGTCGTGGACGGCGCGGTCGAACGCGTCGAGGTCGAATCCGCCCTCGAGGAGCGCCGCCGCCTCGGCGTTCGACTCTGCCTGGCGCACGTTGCGCGCCCCGGGGATCACACTCGTGACTCCCGGGCGCGAGGCGATCCACGCGAGGGTCGCGGCGGGCAGCGACACGCCTTCGGGCAGGGCTTCCGCGAGCTCGGATGCCGCGGCCAGCCCCTCTTCGTAGTCGACGCCCGAGAAGGTCTCGCCACGGTCGAAGGCCTCGCCGTGGCGGTTGTACGAGCGGTGGTCGTCCGCCGCGAACGTCGTTGATGAGGTGTACTTGCCCGACAGGAGGCCCGACGCGAGCGGCACGCGCGCGAAGATCGCGACGTTCGCCGTCGCGGCGGCCGGGAGCACCTCGTCGAGCGGCTTGAGCCGGAACGGGTTGAAGATGATCTGCACGTTCGTGACGTTCGGCCGCGCGATCGCCGCGAGCGCCTGCGCGCTCGTCTCAACCGACACGCCGTACGCCGTGATGGAGCCGTCGGCGACGAGCTCGTCGAAAGCGTCGTAGGTCGCGTCGTCCTCGATCACGGACGTCGGCGGGCAGTGCAGCTGCACGAGGTCGAGCGTCTCGACGCCGAGGTTGCGCCGCGAGCGGTCGGTCCACGCGCGGAAGTTCTCGGGCGAGTAGTTCTCGCGCACCTGCGGCAGACGCCTGCCCATCTTCGTCGCGACGGTGATGCCGTGGCCGGGTCGCTCGGCGAGGAAACGGCCGATGATCGACTCGCTGCGGCCGTCGCCGTAGACGTCGGCGGTGTCGAACAGGGTCACGCCGTGATCGACGGATGCCGCCAGCACCGCCGCCGCGTCGTCCTCGCTCACGGCGCCCCAGTCCGCGCCGAGCTGCCATGTGCCGAGGCCGATGGCCGAGATATCGCGTCCGGTGCGTCCGAGGGGTCGTTGCTGCATGCGTTCCAGCATGCCACCGGGGACGACCGCCCGGACGCCGAGCGAACGAATCAGCGACCTCGCTCGCGCGCGACCAATTCCCGAGCCGCGGGGACGACCTCAGCCGCGAACCGCTCGGTCACGGCGATGTCGTCGCCTCCGATGAGGAACGCGCTGATGCCGTAATTGAGGGCCATGTCGGCGATGTTGTCCACCCACGCCTCGGGCGGGCCGTTGAGCAGTCCGCGCTCGCTGGGCGCGAAGCCCACGCGCATGAAGTTGAACACGCGCCGCACGTCCGACGGCGTGCGACCGGCCTCCAGCGCCGCCTCGTCGATGCGCGCGTTGGAGTCGGGAACCCCTGCGAGACCTCCTTCGATGTACTCGAGCGTCGGCAGCCAGCCGTCGCCCATCGCGCCCGTGAGCGCGAGCATCCGCGGCTTGTAAGCACCCACCCAGACCGCGATGTCGTGTGCCGTGCGCGGACCGCGCTTGGCGCCCTTCACCGTGTAGTACTTCCCGTCCACGCGCACGATCTCGGGGTTGTCGACGTCCCACAGCTCGCGGATGATCCGGATCGCCTCCTTGAGCGCCGTGACACCCTGCCCCGGGGTGAGCTTGCGGCCGCCCATGGCAGCGATGGCATCCCAGAACGCGCCCGCGCCGATGCCGAGTTCGAACCGGCCCCCGCTGAGGATGTCGAGCGAGGCCGCCGCGCGCGCCAGGACCGCGGGCGGTCGCAGCGGGAGGCTCGCGACGTTCGCGCTCAGGTGCACGTTCTCGGTGCGTGCGGCGGCGAAGGCGAGCAGCGTCGAGGTGTCGAGGAACGCCGGCTGGTACGGGTGATCCTGGAACGTGACGAGGTCGAGACCGGCGCGATCGGTCGCGACCGCGACGTCGAGGGCGTGCTCGGCGTTCTGTGCCGACGGTGTGACGAACGTTCCGAAGAGCAGGTCGTGGCCGTAGTCGGTCATGCGATGGCCTCCCTTGGGGTCTGGGCGGGCGCGAGCGATGTCGCGCCCGAAGGGTCGATGTCGAAGTTGTCGCGCAGGAGGTTGTGGGGATCGTACCGGCGCTTGAGCGCGCGCAGGCGGTCGAGCACGCGAGGCGGGAAAGCGTCGCGCAGCGTCTGCGGCGTGCGGTCGGTCTCGAAGCTGAGGTACAGCCCATCCATGTGTCCGCGCAGGGGCGCCCACGCGCGGTTCAGCCGGTCGTCCCGCGCGCCCATCGCCGTCACCTGGAACGCCGGCGTGCGGAAGGCGAAGGCCGTGGCATCCGGTGAGACGTCCGCGATCGCACCGCCCATCGCGCGCAGTTCGAAGAAGTGCACCGCGCCCGTCTCGAGCATCCGGGTCGCGTCGCGCGCGAACTCTGGCGTGAGCTCGTCGATGAATGCCGAGCGCGAATGCGGCTCCCCGTAGCCGTGCTGCCCCTCGGGTCCGACGTCGGCCGCCAGGGCCATCACCGACTCGTACCTCGTCATGACGACCTGCTGCTGCGCGAGCATGCCGAGCTCGAGGAACGGCGTAAGCCGCTCGACGACGGTGTCGGCATCCGGATTGTCGACCATGCCGTACAGCTGGAGCCGCGCCATGCCGTCCTGCGGCTGGCCCGTCACCAAGAACACGGTCGTATCGCGCGGCGCCGCACTCGCGAGCTCGCCGTAGCGGCGCAGCGACTCCTCGAGGTCGTTCGTGACGAACATGAGCTGCGCCCACCCGACATCGCCGACTTCGGACACCTCGAACTCGAACGCCGTCGCGATGCCGAAGTTCGCGCCCGCACCGCGCACGGCCCAGAACAGGTCGGGATTCTCGGTCGCGGTGGCCCGCACGAGGCGACCGTCGGGGACGACGAGCTCGACCGCGCGCACGTGGTCGATCGTGAGGCCGTGCTTGCGCGACAGGAAGCCGATGCCGCCCGCCGTCGCGAGTCCGCCGACGCCGACGCCGCCGTAGTCGCCCGAGCCGAGCGCCCAGCCGTACGGGGCGAGTGCCGCGGCGACGCGCTTCCACGTGGCGCCCGGGCCGATGCGCACGAGCCGACGGTCGACGTCGAGCACCTCGATGGAGTCCATCGCGCCGACATCGATCACGAGGCCGCCCTTGTTCGTGGACCGGCCGCTGATGCCGTGGCCTGCGCTGCGGATGCCGAGCGGGAGCTCCGGATGCCGCGAAGCGAACGCGAGCGCGTCACCGACCTCGTCGGGTGTGCGCGGACGCAGCACGAGCCCCGGCTGTCCGCCGCGCAGATACGTCGAGGCGACCGATGCGTACTCCGGGTCGCCCGGCTCCACTGCGGTCTCGGCGAGCGACTCCGGCACGCCGTCGTAGTCGATCCCGGCGACGCGCCGCGCACGCGCGGCGGCCGAGCGACGGCGTCCCTTCGCGCGGGTGCGGTCGGGCACGAGAGCCGCGATGCGCTCGAGCTCCTCGCGCGAGTTCACGGGAACGACGACGGGCCGGCCGTCACGCTGGGCAACGGCCGCGAGAGCGGCGGCGTCGGAATCGGCGGATGCCACGACCCACGTCGCGGCATCCGTCATGACTCGTCCGGGCGCCAGTCTGTCGATGCTCTCGCGAGCCCGCTCGATCACGCTCGGATACGGCGCCGCGCTGTCCGCGGGGTCGGGAGCGGACGGCCGGCGCGCGTCGATGCCGATACCGATGCGACTGGTCGCGCCGGCGAGCCAGGCTGCGAGCGTCCACGAGTCGATCGCTCCGTCGGCGGGCACGGGCTCGACGACCACGAGGTCGAGGCCGCGCTCTTCGGCGAGCTTGGCGAGGTCGGTGGGGGCGTTCGCCTGATGCTCGTCCGTCGCGCGCAGGACGATCCCGAGTTCGAAGTCCATTGTTCCTTCCCGATCCGCGCCGGGCGCGCGGAGTCTGACGCCGCGGATCGCGGCACGGGGATCTACAACGCCTACTCGCAGATGATATTCCCCACAGATGAATGCCGCGTTAACTGGTCTGTCCTACCATGTATTGCATGGCTGTAACAGATCCGCCACATCCGCCTCTCACCCAAGACTTCGGGTGGGCGCTCGGCGTGCTCCTACGCGCGTACCGCGATCGCGTGGCGCCGATCCTCTCCGACTTCCCGCAGACCACGCGCGGATACGAGACGCTCGCCGAGGTCGTCGTCAACGGTCAGCGGCCGAGCCAGCTCGCCCTCGCGCAGCGGCTCGGCATCGACCGCACGGTGATGACCTACCTGGTCGACGACCTCGAAGACGCCGGCCTCCTGGCGCGCCGTCCGAACCCCGAAGACCGACGACAGCGCCGCATCGTCGCGACGAAGCAGGGCGAAGAGGTCATCGGCGAGCTCTGCACGCTCGTCGCGGGCGCCGAGCGGGACGCACTGGCGGCCCTCGACCCGGACGAACGGGCCGAGTTCCACCGGCTGCTCCTGAAGGCAGCGGCAGGGGCCGCGGCCGATGACTCCCCCGCAGGCTCCCCCGCCCAGGCGGAGCCGCCGGCCACCGCGTGAGCCCTCACTCCGAACCGCCGAGCACTCCCGCCGCCCGCGCCGGCGCTGCGTAGGCCTCCGCGAGCGACGCGATCGTGTCGTGCGCGTTGAGCCCGCTCGGGTTCGGCACGACCCACAGCTACGCGCCCGCGAGCGTCTCGGGCTGCTTCCCGGCGGCGGCGCGCGGCCGCCCGAAGCCTGTCCGGTAGGCGGTGACCCCGACGATCGCGACGACGCGCGGACGCCAGCGCGCGGCATCCGTCTCGAGTCTTCTCGCTCCCTCGCGCAGCTCCTCACGAGAGAGCTCGTCCGCGCGCACCGTCGCGCGGTTCACGAAGTTCGAGATCCCGATGCCCGCGTCGAGGAACATGCGGCGGTCGTCGGTCGAGAGTCCCGCGCCGGCTCCGTCGATGTGCGGCACGCGCGGGATGACACCCGCCGCGACGAGCGCGGGATAGAAGCGGTTGCCCGGGTGCGCGAACGGCACACCGGTCGCGGCAGTCCACAGGCCCGGGTTGATGCCGACGAACACGAGAAGCGGATGCTCCGGCATGAGATCGGGGATGCCCCGGCCGCGATACGACTCGAGCTCGGCGCGGGTGAATCCCATCGCCCCAGTCTCCCCCAGCGGCGCGCGCACAACGGCGCATCCTCGCATTTCCAGGATACCGAGGGGTGGGGGGCTTGCCGCAAGGGCCCCGGTCAGAGGCACAATTGACCCTCCCCCTACGGAGCTGAGGACGTGACTCGACTGACCACCCACGTATTCGACCTTCCCGGCAACCTCGCCGCCAAGGTCGACCCCCGCCTCATCGCGGAGGACGAGCGGCACTTCGCCGCGATGGCGGAGACGCTCGACACCGAGATCGCCGACCTGTCGGCGCGGCTCGACGCCGAACGGCTCACCCCCGCCGGATCGGGCCAGGGCGCGCTCGACCGCGACCTCGAGATCCATCGCCTCACGTCACGGCTGCGCACGCTGCGGCGCTTCCGCCTCGATCTGTGCCTCGGACGCGTCGTGCGCGACGGCGACTCCGAGCCCGTGTACATCGGCCGCCTGGGCCTGAGCGACCGCACGGGCGAGCCGCTCCTCATCGACTGGCGCGCGCCCGCGGCGGAGCCGTTCTTCGCGGCGACGCACGCCAACCCGCAAGGTCTTGTGAGCAGGCGCCGCTACCGGTGGACGAATGGGCGCATCACCGACTACTGGGACGAGGTGTTCACGGCCGCGGGCCTCGAGCAGCGCGTGGCGCTCGACGACGACTCGGCGTTCATCGCGAGCCTCGGCGCGAGCCGGTCGCAGCGCATGCGCGACGTGCTCTCGACGATCCAGGCGGACCAGGACGCGATCATCCGCGCCGGGTCCCGCGGAGCGCTCGTCGTCGACGGCGGCCCGGGCACGGGCAAGACTGTCGTGGCGCTGCACCGCACGGCCTACCTCCTGTACTCCGACCCGCGGCTCGGTCACCGGCGGGGCGGCGTGCTGTTCGTCGGGCCGCACGAGCCGTACCTCGCGTACGTGTCGGACGTGCTGCCGAGCCTCGGCGAAGAGGGCGTCCTCACCGCGACGCTGCGCGACCTCGTCGAGGAGGGAGCGACGGCAGGGGCAGAGACGGATGCAGCGACCGCCCGCATCAAGGAGTCCGCCGACGTCAACCGCCTGATCGAACGGGCGGTGCGGTACCACGAGGAGCCGCCCGCAAGGCCGATGCTCATCGAGACGCCGTGGACCGACGTCGTGCTCACCCCCGACGACTGGGCAGAGGCGTTCGACGCGGCCGATCCGGCCGCGACGCACAACGACAACCGCGACGGGGTGTGGGAGGCGCTCCTCGAGATCCTCCTCGACCGGCTGGAGGGCGAGGCGCCCGAGCCGGCGCTGCGGCGGGCACTCCGCGCGAACGACGCACTCACGACCGCATTCACGCGCGCGTGGCCGATCCTCGATGCTGCCGGCGTCGTCGCGGATCTGTGGTCGGTCCCCGCCTACCTCGACCTGTGCGCGCCGTGGCTCACCCCGCAAGAGCGACGGATGCTCCAACGCCCCGATCCGCGCGCGTGGACCGAGTCCGACCTGCCGTTCCTCGACGCCGCGCGCCGGCGCATCGGCGACCCCGAGGCCGGTCGCCGGCGCCGCGAACGCGAGGCGCTCCTCGCCTCCGAGCAGGAGGAGCGCTCTCGCGTGATCGATCACCTCATCGAGGCGGACGACAGCGAGATGCTCGTCATGACGATGCTGCGCGGACAGGACTTCACGAACACCCTCGTCGACGAGGCCGCGCTGCCGAGCTACGACCCCGACGTGCTCGCCGGTCCGTTCGCGCACATCGTGATCGACGAGGCGCAGGAGCTGACGGACGCGCAATGGCGGATGCTCCTGAGCCGCTGCCCCTCTCGCAGCTTCACGATCGTCGGCGACCGCGCGCAGGCGCGGCACGGGTTCACCGAGTCGTGGGAGGAACGCCTCGCGCGCATCGGGTTCCGCGACGTGCGCGTGTCGTCTCTGACGATCAACTACCGCACGCCCGAAGAGGTCATGGCCGAGGCGGCACCCGTGATCCGCGCGGCGCTGCCCGACGCGAACGTCCCGACGTCGATCCGCTCGACGGGCATCCCCGTGCGGTACGGGTCGGTGGACGAGCGCGACGCGATCCTCGACGAGTGGCTCGAGACGCACGAGGAGGGCATCGCGGCGGTGATCGGCGACCCGTCGTTCGAGCCTCGCGCGCGGGTTCGGTCACTGACTCCGGTCACGGCGAAGGGCCTCGAGTTCGACCTCGTCGTGCTCGTCGAGCCCGAGTCGTTCGGCACCGGCATCGAGGGCGCCGTCGACCGCTACGTGTCGATGACACGGGCGACGCAGCGGCTCGTGATCCTCAGACGCTGATCACGCGCCGACGGGCTCGAACACGACGACGGGCGTGTCGTGCGAGCGGAGGCGGGCCTGCCGGTCGAGGTCGCCGCGCCAGTAGTCCTTGTAGCCCGCCCAGAGCCTTTCGCGCTCGACGCCGTGCGCCTCGCGGGCGCGCACCGCGCGCTCTTCGCCGTCGGGGAGGTCGACCCGAGTGATCGGGTTCGACTTGAGGTTGAGCCACCACGCGGGCGGCGGGTCGGCCCAGCCGTTCATCGCCAGCGTGACGAGGTCGGGCCCGTCCTCGTAGTACGCGACGATCGCGACTCGCTCCTTGCCGCTGCGCCGCCCGACCGTGTGCAGTCGCATCATGCCGTAGCTGCCCGGCTTGGGAGTTGAGAGCCCCTTGCGACCGCCGGTGACGCGGTAGATCGCCCGGTGCACGACCCACGCCGTGCGCACGAACCAACGGGGCGGGATGCGGGCGGGAGCTTCGGTCGCTTCGTCCATTCGTGACTGCCTTCGGTCGCACGGCCGGGGACGCGAGTCAGTCTGGCAGAGGCGCGATCGGGTCGGAAGCGTTGTCGGGCACCTGACCCCAGCGGTGCGCGATGATCACGGCGTGCACGCGATCGCGCGCGCCGAGCTTCGCGAGAATTCGACCGACGTGCGTCTTTACCGTGGACTCACTCAAGAAGAGCGCGTCCGCGATCTCGGCGTTCGTCCGGCCCCGAGCGATCGCGACGAACACCTCGTGCTCGCGCTCGGTGAGGACCTCGGCGGGATCGGGCCCGGCCGAAGCGGGACGTCGAGTCGCCGCAAGGCGATCCAGCATCCGACGGGTCACGCGTGGGGCGAGCACCGCGTCGCCACGATGCACCGCGCGCACCGCCGCGGCGAGCTCGTGACGCTGCACGTCCTTCAGCACGAAGCCGCTCGCGCCGGCTTCGAGGGCGCCGAACGCGTACTCATCGAGGTCGAAGGTCGTGAGGACGAGGACACGGCTCGCGGGGCTGTCGGCCACGATGCGCTCGGTCGCGGCGATGCCGTCGAGTCCCGGCATCCGCACGTCCATGAGCACGACATCGGGCGCGAGGGCGGCGGCTCGCGCCGCACCGGCGGCTCCGTCGCCCGCCTCTCCCACCACCACGATGTCGGGCTCGGCCTCGAGCACGAGGCGGAAGCCGACGCGGATGAGCTCCTGGTCGTCGACGAGCAGCACGCGGATCGGCTCGCTCATGCCGTCGTCGCCCTCACGGGTTCGGAGGAGGGTAGGGAGGGTGCCGAGGGTTCCCCGGATGCGCCGACCGCGGCCCCCTCCGGAGCCGGAAGCTCGGCACGAAGCGACCATCGCGTCGCCCCGACCGGCCCAGCGGTCACCGCGCCGCCGACGCGGATCACCCGCTCGGCGAGGCCGCGCAGGCCGAACCCCTCCTCACGGCGGGCGTTCCCGTCGACCCCGTCGTTGTCGACCTCGACGACGACCGGGCGCCGCGAGAGGTCGATCCGCACGTCGATCGTCGTGGCGTGCGGTGCATGGCGCATCGCGTTCGTCACTCCCTCCTGCACGATCCGCCCGATCGCGTATCGAGTCGCGTGCGGCACGTCCGACGCACCGACGACGGTCAGCGTCGCCGGGTAGCCGGCACGCCGTGCCGCGGCGACGACAGCCTCGGGATCGACGGGTTCAGGCGGCTCGAGCGGCGCGTCGGGGCCGCGATCGCGCAGCACGCCGAGCATGCCGCGCATCTCGGTCAGCGCTTCGCGGGCGGCCGCGGCCGCGGCATCCGATGCATTCCGCGACCGCTCGCGGTCGTCCGTGGCCGCCGCGCCCTCCGACAGGGCGACGATGACGGTCAGCGAGTGCGAGACGACGTCGTGCATCTCCCGCGCGATACGCGCTCGCTCCTCGGCGGCCGCGAGCTGCGCCCGCTGGTCGCGCTCGACGAGGAGCTGACGCGACCGGTCGATGATCGCCTCGACATAGCGTCTGCGGTTGCGGACGTTGACTCCGGCGAGCGCGCCGAGGAGTCCGAGCACGAGCGTCCACGCGATCGACTCCAGTGCGACCCGGCCCTCGATGGCACCAGTCGCACTCAGGCTCGTGGCGATGACGGCGAGCGTGCCGACACCGATCGCGAGCCCGGTCCACACCGCCCGCGACGACCGCTGCGCCGCGAGCGCGTACGCCCCCACGAGCACGAGCACCCCGCTCGTGGCGGACGGGAGGAAGAAGTACGCGACCGCGACCACAATCGACGCGGCGAACACGACCACCGGGAGGCGACGCCGCCACACGACGAGCACGCATGCCGCGACCGCCACGAAATGGATCGGCGACCACGCGAGGAGCGGCGCCGATCCGCCCTGCGCGACCGAGCCGAACGTCACCGCCGGTGCGAGCGAGGCGAGCAGACACGCGAGCGCGACGACGATGTCGGTGACGACCGGGTGCCCCGCCCAGAAGCGCCGGAACACACCGGGCGAGGGCGGCAGTCGCAGGCCGTCGTCCGCGGGGGCGACGGGCGTGCGGCGACGCCGGGTCGGCATGCGCCGACTCTACGCGTCCCGCGCGCGCAGGGTCACCCACGCGGCCGTCAGTCCACCGGCCACCCACGCGCACAGCGTGACGAGGGCGACGGGCCACTCGAGCCCCCAGTCGCTCTGCGGCAGGATCAGGTTCTGCGACGCAGGCATCGGCAAGTGGCTGCCCACCACGCGGAGCCAGGTCATCTCGACGTCGTTCAACAGGCTCACGACGATCGGGAGGACGAAGAGCAGCCCGACCGCGGCCGCGATGGCGCCCGCACCGCTGCGCAGCACGAAGCCGAGTGAGAGCCCGATGAGTGCGAACACCGACATCGAGAACGCCGCCGCCAGCAGCGGCAGCCACGATTCGGACGGCTCGTGCCAGTGGATCGGGTGATCCCTCGCGTCGACGATCGGCGATACGGCGAAGGTCGCGATGACGACGATGACGACGGATGCCGCGAACACCAGCGTCACGACCACGATCGCCTTCGCCGCGAGCAGCGACCCGCGAACGGGCACGGCCGTCAACGAGGAGCGCATCGTCCCGGTCGAGTACTCCCCCGTGACCGAGATCGCGCCGAGGATCCCCGCGAGGAGCATCGTGAACTGCACGGACGAGACCGCGGCCTCGATGCCGCCGTCGGCCGGCCCGCGCATCGCCCGCGCGAACAGCAGCGCGACGCCGACGGTCAGCGCCGCGGTGATCGCGAGGGACCACCACGTCGAGCGGAGCGTGGAGATCTTGATCCACTCGCCGCGCACGACGCGCGGGAACGAGAGCGCGGGAGCGGCCGCGGGTGTGGGGGCCGGTGCGACCGATGCGGCGGTCATGCGAACTCCTTCGTGCGGTACTCGACGGACTCGCCGGTGAGGGCGAGGTACGCCTCCTCGAGCGAGCCCGAGGCCGACGTGAGCTCGTGGAGCGGGATTCCGCGGGATGCCGCGATGTCGCCGATGCGAGCGGCGGGCAGCCCGGCGATCTCGAGGGTCTCCGGTCCGACCGGAGCGATCTCGGCCGCGGTGCCGGCGACGGCCAGGGCGAGCTGCGCGGGCAGTGGAGTGCGGACCCGCACGGTGGTCGTGGTCCACGCGCGGACGAGGTCGGCGAGCGGAGCATCCGCCAGCACCGTGCCTCGCCCCAGCACGACGATGTGATCCGCGCTCTGGGCCATCTCGCTCATGAGGTGACTAGAGAGCAGGACCGTCCGGCCTTCCGACGCCGCGTGGCGCACGAGGTCACGGACCCACCGCACCCCTTCCGGGTCGAGCCCGTTCACCGGCTCGTCGAGGATCAGCGTGTGCGGATCGCCGAGCAGCGCGGTCGCGATTCCGAGCCGCTGCCCCATGCCGAGCGAGAACCCGCCCGCCCGCCTGCGCGCGACCGGGCCAAGGCCGGTGAGCTCGATGACCTCGTCCACGCGCGACCGCGGGATCCCGTGCGTCGCGGCGATCGCCCGCAGATGACCGCGAGCGGTCCGGCCGCCGTGCACGGCCTTCACATCGAGCAGGACTCCGACCTCGGCGAGCGGCGCGCGCATGCGCGCGTACTCTCGGCCGTCGACCGTCGCCGTGCCGGACGTCGGTCGATCGAGCCCGACGATCATGCGCATCGTCGTCGACTTACCGGCGCCGTTCGGCCCGAGGAAGCCCGTGACGAGGCCCGGTCTCACGGTGAAGGACACATCGTCGACGGCGACCTTCTCGCCGAACTTCTTCGTCAGGTGCTCCGCAGTGATCATGCCCCGACGCTACGAAGCTCCCTCGGCGGACCACATCGGCCGGCGGTACCGTTCTGGCCCAGGGCCGGTGGCACCGTGGTACGACTCACGCCTCCGCGCGGGTCCGAGCCGGCAGCCGGACCGTGACCATGAGCCCGCCGCCCTCGCGCGACCGCAGGGCGAGCGTGCCGCCGTGCGCGCGCACGATGCGGTCCGCGATCGCGAGCCCGAGGCCGACCCCGCCGACATCCGTGCGGACGCGTGCTGCGCCACGCCGGAACGGCTCGGTCAGCGTCGCGACGAGCGCGGGGCTGAGCGCCTCGCCGGTGTTCTCGATCTCGAGCACCGCAGACGCCCCCTCGACGCGGGTGCCGACGTCGACGACTCCCCCGCTCGGCACGTTGTGGACGATCGCGTTGTGCAGCAGGTTCGTGGTCAGCTGCAGCAGGAGTGCGTTCGATCCGACGACGGTGCTGGGCTCCGCCCGCATCCGGATCGTCACTCCGTTCGTGTCGGCAAGCGGCTGCAGCATCTCGGCCGCTTCTTCAGCCACGAGCGACAGGTCGACCGCCTCGCGCGGGAACGACCCGGCATCGGCGCGACTCATCGTGAGGAGCGCCTCGGTGAGCTCGACGGCGCGGGCGTTGACGGCGTGCAGGCGCTCGATGAGTACGTCGACGTTTCGATCCGGATCGTCGCGGGCCACTTCGAGGAGCGCCTGCGTGATCGTGAGCGGGGTCCGCAGCTCGTGCGAGGCGTTCGCCGCGAAGCGTCGCTGCTCCTCGACGTGCGACTCCAGCTGCGCGAGCATCGTGTCGAAGCTGTCGGCGAGCTCGCGGAACTCGTCGTTGCGCCCCTCGAGCTCGATGCGGTGCGAGAGAGAACCCGCGGCCGCCTTGCGCGTCGCCGCCGTGATGCGCGTGAGGGGCGCCAGCATCCGTCCAGCCAGGAACCAGCCGCCCGCCAGCCCGAAGGCGAGCAGGACCAGCAGCGCCCACCCCGCGGCCGGCGCGAACGCGCGCACGAGGTCGCCGCGATTCGGGATGAAGGGGCCTGGGCCCGTGATGGGACCGTCGGGCACGTAGCGCAGCAGGAAGACCCACACGACCGCGAGCAGCAGCACGCCCGCGACCATGAGGAACCCGGCGTAACTGAAGGTGAGTCTGAGGCGGATGCTGAGCCCTGGCCGCCTATCCACGATCGTCGTCCCCCTCGCCCGCGCCGCCGGGCGGCTCGATCCGGTATCCGACGCCCGCCACCGTCGCGATGACCCACGGCTCGCCGAGCCGCTTGCGCAGCGCCGAGACCGTGATGCGCACGGCGTTCGTGAACGGATCGGCGTTCTCGTCCCACGCCCGTTCGAGCAGCTCCTCCGCGCTGATCACGCCACCTTGCGCGGCCATGAGCACTTCGAGCACCGCGAACTGCTTGCGGGTGAGCGGCACGTAGCGGCCGTCGCGGTAGACCTCGCGGCGAAACGGATCCAGCCGCAGCCCCGCGAGCTCGAGCACGGGCGGCCGGGCGTGCCCGCGCCGGCGGCCGAGCGCGCGCAGCCGCAGAACGAGCTCCTGCATCGCGAAGGGCTTCGTGAGGTAGTCGTCCGCCCCGAACTCGAACCCCGACGCCTTGTCGTCGAGGCGGTCGGCGGCGGTCAGCATGAGGATCGGCGTGCCGCTCCCGGAGGCGACGATGCTCGCGGCGACGTCGTCGCCCGACGGTCCCGGGATGTCGCGGTCGAGCACCGCCACGTCGTAGGCGTTGAGCCCGAGGAGCTCGAGCGCGGTGTGGCCGTCGCCCGCGACGTCGGCCGCGATCGCCTCGAGGCGCAGCCCGTCGCGGATCGCCTCGGCGAGGAGGGGCTCGTCTTCGACGACCAATACGCGCATGCGTCGATCCTAGGAACCGGCGCATATCGTCCGCGTAAGAAGAACCGCATACGCCCTGGCAACACGCCCCTTGTTGTGCTGGACGGCATGCGAAGACAGTCAGCGGAAGTCGTCGTCCGCCGGACGATCGGCCTCGCCCTCGTCGGCACCGTCATCGCGGGGACAGCGCTCGTCGGGAGCCTCGTGCTCCAGACCGTGCCCTCGTCGGCCGAGTCGGTCGCGAGCACCCCGGCCGCTCCCCCGCTTCTCGAGCCGGACGGATCGCTCCCCGCGGGCGTGACGGCGTTCGACGACGAGTACGCGGGCGTCGCCCGGGTCTCTCCGGACCTGCTCGAGGCGCTGCGCGCGGCGGCGACAGCGGCGGAGGGCGAGGGCATCCGGTTCTTCGTCAACAGCGGGTGGCGGTCGCCCGAATACCAGACGCGCCTGCTCGACGACGCGGTGGCGGAGTACGGCT
The DNA here is from genome assembly GCF_013409785.1 of Microbacterium immunditiarum. Lineage (NCBI taxonomy): Bacteria > Bacillati > Actinomycetota > Actinomycetes > Micrococcales > Microbacteriaceae > Microbacterium > Microbacterium immunditiarum. Next base: position 2,920,714 of record NZ_JACCBV010000001.1, read on the forward strand.
CGCGCGAGGAGGCGGCGAGATGGGTCGCGACCGCGGAGACGTCGCCGCACGTGACCGGCGACGCGGTCGATGTGGGCGAGACGGATGCCACGTCCTGGCTCTCGCAGCACGGCGCCGCCTTCGGGCTGTGCCAGATCTACGCGAACGAGCGGTGGCACTTCGAGCTGCGGCCGCAGGCGGTGACTGAGGCGTGCCCGCCGATGTTCCCGGACCCGACGTTCGATCCGCGGATGCAGGGGTGAGGGGCTTCAGGTGCGGTCGCCTCGACCCACGTGGTGCGTCTCGCAGGGTGAACGCGAGTGGCTGCGGGCGTTGAAGTCGTTGCCGGTGACGTCGCACGATGCCCGACTGGTTCCCCGGGAGCCCAATAGAGAGAGGGCCGACCTTCGGCCGACCCTCTCGATGTGGTCGGGATGACAGGATTTGAACCTGCGACCCCTTGACCCCCAGTCAAGTGCGCTACCAAGCTGCGCCACATCCCGATGCCCCCGCCGGAGCGCGGACAACTCCCCCATCCTACCCGCTCGCGGGGGCGGTCGCGAACCGAGGGCGGCGGGGCGTGGCATCCGGATTCACCTTGTCGGATGCCGCGACTAGCGTCGTCCCATGCCCCGGATCGAGATCCTGCCTGCCACCGCTGACCGCTTCGACGACGCCGAGCGCGCGCTGAGCGGAGGCGGCGACGGTCGCAGCTGTCAATGCCAGTGGTGGACGCTCACGAACGCCGAGTTCAACGCCACGACGCTCGAGCAGCGTACCGACTTGCTGCGCGAGCAGATGAGCGAGAAGGTGCCTCCGGCGCTCATCGCGTACGTCGACGGTGAGGCGGCGGGGTGGGTGCGCGTGAGTCCACGCGCGGTTCAGCCGCGGCTTCAGCGCACGAAGGAGTACGCGGCGCACACGCGAGAAGACTGGGGCGACCCGTCGGTGTGGGCGGTGTCGTGCTTTGTCGTGAGGCGCGAGTACCGAAAGCAAGGACTCAATTACCGTCTGCTCGAAGCCGCTGTGCAGTTCGCGCGCGAGCAGGGTGCTCGCCTTCTCGAGGCGTACCCGCGCGACCCTCGTGAAGTGAAGCAGTTGTCGAACGAGTTGTATCACGGCGTGCTGTCGGTGTTCGAAGACGCCGGATTCGAGACAGTGGCGCGACCGAAGGCCGGCCGCGCGATCGTCGCGCTCGACCTCACCCGCTGAAGGCGCAGAGCGGGCGTCGCGCGTGCGACGATGGATCGTCCGCGCGCTCAATGAGGAGGAACATGCGACGGCTCTGGATCGTCCCTTACGCGATCGTGTCGATCGTCCACGTCGTGGCGCTCGCGTTCAATGCCGACGCGGTCGCGGCTCCGACGAAGCTCCTGCTCATGCCACTCCTCGCGCTCGCGGTGCTGGTCGGCGGCCGAGGCTCCCGATGGGGCGCGCCGTACACGCTGCTGCTCGCCGCGATCGCGCTCTCGTGGCTCGGCGACGGGGCGGGCACGTTCTTCCCGTTCGCGCCGACGCTGCCGATGATGCTGCTGTTCTTCGGGCTCGCGCACCTCTGCTACATCTGGCTCTTCTGGCGCAAAGTCGCCGTGCGGCGGGTGCCGCCGTGGGCACTCATATATGCGGTGTGGTGGGGCGTGCTCATCGCCGTCCTGTGGCCGCACCTCGGCGGACTCGCGATCGCGGTCGCCGTCTACGGACTCGTGCTCGGCGGCACGGCGGTCGCGACCTCGCGGTGCCACCCGCTCATCGCGTGGGGCGGCGCCTTCTTCCTCACGTCGGACTCGATCCTCGCGTTCCGGCTCTTCCTCCCCGACGCGATGCCGGATTGGACGAGTCCCCTTGTGATGCTCACCTACACGCTCGGGCAGGGCCTCATCGCCGCCGGCGTGGTCGTCGCAGACCGCATCGCCACGCGGAGCGAAGAGCCGGCGGTGCAGGAGGTCGCATAGTGGCCGAGTCGGCGCGTGTCGACGCGTGGCTGTGGGCGGTGCGGATCTTCAAGACCCGCACGGCCGCCACGGCCGCGTGCCGTGCGGGGCACGTCCGCGTCAATGGCGAACGCGCGAAGGCCGCGCAGCCCGTGCGTCCAGGCGATGAGCTGCGCGTGCGCATCCAAGGGTTCGACCGGATCCTTGTCGTCAAGCAGACCATCACCAAGCGCGTGGGCGCCGCAGTCGTCGCCGAGTCGGTGGAGGATCGCACTCCTCCCCCGCCGCCGCGTGAGCTCACGGGGTTCGTGCCGGTGCGCGATCGAGGCGCCGGGAGGCCGACGAAGCGGGAGCGGCGCGAGATCGACCGGCTGCGGGGGCGAGCGGAGTAGCGGGGTGCGCTTCGTCTCGCCTGCGGCTCGCTCAGCGACCGGGAGTGGGCAAGAGGTCGAGCAGCCACCGCGCACCGCGCACGGTGGCGCCGGCATCCGTCACGCGTCCTGCCAGTTCGCGATCGCTCGTCACCACCGTCACCTCGCGGTGCCGATCGACGAGCCGCGACGCCTCGGCGACGATGCGATCGTCGCCCGACCCTTCGGCACGCACGACACCGACCGCGTCGTCATCGGCGATCGCCTTCGCCCGCCCCTCGACGACGATCGTCCACTCGGGGAACCACACGTCCTCGGGAAGGTCGAGCGCCGCCGCGTCGATGCCCGTCGCCGCAAGTCCGCCGACGCGCGAGATCAGCCGCTGCGCCGCGCCCGCGCGATCGCGCCACCACCCGTCGGGCACCGACCCGAAGACGTTCGCCGCGTCCACGACAATGGCCGGCCGTACGCTGAGCACCTCGCGCAGGTGCGACCACGAAGCTTCGAATGCCGGATGCAGCGGCCGATCCGCCACATCATCCGCAGGCACCCACGCGAGCTCGCGACTCTCCGGGTCGGTGATCTCCGGCTCGAAGGGCACGACGACGTCCCCCACGAGGGTGGTGTAGCTCCAGTAGCCGAGGTCGAACACGCTGAGCAGCCTCGGCCGGATCGAGCGCGCCGGCACACCGGCCTCCTCGCCCGCCTCGCGCAGGGCGCCGTCGCACGCCGATTCGTCCTCGTGCCGCGCCCCTCCGGGCAGCGCCCACGTGTCGCCGAAGTGACTCCACGACACGCGGTGCTGCAGCAGCACCCCGCGGTCGGGGTCGATCGCGAGCAGGCCCGCTGCCCCGTACCTGCCCCAGTACCGCTCACCGGTCGGTGCCACGACCCATGCGTCACCCGGGTTCCGCGGCCCGAACGGGCGCCGCGGCTCGCCGGGTACGGGGGGCTCGATTGTCACGCGTCCAGACTCGCACACCCACCCGGGCACCTGCCCGCCTTGTCCCGCACGCCGGCCCGAACAAGTCCAAGCATTACAGCGACCCGACCCCGCGCCCGATCATGCCGCCGACCACCCTGTGGCCCGCCCGCCCCGCGAACCGACTTTGGCACGATATGCGCATGGAGTACGTGTTGGACGACGACCCCACCCGCATCCAGCCCGACGTCGTGTGGGACTGGCTGTCGACCGAGGCCTACTGGGGCCGCGAGCGCACGCGCGCGGACCTCGAGGCGCAGCTCGCGTCCGCGTGGCGCTTGGTCGGCGCGTACCGCCGCGACACCGGCGAACAGGTCGGCTTCGCGCGAGCCGTGTCGGACGGTGTGGCCTTCGCATACCTCGCCGACGTTTTCGTGCTCGATGACCACCGTGGTCGCGAGCTCGGCAAGCAGCTCGTGCGCTTCATGATCGACGACGGCCCGGGCCGCGACTTCCGCTGGGTGCTCTTCACGAGCACCGCGCACGACCTCTACCGCCAGTACGGCTTCGAGCTCGCCGACGACACCGCGATGGTGCGCCCGCGCCGCGTCCCGGCAAGGCGCGCCTAGCGCTGCCTGCGCTCGCGCACCCGCATGTTGATGACGATGGGCGACCCCTCGAATCCGAACAGCTCACGCAGCCGCCGCTGGATGAATCGGCGGTACCCCGCGTCGAGGAATCCGGTCGTGAACAGCACGAACGTCGGCGGGCGTGTGGCCGCCTGCGTGCCGAACAGGATGCGCGGCTGCTTTCCGCCGCGAACGGGGTGCGGATGCTCGGCCACCAGCTCCGACAAGAACGCGTTGAACTTGCCCGTGGGGATGCGCTGATCCCACGACGCGAGCGCCGTCTCGAGCGCGGGCACGAGCTTGTCGAGGTGCCGACCCGTCCGCGCAGAGATGTTCACGCGCGGCGCCCATGCGACGTGCGCGAGGTCTTGCTCGATCTCCCGCTCGAGGTACCGGCGACGGTCGATGTCCTCCATGTCGTCGTCGCCCAGGCGGTCCCACTTGTTGAACGCCAGCACGAGCGCGCGGCCCGACTCGAGCACGAGGTCGATGATGCGCACGTCCTGCTCGCTGATCGGCTCCGAGACGTCGAGCACGACGACGGCGACCTCGGCCTTCTCGAGGGCGGCCGACGTGCGCAGCGACGCGTAGAAGTCCGCGCCTTGCTGCAGGTGGACGCGGCGACGGATGCCCGCCGTGTCGACGAACCGCCACATCTTGCCGCCGAGCTCGACGACCTCGTCGACGGGGTCGCGCGTGGTTCCGGCGAGCTCGTTCACGACGACGCGCTCCTCGCCCGCGGCCTTGTTCAGCAACGACGACTTGCCGACGTTCGGGCGCCCGAGGATCGCGACGCGACGCGGACCGCCGATCTCGTGCCCCGCGACCGCCGACACGTCCGGCAGCACCTTCATGATCTCGTCGAGCAGATCGGCGACACCGCGGCCGTGGATGGCGGAGACCGGATGCGGCTCCCCGAGCCCGAGGTTCCACAGCGCGGCGGCCTCCGGCTCCTGACGGGCGTCGTCGATCTTGTTCGCGACGAGGAACACCGGCTTCTTCGCCTTGCGCAGCAGGCGCACGACGTGCTCGTCGGTCGACGTCGCCCCCACCATCGCGTCCACGACGAACAGCACGACATCGGCGAGGTCGATCGCGACCTCGGCCTGCGCGGCGACCGAGCGGTCGATGCCCCTCGCGTCGGGCTCCCAGCCGCCGGTGTCGACGAGCGAGAACCGGCGGTCCATCCACTCGGCCTTGTACGTGACGCGGTCGCGCGTGACCCCCGGCGTGTCCTCGACGACCGCCTCGCGACGGCCCAGGATCCGGTTCACGAGAGCGGACTTGCCCACGTTCGGCCGTCCCACGATCGCGACGACCGGCAGCACGGGAAGGAACTCGATCCCATCGTCACCGCGCTCGACGCCGGCGAGCAGCTCGGCATCCGCCTCATCGAGCTCGTACTCCGCCAGCGATGCCCGAAGCGCCGACGCGCGCTGATCGGCGAGGTCGTCGTCGAGGTGCGCGAGCGTGTCGGCGAGGTGGTCGGGACCGCCCTCGTACTCGTCCTCAGCGCCCATCGTGCGCCCCCTTCCCCACCGTCTCGTTCCGCGACGCGGCGATGATGTCGAGCACCGTCTGCACGGTCTGTCCGAAGTCCAGGTCGGTCGAGTCGACGACGGCGACGCCGTGCGCGGCAGTCAGGAAGTCGACGACGGTCGAGTCCGACGCGTCGCGGCGGTGCAGGGCGGCGGCGACGGATGCGGCATCCTCCGTCGTCAGCTCGGCGCTGCGCCGCGCGGCACGCACCTCGGGCGACGCGGTCAGCAGGATGCGCACGGGAGCATCCGGCGCCACGACTGTCGTGATGTCGCGGCCCTCGACGACGACCCCCGGCCGCTCGGAGTTCGCCACGAGCGCGCGGAACAGGGCGTTGACCGACTCGCGCACCGCCGGCACGCGGGCGACGCCGGACACGGCATCCGACACCCGCGGCTCGCGGATCGCCTCGGTGACGTCCGTCCCGCCGACGCGGACCCAGTAGTAGTCGGGGTCGAGCGAGATCGCGTAGTCGAAGTCGCTGGCGACGTCGAGGACGGATGCCGCGTCCGACGTGTCGGCGCCGTGCTCGAGCGCGTGCCACGCGAGCGCGCGGTACGCGGCGCCCGTGTCGAGGTAGCCGAAGCCGAGGCGGCGCGCGACCTCCTTCGAGACGCTGGACTTGCCGCTGCCGGCGGGTCCGTCGACGGCGACGACGAAGGGCTCGTCGGTCGTCTGCAGGTCAGTCATTCGTGGTGCTCGCAATCTTCCAGCCGCGCGCTTCGAGGCCTTCGACGGCACGGCGCACGGCGCTGGGCACGACACTGATCTCGGCGAGGCCGAACTGGGCGCCGGGCGAGTGCTCCAGGCGCAGGTCTTCGACGTTGACATCGAGCTCGCCCAACTCGCCGAAGAGGCGACCGAGCTGGCCGGGGCGGTCGTCGACCATCACGACGACCTGCTCGAAGCGGCGATTCTGCCCGTGCTTGCCGGGGAGGCGCTCGACGCCTTCGTTGCCGCGGCGGATCGTGTCGGCGATGGCACGGCGTGCCCCGGGGGCGTCGGGTGTGCGAAGCGCGTCGGCCACCGACGTGAGGTCGGCGGCGAGCGCGTCGAGCACATCGACGACGGGGGCGGCGTTGGCGTCGAGGATCTGGACCCACAGCTCGGGAGCGGATGCCGCGATGCGCGTCGTGTCGCGCACGCCCTGCCCGGCCAGTCGAAGTGAGCCGTCCGGCGCGTCCACGAAGCGCCCGGCGAGCAGGCTCGCGACGAGCTGGGGAACGTGCGACACGAGCGCCACGGAGCGGTCGTGCTCTTCGGGCGACATCTCGAGGGGCATCGCGCCGAGGTCGAGCGCGAGCCCTTCGACGAGGGCGAGGTCGGATGCGGGGGTCCCGGCGTCGCGGCAGACGACCCACGGGCGCCCGACGAAGATGTCGGCGCGCGCCGCGATCGCGCCGCCGCGCTCGCGACCGGCGAGCGGGTGCGATCCGATGTAGTGCGTGAGGTCGACGCCGCGCTCCTGCAGCGTGCGCAGCGGTTCGAGCTTGACGCTCGCGACATCCGTGACGACAGCTCCCGGGAACCGCTCGAGCTCCTCCTGGATGACGTCGGCCGTGACATCCGGCGGCACCGCGACCACGATCAGCGAAGGCGAGTCGTCGCCCTGGACCGCGCGGCCGGCACCGTAGTCGATCGCGAGGCGCAGCTGCGAGGGCGACGCGTCGTGCAGCACGACGTCGACGCCGAGCGCGCGCAGCGCGTGGCCGATGCTCGACCCGAGCAGGCCGGCGCCGACGATGCGCACCGTGCCGTGCACGCGCGTGGCGCGCGGCGGGCTCGCCTTGGCAACGGAATCGGTCACTCGATCTCCTGGTCCGCCGGCGCGCTGTCGGGGTCGTCACGCTCCCCACGGGAGTCGCTCACGCTGCGGCCCGGCTCTGAACGGCGCGCGAGAGTCAGCAGCGCACCGCGTTCCACCTTAGTCAACTCGCGGGCACGGCCCACTGGGAGGGTTCCCAGGTGCAGCGGGCCGAACTGCCGCCGCACGAGTGCGAGAACCGGATGCCCCACCTCCGCCATCATCCGCCGCACGATGCGATTGCGGCCGGAGTGCAGCGTGAGCTCCACGAGCGAGCTCGCCCCGCGGCCGGCGCCTCCCGACGCGTCGAGCAGCCGTGCCTTGTCGGCGGCGATCGGCCCGTCCTCGAGCTCGATGCCCTTCGTGAGGCGGGCGATCGTCTGCGGCGTCACCCGCCCCTCGACCTTCGCGATGTACACCTTCGTCACCCCGAACGACGGATGCGCGAGCACGTGCGCGAGCTCGCCGTCGTTCGTGAGGACGAGGAGGCCACTCGTATCGGCGTCGAGGCGCCCCACGTTGTAGAGCCGCTCGGGCCACTCCTTCGTGAAGCGGCGCAGGTCGGGGCGTCCGCGGTCGTCGCGCATCGAGCTCACGACGCCCGTGGGCTTGTTGAGCATGACGTAGCGCTTCGACTGATCGAGCTGCACGGCGGTGCCGTCGACGTCGATGAGGTCGGCGTCGGGGTCGATGCGCGTGCCGAGCTCGGTGACGACTTCGCCGTTGACGCGCACGCGCCCCTCGACGATGAGCTGCTCGGCCACGCGGCGCGACGCGACGCCGGCGTTCGCGAGGGCCTTCTGCAGCCGGACGCCCTCGGGCGCGGCATCCGCCCCATTCTCTTCTCGAGGAGTCATCGCACGACCTCGTCGAAGCCCTCGGACCCGTCGTCGAGCAGCGGCGAGATGGGCGGCAGCTCGTCGAGCGAGTTGATGCCGAGGTTGACCAGCAGCCCGTCGGTCGTGCCGTAGTGGATGGCGCCGGTCTCGGCATCCGTGAACAGCTCCGTGATGAGGCCGCGAGCGAGCAGCGTGCGCACAACCGAGTCGACGTTCACGGCCCGGATCGACGCGACCTGGCCGCGCGTGACCGGCTGCTTGTACGCGATGACGGCGAGCGTCTCCAGCGCGGCCTGCGACAGGCGCGCGGGTGCCTGGCCGCCGACGAACTCGGCCACGAGGTCGTCGTGCTCGTCTCGCACGTACAGGCGCCAGCCGCCGCCGACCTCGCGCAGCTCGAAGCCGCGGCGGGGTCCGCCCGCACGACCGTCGTAGTCCTCGACGAGGCCCTCGATCGCCTGGCGCACGGCCGGCACGGGCGCGCCGACCGCGGCGGCGAGGCTCACCAGGCTCTGGGGCTCGTCGACGATCATGAGGATCGCCTCGAGCCTGCGGGCGACATCGGTCGTCGTCACGTCATCGGTCATAATCGGCTCCCAGCGTGGCAAGGTTCTCGTCCGACCACCGGTCGGCGGTCCAGCGCAGCGTCAGCTCCCCGAGCGGCTCGAGCTGCTCGAACGAGAGAGCACTGTGGCGGTACAGCTCGAGCACCGAGAGGAAGCGCGCGACGACGACGCCCGGCTGCGTCGCTCCCGCGATGAGCTCGCGGAAGCTCAGGATCCCCGCGTCGCGCAGCAGCGTCACGACGATCGCGGCCTGCTCGCGGATGCTGATGAGCGGCGCGTGCAGGTGATCGAGCCGCACGTGCGGGATCTCCTTCGGCGTCATCGCGAGCACCGCGAGAGCCGCGAAGTCGTCGAGGCTCAGCGACCACACGAGCTCGGGCACCTTCTGGCGGTACTTCTCGTCGAGGGGCGCCGCCCGGGCATGCCGCTTGTCCTCCCGCCGGAGGCACCGCTCGAACCACGCCGAGACCTCCTTGAACGCGCGGTACTGCAGCAGGCGCGCGAACAGCAGGTCGCGTGCTTCGAGCAGTGCCACGGACTCCGCGTCGACGAGCTCGCCCTGCGGCAGGAGTCCCGCGACCTTCATGTCGAGCAGCGTCGCCGCGACGACGAGGAACTCGGATGCCTCGTCGAGGTCCTCGTCCGGACCGAGAACGCGCAGGTACGCGATGAACTCGTCCGTGACCTTCGACAGCGCGATCTCGGTGATGTCGAGCTCGTGCTTCGAGATGAGGTTCAGCAGGAGGTCGAACGGGCCGTCGAAGTTCGACAGCGAAACGCGGAAGCCCCCGTCGTCCCCGGTCGCTGAGCCTGTCCCGGTCGCTGGCCCACCCCCGGTCGCTGATCCGGCCCCGGTCGCTGAGTCCGTCGAAGCGTCGTCGGCCGCCTTGCCCGGCCCTTCGATAAGCCCAGGCCCTTCGACAGGCTCAGGGACCGGTTGCTCGTCAGGCGACCGCACCACGCGCGACCAGCTCCCGCGCCAGCCGCTTGTAGGCCTGGGCGGCGGCGTGCTCGGGCGCGAACTCGGTGATGGGAACGCCCGAGACCGAGGCATCCGGGAACTTCACCGTGCGCCCGATCACCGTCTCGAGCACGTCCTCGCCGAAGGCCTCGACGACCCGCTCGAGCACCTCGCGCGAGTGCAGCGTGCGCGGGTCGTACATCGTCGCGAGCAGTCCGTCGAGGTTGATGGTCGGGTTGAGGCGATCGCGCACCTTGTCGATCGTCTCGATGAGCAGCGCGACGCCGCGCAGCGCGAAGAACTCGCACTCGAGCGGGATGATCACGCCGTGGCTCGCGGTGAGGGCGTTGACCGTGAGCAGGCCGAGCGACGGCTGGCAGTCGATGAGGATCACGTCGTACTCGGCCGACACCTTGCGCAGCACGCGCGCCAGGGTCTGCTCGCGCGCGACCTCGTTGACGAGGTGCACCTCGGCCGCGGACAGGTCGATGTTCGCGGGCAGCACGTCGAGGCCCTCGATGTCCGAGTGCACGATCACCTCGTGCGGGTCGTGGCGGATGTCGAGCAACAGATCGTAGATCGTCGGGATGTCGTGCGTATGGATCCCGAGGCCGGCCGAGAGCGCGCCCTGCGGGTCGAAGTCGACGGCGAGCACCTTGCGTCCGTACCCGGCGAGCGCGGCGGCGAGGTTGATCGTCGTGGTCGTCTTGCCGACGCCGCCCTTCTGGTTGCACAGCGCGATGATGCGTGCGGGTCCGTGGCCGTCGAGCGTGGGAGGAGTGGGGAAGCCGTGGTACGGGCGACCAGTGGGTCCGATCGGCTCGTCCCCGTCGGGCTTCGGGGCTTTCGCCGTGCTCTTCGTCGCGCTGCCAGCCACTGGCTCTCCTGACTTCGCCATGTCGTGCACCGATTCTAGCCACGGCATGGCTCCGAACCCGGGAGATCACCCCGCGTTCGCACGACGCGCGCGCAAGAGGAGGATCCCGATCCCGAGAGCTCCGAGCAGCAGGCCGAGCCTCAGCGCGAGCATCGGCACCGCGAGGCCGGTCGGCGGGAGCGGGTACGCGTTCGTGTACGCGAACGCGGCGGAGTCCCCCGCGAGCAGAAGCGTGGCCGCGGTGCGCCCCGCGATGGTCTCGCCGGCGACGCTCACGCTCGTGCGCACGTCGCTCCCCGCGGGCGCCTCGGTGACCGTGCAGTCCGCTCCCCCGATCACCTGACGCTGCACGCTCCCGCCGCTGCTGAGCGAGAACGAGGGCGGTGCGTCGCCGTTGAGCGGCACGGGGATCGGGTCGGTGCGGGTCCACGTGCAGCCGACGGCGAAGTCGAAGACTGAGGCGGATGCTCCGCCCACGACGCGCTTGTCGACGGTGAACGTCGCGAGCTCGAACTCGCGCGTGACCTCCAGCAGGTGCGGCTCGCCCAGCAGCAGCGTGACCGCCGGGGAGCCGGTGACCTCCGTCGCGAGTGACACGGAGTTCTCGGTGATCGAGCACACGGCGTTCGCCGGCAGCGTCCACACGAGCGAATACCCGCCGGCCGGCGTGAGCACGGCCACGCCGTCGTTCGGGACGTCCACGCGCTGCGTCCTGTCAGGCCCCGTCCAGCATTCGACGACCGAGGAGTAGTCCAGGCCCGTGCCGTATGTCGCGACTCCCGGCCCCGTCATGACCTGTCGCACGGTGAGCCCGGTCACGTCGAACAGGTTCGTGAACGCGAGCCGGAGGCCGGTGGCCTGGATGGTCCCGGACTGCGTCGTCGCGGGCGTCACGAGTGTCGCGTTCGAGGAATCGGTCTCGGCCGCCGTGCACTCTGCGCCGACGGGAAGCTCGTCGAACGTCCTCTCGGCGGTGCCCGTGAGCGAGAAGTGCACCGGTCGCGTCGGATCGTCGGGCGGAGGTCCCAGCCGCTGCCCGTTGAACGTGCAGAACTGCTCCAGGAGGAAGAACGCGTCGGCGTGCGCGGCGGCGTCGTTGCCGCCGACCTCGGTGGCGACGGCGAGCGTGCCGGCTTCGAACGTGTTGGTGATCGTGATCGAGACGGTCGTGCCGGACTCCACGGTGACGGGGCCGGAGCCGCCGTCGACGAGCTGGAAAGGCATGATGTCGGCCGCCGGGGCGACGAAAGCCGCCGACGCGATCGCGCTGATGGGCGCCGGGTCGTAGGTCACGAAGGTCGCACCGCCGCTCGCGACCTGGATCGCTTCGCAGACGGTGCCGGTCGGCAGGTCGCTCAGCTGTGTGGAGGCGTACGTCGGCCGCGGCGTGCCGTCCGGCGCGAAGCTCAGGAAGCCGATGCCGTCGGGGCCCAGCCACTCCGCGGGGCGGTCGTCGAACTCGCAGTGCAGCTCGACGCCGTAGTCAGCGTTCGCGGCCCACGCGGCCGCCCCGTCGAGGTCGACCGGAACGGACAGAGCGCCCGCTTCGAACTCGTTCACGATCGACACGGTCGTCGGCGACGCTCCCGCCCCGTGCACCGTCACCTGCGTGCCCGAGTCGATCGGCGCGAACGGATCGCCGTCGGTGACCGTGATCTCGGTGAACGCGGCACCGCCGGACGCGGTTTGCACGACATCGCACGCCGCTCCCGCGACGATCGCGGGCACCCGCGCGTGACCGCCGTCCGCCGGGAACGGGAACTCGACAGTCGCCCTGCCCGGCTCGACCTCGATCGGGAGTCCGTTGAAGGTGCACTCCCCCACGGTCACCGCCGTGGGGCGTGCGTGGTGGGCAGCGGGACCCTCCGGGCGGCTGTCGACGACGAGCGATCCCACGTCGAACCTGTTGAGCACCGTGAGACTCGTCGCGGAGTCGCCGACCTCGACCGACACGGGATCGGGCGACGGTGCGGGATCCGAGCTGGAGGAGTACGACACGGCGGATGCCCCGCCCGTCACGGTCTCGGTCATCGAGCATTCGTCGCCGACATCGAGGCCCGTGACCGTGAAGGATCCGCCGAGGGTGCCGAACGTGTGCTCGAGCTCCACCACGGGGTCGGGAAGCCCGTCCGCCGTGCACGTGAGGCTCACGGTCGTGGACGCGTTCGCCCACCGTGCTCCCGGCCCGGTCAGCTGCTTCACGAGCACCAGGCCGCCCGCCTCGAACACATCGACGATCGTCTGGGAGCCGCCGCCGGGCGGGATGGGGACGGTCTGCGACGGCGAGTAGCGCACCGCGGCCGCGATGCCGGGATCGAGCTGCGTCGTCGTGCAGTCGGCGCCCACCGGGAGGTTCGGCACGGTGGTTGCGCCGCCCGACGGCAGCACGATCGTCGCCTGAGACGGATCGAGCGTGACGCCCTCGCCCGCGTAGGCGCACACCACGCTCACGGAGTACGTCGTCACAGGTGGCGTGCCCGACCCTTCGGCCTCATTCGTCACGGTGAGAGGCGCGAGCCCGTACTCGTCGTCGATCGCGACGACGTTGGCCATGGCATCCGCTGCCGCCGTGAACACGAACGACGAGCCCGTCACCGTCTGCGATCCGAGCGTGAACATCGTGGTGGCACCCGGTCCGCCTGTGTGAGTCAGCGTGCACTCCGAGTTGACCGGCACGCCGGACACGGTGGCGGAGACCTCCGCGTTCCATGTCGCCGCGCCGTCGAACGGGATGCGCCCGTCGACGACCGGCGGGCCGAGCGGCACGGGGACGCCGTCGAGGCTGCACGAGATCCCGACGTCGACCTCGCCGAGCGGGAGGTCTCCCGGCGTCGGACCGTCATGCTGCGCGAAGGCGGACGTGACGCCGATCTCGACCGCGGTCATCGCGTAGGCGTTGTCGAGGACGACGGAGGCGGGTGCGCTCGTGAGAGTGACCGTCCGTGGGGGCGGCGGGATCGGGGCATCCGCTTTTCCCGTCTCGGTCACGGTGCAGATGGAATCGACCGGCAGCCCCTCGACCGTGTGGCCCGCCGACGGGCCGATGCCGATCGTGAACGACTCGTCCGCGATCGTGACGCCGTCCAGAGTGCACGTGAGTTCGACGGTGTACGGCCCGCGTGCGAATCCGGATGCCGCACCCGACACCTCCTTCGTGACAGTGAGGCTCGTCGACGGAGGCTTCGGGATCGGCACCAGGATGATGAAACCGCTCCGCGACCGGATGCCGTTCGGACCTGCGGAGACCTCGGACGTCACCGCAGCCGACCAGTAGGACTGACCGGCTCCGCCACCGCCGCCTGCGCGGACGTCCGCGGTGCCGCCGCCGTGGCCTCCGCGCGGATACCCGGCTCCGCCGCCACCGCCGCCTCCGCCTGAGTCGTCGCTCGTGCCGTCCCCTCCGCTCGGATCCGGCTCGCTGGGCGTGCCGCGGCACGCCGCGCAGCCGCCCACCCCGCCGTGGCCGAAGTCGTCGCCGGCCCCGCGATCGCCGTTGTAGTTGTACGCGCCGCCGTCGACACCGGCACCCGAACCGCCGCGTCCGCCCACGGCTTCACTCGCGAAGGGAACGAGGCTCGTCGAGACATTTCCCCCGGATCCCCCGCCGCCGCCGGCGGCCACGAGCGGTGTCGCGGCGCCTCCCGTGGCATCCATGAGCATCGACGCACCGCCACCGGCGCCGCCGTCCTTGGCTTCCTTCGAGCTCGCGCTCCCCGCCCCACCCGGGTGCGACCATCCGCGGCCGCCATGCTCGTAGCCGGAGCATCCGACCCAGTAGCGCAGGTCCTCCATCCCGGTCGCGTCGATGATGCCAGTGACGACCGCGCCGCTGCCCTCCATGTCGGAGTTGTTGTGCCCGCGAGTGCCCCCGCCTCCCGCGACGACGAACGCGATCGAGGCGGTGTCCGCGGGGATGCTCCAGGTGCGCGGGTCGCTCGAGTCGATGCACTCGAACTTGTGCAGCTGCTCGCCGGCGATGAGCAGCACCGAGCCGTCGCCCGAGCTCCCCGACGCGTAGGCGACGTTGACGCGGTGCTGGGAGTCCGACCACGAGTCGCCGCCGCCCCCGCCGCCGCCTGCGCCGCCCTGGGCGTTCGGTGGGCACTTGCCGTTGATCTTGCACTGACCGGCCGAGCCGCTCTCGCCGGCAGCCCCGCCGCGCGGATGGCCGCCGCCACCACCGCCGCCGCCCGACGAGATGAGGTAGTCCGCCCCCGCGTCGGAGCCGGTCTCGCCTCCGGCGCCGCTCGCGCCGCCGCCCGCGCCGCCCTGTCCGTTCCCGTTGCTCGCGGGCGTGGTCCCGGCCGTTCCCGAGCTCGGAGGCGCTCCGCCCGCGCCGCCGCTCGCCGCACCGCCCTCGTCGCCGTCCTGGCTCGCTCCCCCGCCTCCGCCTGCGACGATGGCGAGCTGCGGGCCGCTCGGCAGCAGCCATGCCAGGGCAGACGAGCCGCCGCCGGAGAATCCGCTCGACGAATCGAAGGCCCTGGTGCCGCCGCCGCCGCCGGAGCTGTAGCCCTTCGTCGTCTCGTGACTCTGGCGTCCCTTCTCGCCGAGCCACACGCGCACACCGGATGCGGTCGCCGGACGCTCGTACACCGCCACGACGAGCCCACCCGGCCCGCCGCGACCCGAGTCGTCACCGGTGCCGCCGCCCTCCGCTCCGTACGCGAGGATCGTGAGGCTCGTCACCGATGACGGCACGATGACATCGACGTACCCGTCCGGCCCGAGCTCGTCGTACGCGATCGTGCAGCTGCCCTGGATCGCGAGTTCCGCGCACTCGGCCACCGCGGCGGCGGACGCGTCCGTCGTCGCGACATTGGCAACGGGCGCTAAGAGAGCAGATGCCACGAGGGCCGATACCGCTACGCCCGCGACGCGCACTGACATCGTCTGTGGTTTCGTGGGTGAGCCGGTTGTGCCGGCGAGGGGTGCTGCCCGGAGCTTACTGTGAACTCGTCCGCGCCGACACCCCTTGGGGCGCGCGCCTGATCAGCGCGCCCGCGGATGCGACGTCGCGTACACGTCCCGCAGAGCGTCGATCGACACGTGCGTGTAGATCTGGGTCGTGGAGACGGATGCGTGGCCGAGCAGCTCCTGCACGACCCGCACGTCGGCGCCGCCCTGCAGGAGGTGCGTCGCGAACGAGTGCCTCAGCGTGTGCGGCGAAACGTGCGCCGAGAGCTTCGCGCGCTCGGCCGCGTGCTGGATGATGAGCCACGCGCTCTGGCGCGACAGCGGCGCCCCCCGCGCGCCGAGGAACAGGCGCGGAGTCGACCGGCCGCGGCGGGACAGCTCAGGACGTGCGCGGGTCAGGTACGCGTCGACGGATGCCCGGGCGTAGGACCCGATCGGCACGATCCGCTCCTTCGCCCCCTTGCCCCGCACGCGCAGCACCTCGCCGTGCGCGATGTCGTCCACGTCGAGCTGGACGACCTCCGACACGCGCGCTCCCGTGGCGTAGAGCAGCTCGAGGAGCGCGCGGTCGCGCAACGCGACGACATCCGCCTCGGCCGCCTCCCCGGGCGGGGGCCCCGCCGCGTCCAGCAGGCTCTCCACCTGGTCGATCGTGAGCGCCTTGGGAAGCCGCTGCGGGGTCTTCGGCGGCCGCAGGCGCGCGGCCGGGTCATCCGTCTCGGTCCCCTCGCGCACGAGGAACCGGTGCAGTCCCCGCACCGACGACTGCAGCCGCGCCAGGCTCGTGGCCGCCGGCGGCGGCTGCGCGGCGGCGCGCTCGGCGGCGAACCGGCCGACGAGCTCGGCGGTCACCTCGCTCGAATCGTGCACGCCGTTGTCGCCGAGCCACTCCACGTACGTGGCGAGGTCGCGCCGATACGCGGCGACCGTATGGTCGGACAGGCCGCGCTCGACCGAGATGTGACGCACGTAGGCGTCGACGGCCCGGTCGAGTCTCACGTCACGATTCTGTCCGGCGGAGCCTTTCGGCCGCGCCCAGCACGCCGACCGCGAGGATCCCGTTGCGCAGGCGCCCCTCGAGCACCGCCGTCACGGCGTCGGCGAGCGGCACCCACTCGATGCGGATGTCGGCCTCCTCGGCCTCGCGATCGTGAACCGTATCGAGCGATCGGAGACCGGTCGCGAGGAAGATGTGCACCACCTCGTCGTTGCCGCCCGGCGTCGAGAAGACGCTCACGAGCGACTCCCAGTGCTCGGCGCCGAGGTCGGCTTCTTCGGCGAGCTCGCGCTTCGCCGTCTCGAGCGGCGACTCGCCATCCATGTCGAGGAGTCCCGCCGGGATCTCCCAATCCCGGTGACGGATCGGATGCCGGTACTGCTGGATCAGCAGCACGCGCTCCTCATCGTCGAGCGCGACGATCGCGGACGCCCCCGGGTGGTCGACGTACTGCCGCTCGAGGTCATGATCTCCGTAGCGGAAGCGATCGTTGCGGACGTCCCACACACGCCCGTGATACACGAGGCTCGAGTCGACGATCTCGACGTCGAGGGGCTCGTCGCGCAGCGACGCGGGTGAGACGGATGCCGCGGCATCCGTGTCGATTCCGCCCGGAGCCGGCACGGCGTGCTCAGGCATTCTCGGCGACGTCGAACAGCTCGCTCGCGCGGTGCCGCTCGATGGCGGCGCCGACGAGACCGCGGAACAGCGGGTGCGGGTTCGTCGGACGCGAGCGCAGCTCGGGATGTGCCTGCGTCGCGATGTAGAACGGGTGCACCTCGCGCGGCAGCTCGACGTACTCGACGAGGTTGCGGTCGGGCGAGAGGCCCGAGAACACGAGCCCCGCGGAGGCGAGCCGCTCGCGGAAGCGGTTGTTCACCTCGTAACGGTGGCGGTGGCGCTCCGACGCGCGGGTCGAGCCGTACAGCTCGGCCGCGAGCGACCCCTCGGCGAGGTCGGCGTCGTACAGGCCGAGGCGCATGGTGCCGCCCAGGTCTCCGCGGTCGAGGATGTCGACCTGCTCGGCCATCGTCGCGATGACGGGGAACTGCGTGTCGGGGTCGAACTCGCTCGAGGACGCGCCGTCGAGGCCGGCCTCGTTGCGCGCGTACTCGATGACCATGCACTGCAGGCCGAGGCACAGGCCGAGCGTCGGGATGCCCTGCTCGCGCGCGAAGCGGAGCGCGCCGAGCTTGCCCTCGATGCCGCGGATGCCGAAGCCGCCCGGGATCACGATGCCGTCGAGCTCGGCGAGCGCCTTCGCGGCGCCCTCGGGCGTCTCGCAGAGGTCGGACGGGATCCACGTCACGGTGACCTTCGCCTCGTGGGCGAAGCCGCCGGCCTTGAGGGCCTCGGTGACGCTCAGGTACGCGTCGGGCAGATCGATGTACTTGCCGACGAGGCCGATCGTGACCTCGTGCTTCGGGTTGTGCACCGCCTGGAGCACCTTCGACCAGCGCGACCAGTCGACGTCGGCCGCCTTGCTCATGCCGAGCGCGCGCACGATGTACTCGTCGAGCCCCTGCTCGTGGAGCATCGTCGGGATGTCGTAGATGCTCGGGACGTCGACCGCGTTCACGACCGCGTCCTCGTCGACGTCGCACATGAGCGCGATCTTGCGCTTGTTCGACTCGGTCACCGGACGGTCGCTGCGCAGCACGAGGGCGTCGGGCTGGATGCCGATCGAGCGCAGCGCCGCGACGGAGTGCTGCGTGGGCTTGGTCTTCTGCTCGCCCGACGCGCCCATGAACGGCACGAGCGACACGTGCACGAAGAAGACGTTGTTGCGGCCGAGCTCGTGGCGGATCTGGCGCGCGGCCTCGATGAACGGCTGCGACTCGATGTCGCCGACCGTGCCGCCGATCTCCGTGATGATGACGTCCGGGCGCGGGTCTTCGGTCGCCTGCAGGCGCATCCGCCGCTTGATCTCGTCGGTGATGTGCGGGATCACCTGGACGGTGTCGCCGAGGTACTCGCCGCGGCGCTCGCGCGCGATCACCTGAGAGTAGATCTGCCCGGTCGTCACGTTGGCGGCCTGGCTGAGGTCGATGTCGAGGAAGCGCTCGTAGTGCCCGATGTCGAGGTCGGTCTCGGCGCCGTCGTCGGTGACGAAGACCTCACCG
Organism: Microbacterium immunditiarum; assembly: GCF_013409785.1. Classification (NCBI taxonomy): domain Bacteria; kingdom Bacillati; phylum Actinomycetota; class Actinomycetes; order Micrococcales; family Microbacteriaceae; genus Microbacterium; species Microbacterium immunditiarum. Next base: position 2,939,169 of record NZ_JACCBV010000001.1, read on the forward strand.
TGCTGGAACGGGTTCATCGTGCCCGGGTCCACGTTCAGGTACGGGTCGAGCTTCTGCATCACGACGTGAAGGCCGCGCGCCGTCAGCAGGTTTCCGAGGCTTGCGGCAGTGAGCCCCTTGCCCAATGAAGAAACGACACCGCCGGTCACGAAGATGTGCTTGGTGGTGTCGTTCGAATCGCCGCGAGGACTTGTGCCTGGAGTCTGCATCACGGGCTTTTATCCTATCAGCCGGTTTTGACGCGGGCCTGAGAACTCGCCGATGCGGATGCCGCGTCGCCGTGATCCGCGCGGGCGCTGTCGAGCAGCTCGCGCGCGTGCGTGAGCGCCGCCTCGGAGTCGGAGCCCGACAGCAGGCGGGCCATCTCGGCCTCTCGGTCGGCTCCGTCCAGCCGTCGCACGCTCGACGCGGTGACGGATCCGTCGCTCGCCTTCACCACCGTGAGGTGGTTGTCGGCGAACGCGGCGACCTGCGCGAGGTGCGTCACGGCGATGACCTGGCTCGAGCGCGCGAGCCGCGCGAGCCGGCGCCCGACCTCGATGGCGGCGGCTCCGCCGATGCCCGCGTCCACTTCGTCGAAGACGAAGGTCGGGACGGGGTCGGTGCTCGCGATGACGACCTCGATCGCGAGCATGACGCGGCTGAGCTCGCCGCCGGACGCCCCGCGCGACACCGGCCGCGGGTCGGCGCCCGGATGCGGCGCGAGGAGGATCGTCACCTCGTCCCGCCCCGCCGACGACTCCGCGCCCGGCGTGACGGACACCTCGACGCGCGCGTCGGGCATCGCGAGAGCGCGGAGCTCGGTCGTGACCGCGTCGCCGAGCCCCTGCGCCGCCTCGGCGCGACGCTCGGTGAGGACGGCCGCGGCGTCGTCGAGGACCGATGCCGCCTCCTCGAGATCGGCCGTGAGGCGCTCGACTCGGTCGCCGTCGTCGTCGAGCTCGGCGAGCCGCGCGGAGCCGGTCTCGAGCAGCTCGATCGCCGCGTCGAGGCTGCCGTGTGCGCGGATGAGCGGTGCGAGCACGGCACGACGCTCCTCGACTGCGGCGAGCTCGTGCGGACCCGTCTCGTCGAGGTCGGCGAGGTACGCCGCGATTGCGGTCGCGAGGTCGACGGCGCGGTACCCGAGCTCAGCGACCTGGTCGGCGAGGTCGCCGAGCGAGGCGTCCTGCTCCGCCGCGCGCTCGAGCGCGCGGCGCGCCTCCCCCACGAGCGACGCGACGTCGGGCCGGTCGTCCTCGCTCGAGAGTGCTTCGTGCGCGGTGGCGGCCGCCAGGCGCAGCTCCTCGGCGTGGGCGAGACGCTCGGCGCGCTGCGCGAGCTGCTCGTCCTCCCTCGGCTGGGGTTCGGCCTCCTCGATCGCCGCGAGGGCCGCCCGCAGGTCTTCGGCTTCGCGAGTCCGCGCTTCGCGGTCGGTCGTGAGCGTCGTGAGCTCGCGATCGATCGCGCGCCAGCGCTCGTACGCCTTGCGATAGGCGCCGAGGGCCTCGGCGATGGGCTCGCCTCCGAACCGGTCGAGGGCGTCGCGCTGCGCGGCGGCCGACTTCAGCCGCAGTTGATCGGACTGGCCGTGCACGACGACGAGCTCGTCCGCGAGATCCGCGAGGACGCCGGCGGGCGCCGAACGGCCCCCGACGGTCGCGCGGCTGCGGCCTTCGCTCGAGATCGTGCGGCCGACGTAGAGCGCCGCGGTGCCGTCGCCCGCGGGCTCGAGGTCGCCGCCCGCTTCGCGCACGCGATCGGCGACGGGACCCTCGGACGGGACGATCCACACACCGTCGACCACCGCCTGCGGCGCGCCCGAGCGCACCGCGCCCGAGTCGGCGCGCTGGCCGAGCAGCAGCCCGAGGCCGGTCACGACCATCGTCTTGCCCGCACCGGTCTCACCCGTGATCGCGGTGAAGCCGCGGCCCATCGGCAGCACGGCCTCGGCGATCACGCCGAGATCGCGCAGGCGCATCTCGTCGATCACGCGTCACCCTCGAAGTCGGGAGCGCCCGGCCGAACCGGCGGCACGGCGGTGATCGCGGCGGGCCCGCGCCAGCCGTCGACGGGTAGATGGAACTTGCGCACGAGGCGATCCGTGAACGCGCCGTGGTGCAGCCGCGCGAGGCGCACCGGCCGCTCCGACCGGCGCACGACGACGCGCGCTCCCGGAGGCAGATCATGCGATCGGCGCCCGTCGCACCAGAGGATGCCGAGCCCGTTCGTGCGCTCGAGCAGCTCGATCGCGACGGCGTGCTCGGGGCCGACGACGAGCGGCTTCGCGAACAGCGCGTGCGCGGAGAGCGGCACGACGGCGATCGCCTGGACGGTCGGCCAGATCACAGGCCCGCCCGCAGAGAAGTTGTAGGCGGTCGAGCCGGTCGGCGTGGAGATCACGACCCCGTCGCATCCGAATGTCGACAGCGGTCGCCCGTCGATCTCCATGACGACCTCGAGCATGCGCTCTCGGCTCGCCTTCTCGACCGTCGCCTCGTTGAGGGCCCACGTGTCGTAGACGACGCGGTCGGCGGTGTCTTTCACGCGCACCTGCAGGGCGAGGCGCTCTTCGACCGTGTAGTCGCGCGCGATCACGCGGCGCACGGCCTCGTCCATGTCGTCGCGCTCGCTCTCGGCGAGGAAGCCGATGTGGCCGAGGTTGATGCCCAGCACGGGCGCCGTGCCCTCGCGCACGAGCTCAGCCGCGCGGAGGATCGTTCCGTCGCCGCCGAGCACGATCGCGAGCTCGATGTCGCCGACGGGCACATCCTCGCCGAGGACGGCTGCGTCATCGAGTCCTGCGTCGACGCGTACCAGCTCGGCATGGTCTTCGGCCGAGAGCACCGGGCACGCGCCGGCCGCCCGCAGCGCGGCGACGACGCGCTGGGCCGCCTCAACGGTGTCGGCGCGCAGGGAATGCACAACCACGAGGATGCTGCGATCGGGCTGTGTCATGTGCTCCCCGTCAGTCGGTTCACGGTGCCCAACCATTCTGTCGGATTGCTCCCCCGCCCCGGCGCGATGTGCACGACGAACTCGGAGTTCCCGTGCGTTCCCGCGATTGGGGAGGAGATGAGGCCGAGCGTGCCGAGCCCCTCGTCCCACGCCGCCCACAGCACGCCGGCGACCGCGTCGGCGCGCAGCGCCGCGTCCTTCACGAGCCCCTCCCGCACGCCGGTGCGGCCGACTTCGAACTGCGGCTTGATGAGCAGCACGAGGTCGGCATCGTCCGCCGCGACAGCACGAGCGGCGGGCAGCACGTGCGTGAGCGAGATGAACGAAAGGTCGCCGGTGATGAGCGAGGGCGGCTCGTGGACGCCGCTGGCGGCCGCCAGGTTCTCGCGCGTCATGTCGCGCACGTTGAAGCCTTCGATCGAGATGACGCCGGGATCGGACGCGACGGATGCCGCGAGCTGCCCGTGCCCGACGTCGACGGCGATCACCGGCGACGCGCCGCGCTCGCGCAGCACCTGGGTGAACCCGCCCGTCGACGCGCCCATGTCCAGCGCGATCCGGCCGGTGACGTCGACGTCGAACGCGTCGAGTGCGGCGATGAGCTTGTGGGCCGCACGGCTGACGTAATGGTCGCCGCCCGACACGTCCAGCACGGCGGCGTCGCCGACCTTGGTCGAGGCCTTCACGACCGGCCTGCCGTCGACGGTCACCAGGCCCTGCGCGATGAGCGATGCCGCGTGCGTGCGCGACCGCGCGAGGCCTCGCGATGCCAGTGCGGCGTCGAGGCGCTCCGTCATGGACGCGAGTCCGTCGGGCCGGACTCGAGGCGGCGTGCGAGGGCGTCGTGCAGCGCTTCGTACGCCTCGGCGCGCTCCGCGAGCGGCTGGCCCTCGATCACCTCGAGGGCCGACAACAGGTCGTCGGACTCGGCGCCGTCGGATGCGACGGGATGCGGCGATTCCATGCGCATCAGGATACGTGCCCGCGGCGAGAACGGCCGGACGGCCGACCGATGTGCGGGGGCATCCGCGTCACGGGCGATGGAACGGGTCCGCGTAGAGCCGTTCGGGAACGCGGAAGCCGAAGATCGCGCGGCCGGTGTCCCAGATCGCCTTCGCGCCGGCGCGCAGCAGGTCGATCGGCTCGTCGCCCTCGGAGAGAATCTCGACGTCGGCGCCGTTGACACGCACACTCGCGCCGCGCACAGTCACGATGCCGTCGCGCACGACCGCGTCGGGGTACGGCTGGTCGAGCTCGCGGAGGTCGCTCAGGATGTACGTCGGCTGCGACCCGGCGGGAGCCGCCAGCACGTGCTTGGGACGATCGACGCCCGTGAGGGCGAGAGCCGAGGGAATGCCGGCGCGGTTGGCGCCCAGGATGTCGGTGTCGAGACGATCGCCGAGGAACAGCGGATGCCGCGCTCCGAATCGCGCCACGGCCTCTTCGAAGATCGGCGTCTCAGGCTTGCCTGCGACGGTCGCGAGGCGTCCGACAGCCGTGTGCACCGCCGAGACCAGAGTGCCGTTTCCTGGGGCGATGCCGCGAGCCATCGGGATCGTCCAGTCGGTGTTGGTCGCGATCCACGGGATGCCGCCCTCGTTCTCTGGGACCTTGAGCGCGAACGCGGCTTCGGCGAGCTGCGTCCAGTCGACGTCGGGCGAGAACCCCTGCACGACGGCAGCCGGGTCATCCTGCGCACGGCGCGTGACGGTGAACCCCGCCTTCTCCACCTCGACGACGAGGCCCTCCCCGCCGACGACGAGCACGGGCGAGCCCGCGGGGATCAGCGTCGACAGGAGCCGCATCGCGGCCTGCGGGCTGGTGACGACCTCGTCGGGCTGCGTCGGAAGACCGAGCTCCGACAGATGCTCAGCGACGGATGCGTCGGTGCGCGACGCGTTGTTGGTGATGTAGGCGAGACGGCGGCCGTCGCGAGCCCGATTGAGACTGTCGACCGCGTGCGGGAGTGCCTGAGCTCCGGCATACACGACCCCGTCGAGGTCGGCGAGGATGACATCCACATTGTCGAGCGGCGTCGGGGTCGACGCTCGGCGGGTGAACAGACCCAATGCTCCTCCTGAAGTCTCGCCGGTTAACGCCGAATGGCCACCGGTGTGGTGGCCATTCGGGGTGGTGGGTGTCCGGCGGTGTCCTACTCTCCCACAGGGTCTCCCCTGCAGTACCATCGGCGCTGAAAGGCTTAGCTTCCGGGTTCGGAATGGGACCGGGCGTTTCCCTTTCGCTATGGCCGCCGGAACAACTGTCGATGTGTGTTGTTCGGTGTCACAACTTGTTGGGTTGTGGTGGGTTCCGTCCGTACATCGGGAACCACTCAGTGGACGCGAGTCATCTTCCCCACCCGGTGGGGTGGGGCCGAGAAGAATGTGTTGTCAAGTCGTCGGCTTATTAGTACCAGTCAGCTGCACACGTTGCCGTGCTTCCACATCTGGCCTATCAACCCAGTCGTCTGGCTGGGAGCCTCTCACCCCGTAGGGTATGGAAGTCTCATCTTGAGGCCGGCTTCCCGCTTAGATGCTTTCAGCGGTTATCCATCCCGAACGTAGCTAACCAGCGGTGCTCCTGGCGGAACAACTGGCACACCAGAGGTTCGTCCAACCCGGTCCTCTCGTACTAGGGTCAGATCCTCTCAAACTTCCTACGCGCGCAGCGGATAGGGACCGAACTGTCTCACGACGTTCTAAACCCAGCTCGCGTACCGCTTTAATGGGCGAACAGCCCAACCCTTGGGACCTACTCCAGCCCCAGGATGCGACGAGCCGACATCGAGGTGCCAAACCATGCCGTCGATATGGACTCTTGGGCAAGATCAGCCTGTTATCCCCGAGGTACCTTTTATCCGTTGAGCGACAGCGCTTCCACAAGCCACTGCCGGATCACTAGTCCCGACTTTCGTCCCTGCTCGACCTGTCAGTCTCACAGTCAAGCTCCCTTGTGCACTTACACTCGACACCTGATTGCCAACCAGGTTGAGGGAACCTTTGGGCGCCTCCGTTACTTTTTGGGAGGCAACCGCCCCAGTTAAACTACCCACCAGGCACTGTCCCTGAACCGGATCACGGTTCGAAGTTAGACATCCAGAGTGACCAGAGTGGTATTTCAACAACGACTCCACGAATACTGGCGTATCCGCTTCAAAGTCTCCCACCTATCCTACACAAGCCACACCGAACACCAATACCAAGCTGTAGTAAAGGTCACGGGGTCTTTCCGTCCTGCTGCGCGTAACGAGCATCTTTACTCGTAATGCAATTTCGCCGAGTTCGTGGTTGAGACAGTTGGGAAGTCGTTACGCCATTCGTGCAGGTCGGAACTTACCCGACAAGGAATTTCGCTACCTTAGGATGGTTATAGTTACCACCGCCGTTTACTGGGGCTTAAATTCTGAGCTTCGCCTTGCGGCTGACCCGTCCTCTTAACCTTCCAGCACCGGGCAGGCGTCAGTCCGTATACATCGTCTTGCGACTTGGCACGGACCTGTGTTTTTAGTAAACAGTCGCTACCCACTGGTCTCTGCGGCCACCACACCCTTTCGGAGCAAGTCCTAATAGGTGGATGGCCCCCCTTCTCCCGAAGTTACGGGGGCATTTTGCCGAGTTCCTTAACCACGATTCTCTCGATCTCCTTGGTATTCTCTACCTGACCACCTGAGTCGGTTTGGGGTACGGGCGGCTGGAACCTCGCGTCGATGCTTTTCTTGGCAGCATAGGATCACCCACTTTTCATCCGCATCGTGTCTCGGCCTGGATGAGTCACGGATTTGCCTATGACTCGGCCTACGCACTTGCCCCGGGACAACCATCGCCCGGGTTGGGCTACCTTCCTGCGTCACACCTGTTAATACGCTAACCGCACCAGCATGGGGTCGAGCGTTCACCGGGCACCGCGTCACCCCGAAGGGATCAGCCGCATGCCGGCTAGGACTCTTAGCACCACTGGATTGGTTGGGGCGGTTCTTCGCCGGTACGGGAATATCAACCCGTTGTCCATCGACTACGCCTGTCGGCCTCGCCTTAGGTCCCGACTTACCCAGGGAAGATTAGCTTGACCCTGGAACCCTTGGTCTTCCGGAGGACGTGTTTCTCACACGTCTTTCGCTACTCATGCCTGCATTCTCACTCGTGTGCCGTCCACGGCTGGGTCACCCCGCCGCTTCACCCGGCACACGACGCTCTCCTACCCATCAACACGGCTGGACCACGAAGGCCTACCAATAATGTCAATGCCACAACTTCGGTGGCGTGCTTGAGCCCCGTTACATTGTCGGCGCGGAATCACTTGACCAGTGAGCTATTACGCACTCTTTCAAGGGTGGCTGCTTCTAAGCCAACCTCCTGGTTGTCTAAGCAACTCCACATCCTTTCCCACTTAGCACGCGCTTAGGGACCTTAGATGGTGGTCTGGGTTGTTTCCCTCTCGACTATGAAGCTTATCCCCCACAGTCTCACTGCTGCGCTCTCACTTACCGGCATTCGGAGTTTGGCTGACGTCAGTAACCTGGTGGGGCCCATCGGCCATCCAGTAGCTCTACCTCCGGCAAGAAACACGCAACGCTGCACCTAAATGCATTTCGGAGAGAACCAGCTATCACGAAGTTTGATTGGCCTTTCACCCCTATCCACAGCTCATCCCCTCAGTTTTCAACCTAAGTGGGTTCGGCCCTCCACGACGTCTTACCGTCGCTTCAGCCTGGCCATGGATAGATCACTTCGCTTCGGGTCTAGGACACGCGACTGAATCGCCCTATTCAGACTCGCTTTCGCTACGGCTACCCCACACGGGTTAACCTCGCCACGTATCGCTAACTCGCAGGCTCATTCTTCAAAAGGCACGCTGTCACCCCTGCTAAGGAGGCTCCAACGGTTTGTAAGCAAACGGTTTCAGGTACTATTTCACTCCCCTCCCGGGGTACTTTTCACCTTTCCCTCACGGTACTTGTCCGCTATCGGTCATCTGGGAGTATTTAGGCTTATCAGGTGGTCCTGACAGATTCACACGGGATTTCTCGGGCCCCGTGCTACTTGGGATCCTCTCCACGCTGCGTCCGACATTTCAGTTACGGGGCTCACACCCTCTCCGGCCGGCCTTTCAAGACCGTTCACCTATATCGACGCATCACGTTCGCCACCCGGCAGGATGACACGGAAAGTCCCACAACCCCGAACACGCAACGCCTGCCGGCTATCACACGTGCCCGGTTTAGCCTCATCCGATTTCGCTCGCCACTACTCACGGAATCACTGTTGTTTTCTCTTCCTGTGGGTACTGAGATGTTTCACTTCCCCACGTTCCCTCTACCCGCCCTATATATTCAGGCGGGAGTCACCAGGTCACATCACTGCGCCTGGCGGGGTTTCCCCATTCGGACACCCTCGGATCAAAACTTGCTTATCAGTTCCCCGAGGCTTATCGCAGATTGCTACGTCCTTCTTCGGCTCCAGATGCCAAGGCATCCACCGTTTGCTCTTAAAGACTTGAAATCACATGAGCCAATTCCAAAAGGAATCGTCTATCGTTTCGAACCCACCCCGAAGGGTGAGCTCTTCAAGATGCTCGCGTCCACTGTGTAGTTCTCAAAGTACGGGCGGGATCCTCCCCCAGCCACCACAACCGCAGCGACCAGAAAAGGCCCAGAGGCCCCAAGCCACACACCAACCGGTGTGCGCCCGGTCCCTCAGGACCCAACAGCGTGCACGCCCCCACCCGGGACACCCCAACCCGTTCCCACCACCCGAAAGCAGCGTACTAAAGCCAGAACCCCCCGACAGGAGCCTCGTCAAACGTTCCACCCATGAGCTCCGGCCGGAAACATTCGTCCCGAAACCGGCTCTGACACCCCAAAGGGTGCAGTGCTCCTTAGAAAGGAGGTGATCCAGCCGCACCTTCCGGTACGGCTACCTTGTTACGACTTAGTCCTAATTACCGATCCCACCTTCGACGGCTCCCTCCACAAGGGTTAGGCCACCGGCTTCAGGTGTTACCGACTTTCATGACTTGACGGGCGGTGTGTACAAGACCCGGGAACGTATTCACCGCAGCGTTGCTGATCTGCGATTACTAGCGACTCCGACTTCATGAGGTCGAGTTGCAGACCTCAATCCGAACTGGGACCGGCTTTTTGGGATTCGCTCCACCTCACGGTATTGCAGCCCTTTGTACCGGCCATTGTAGCATGCGTGAAGCCCAAGACATAAGGGGCATGATGATTTGACGTCATCCCCACCTTCCTCCGAGTTGACCCCGGCAGTATCCCATGAGTTCCCACCATAACGTGCTGGCAACATAGAACGAGGGTTGCGCTCGTTGCGGGACTTAACCCAACATCTCACGACACGAGCTGACGACAACCATGCACCACCTGTACACCGACCTTGCGGGGCGACCATCTCTGGCCGTTTCCAGTGTATGTCAAGCCTTGGTAAGGTTCTTCGCGTTGCATCGAATTAATCCGCATGCTCCGCCGCTTGTGCGGGTCCCCGTCAATTCCTTTGAGTTTTAGCCTTGCGGCCGTACTCCCCAGGCGGGGAACTTAATGCGTTAGCTGCGTCACGGAATCCGTGGAAAGGACCCCACAACTAGTTCCCAACGTTTACGGGGTGGACTACCAGGGTATCTAAGCCTGTTTGCTCCCCACCCTTTCGCTCCTCAGCGTCAGTTACGGCCCAGAGATCTGCCTTCGCCATCGGTGTTCCTCCTGATATCTGCGCATTCCACCGCTACACCAGGAATTCCAATCTCCCCTACCGCACTCTAGTCTGCCCGTACCCACTGCAGGCCCGAGGTTGAGCCTCGGGATTTCACAGCAGACGCGACAAACCGCCTACGAGCTCTTTACGCCCAATAATTCCGGATAACGCTTGCACCCTACGTATTACCGCGGCTGCTGGCACGTAGTTAGCCGGTGCTTTTTCTGCAGGTACCGTCACCCGAAGGCTTCTTCCCTGCCAAAAGAGGTTTACAACCCGAAGGCCGTCATCCCTCACGCGGCGTTGCTGCATCAGGCTTGCGCCCATTGTGCAATATTCCCCACTGCTGCCTCCCGTAGGAGTCTGGGCCGTGTCTCAGTCCCAGTGTGGCCGGTCACCCTCTCAGGCCGGCTACCCGTCGACGCCTTGGTGAGCCATTACCTCACCAACAAGCTGATAGGCCGCGAGCCCATCCCAGACCGATAAATCTTTCCAACCCCCACCATGCGGCAGGAGCACATATCCAGTATTAGACGCCGTTTCCAGCGCTTATCCCAGAGACTGGGGCAGGTTGCTCACGTGTTACTCACCCGTTCGCCACTGATCCCACAGAGCAAGCTCCATGTTCACCGTTCGACTTGCATGTGTTAAGCACGCCGCCAGCGTTCATCCTGAGCCAGGATCAAACTCTCCGTAAAAAACGAAAACCAAACCCAATCAACAGACCAGGCTCGGCGAGTTCAATCATGACCAAAACAGAATGCCATCACTGACAATCCATGAATTGATCCAAAAACCCCCACCAACCAAAAAATGGCCAGCGGAAATAAATTGGCATTTGACAAGTGCACGCTGTTGAGTTCTCAAGGATCGGACGCTCCTGCCTTCAGGCCTCTCGACCTTCCCTGCAGGGCAACCTCTCTATCTTAGCCCCTCCGGGCGGATCCGGTCAAATCTGCGCCGGCGCTCTCAGCGAGCCTCCGACCGGTTGAGACCGGGCGTCTCAGGAAGGGCATCCTGCTCGCATCCTGGCGATCGACGCGAGTCGATCGACGGTGTTTCGAGGAGGAGATGTTCTCCGCTTGAGGAGGGGAGGCTGCGAGCCTCACCGCGCTCCTTTGGGGCGAACAACGAATACTGTACGTGGCTCGTGTGCGCGCCGCCAAATCGTCCTCGCAACCCGGGCGTGTCGCGGCATCCGGAGCCCCCGGGTCGGCAATCGGCGATGCCTCTCACGCCCTCTTCGCGGCGCGAGCCGCCTCCCTCAGATCCGCCGCGAGCTCGGCCCGCGCGGCGGCTCGGGCGTCGTCCTCGCGGATGCGGATGACGGAAGACGGATGCACCGTCACGACCACGAGCACTCCCCCGTGCCGCTGCGGCCGGCCGCGCTCCTGCCCGATGCGCACAGTACGCCCGAGGACGGCGCGCGCCGCGGTCGTCCCGAGGCACACCACAACGTCGGGGTCGACGACGCGGGACTCGGCCTCGAGCCACGCGTGGCAGGCGTTGATGTGGGCGACCGTGGGCTTCTCGTGGATGCGGCGCTTCCCGCGCGGCTGGAACCGGAAGTGCTTCACCGCGTTCGTCAGGTACACAGACCCGCGCGGGATCCCCGCCACGGCGAGCGCCTCGTCGAGCACGCGCCCCGCCGGTCCGACGAACGGCTCGCCGGCGAGATCCTCGCGGTCGCCGGGCTGCTCCCCCACGAGCATGATCCGCGCACGGTCGTCGCCGTCGCCGAACACCGCCTGCGTCGCGTCCTTCCACAGCTCGCACCCGCGGCAGCTCTGCGACGCCTCCCGCAGCTCGTCGATGCCGGCATCCGCAGGAACCCACGGCTCCGCGCCCGGCCGCTCCGGCTCGCCCATGCTCCGACGCTACGGCCCGGGTGCCGCGACCGCAGACCCCTGGCGCCGCGCCCCGCGACGGGCTAGCGTGCGCCCACGGCGGCGCGGCGGCGAACGCCGCGCACGGCCTGTACCACGGTGCACAGCGCGAGGGTGAGGACGCCCCACACGGCACTCGCGGGCGGGAGCATCCGATATGCCAGGTGCTGCGGCGTGAACTGTGCGGTGAACGGACCCCACACCGCGTACCCGATGACGAGCGCCGCCACGAGGATCGCCGGGAGCGACAGCAGCCACGCCGAGCGCACCCACCCGGGAAGGACGCGAGAGACGGATGCCTCGGGCCGACGCGCGAGCCACACGAGGCCCCACACCGCCAGGATCACGAGACCGACGACGCTCGAGCCGTGCTGCAGCCACTTGTATCCGTCGAGGGGACCCCACGCCTCGTCGAGAGCGGGCATCGCGGCGACCCCCCACCGCCCCTCGTGCGTGAACAGGTCCCACACGATGTGCGACACCACGCCGATCGCGAGCGACGCCCCGAGCAGCAGCACCGTCACCCACGGACGTCGCGGCGGGGCATCCGTCTCACCCGTCGGGCGCAGCCCGAACGTCTCGCGCAGCGCGGCGGTCGCGCCCGAGTCCCATTCCCGCGGAAGCCGCGCGGCGAGCGGCCGCGGCGACAGCTCGCGGACCGCGGGCCGCAGTGCGCACCGCCACACGAGCAGCAGCGCGAGCGCAAGGACGAGGGTCGCCGGCAGCCACAGGAGGTCGTGCGTCCACCCGTAGCGGATGGGGGTTCCGCGCACGAACAGCGGCAGGTCGGGGGTCATCGCGCCCACGGCGATCGCGGCCGGAACCAGCGGCGTGCGAAGGAACGGCAGGGTGACGACCGCGTGGCTCGGCGTGAACGGCATGCGCCTAGCCGCGCACGAAGAGCCCGGCGAGCGTCTTCTTGCCGCGCCGCAGCACCGAGACTCCGCCCGGCAGCGAGCCGGTCACGACTGCGGTGTCGTCCTCGACGCGCGCGCCGTCGAGCGACACACCGCCCTGGGCAATCGCGCGACGCCCCTCGCTGAGGCTCGACACGAGGCCCGTGTCGACGAGCGCCTGCACGACGGGCGTGCCGCTCGCGGCGGTGGCGTTCGGCAGCTCCTCGAGCGCGGTCCGCAGCGTGTCGGCGTCGAGCGTCGAGAGGTCGCCCTGGCCGAAGAGGGCGTCGGATGCCGCGATGACCGCGGCCGTGGCATCCGGACCGTGCACGAAGCTCGTGACCTCGAGAGCCAGTCTCCGCTGCGCCTCGCGCCGGAACGGCTCGGACGCCACGAGGCGCTCGTACTCCTCGATCTCGTCGCGCGTGAGGAAGGTGAAGACCTTCATGCGCGAGATCACGTCGTCGTCGTGCGTGTTCAGCCAGAACTGGTACATGCGGTACGGGCTGCACATCTCGGCATCGAGCCAGATCGCGTTGCCCTCGCTCTTGCCGAACTTCGTGCCGTCGCTGTTCGTGATGAGCGGCGTGCCGATCGCGTGAACCGACGCGTGCTCGACGTAGTGGATGAGGTCGACGCCGCTCGTGAGGTTGCCCCACTGGTCGGAGCCGCCCGTCTGCAGCACGCAGCCGTACTGGCGGTACAGCTCGAGGTAGTCGAGTCCCTGCAGGATCTGGTAGCTGAACTCGGTGTAGCTGATGCCGGCCTCGGAGCTGAGGCGCGCGGCGACCGCGTCTTTCTTGAGCATCGTGCTCACGCGGTAGTGCTTGCCGATGTCGCGCAGGAAGTCGATCGCCGACAGCGGCGCCGTCCAGTCGAGATTGTTGACGATGCGCGCCGCGTTCTCGCCGTCGAAGCTCAGGAACCGCTCGACCTGCGCGCGCAGGCGCTCGACCCACTCCGCGACCGTCTCCTTCGTGTTGAGCGTGCGTTCGGCGCTCGGGCGCGGGTCGCCGATGAGCCCGGTCGAGCCGCCGACGAGCCCGAGCGGCTTGTGCCCCGCGAGCTGCAGCCGGCGCATCGTGATGAGCTGCACGAGGTTGCCGAGGTGCAGGCTCGGCGCGGTCGGGTCGAAGCCGCAGTAATACGTGATCGGGTCTCCGCTCAGCAGCGCGCGCAGCGCGTCCTGATCGGTGGACACATGCACGAGCCCACGCCAGACAACCTCATCCCACACGTTCTCGAACGAGGGATCGTTGGCCGGGGTGGTCGCGCTCACGAGGGGCGTAGACACGCGTTTCAGGCTATCAGCGAGACGCGGATGCCTCGCCACGCGCGACGGGCGGGCGAGGCATCCGTCGAGTCGGTCACGCTGGGGAGGAGAGACGCTCGAGCTGCGCGGGCGACAGCGCGAGACGCACACCGTCGAGGGCGACGTCGAGCTGGTCGACGCGGCTGCCGCCGAGCATGGGACGGATGCCGCGCGCCACCTGCCACGCGAGCACGACCTGCCCGCGCGGGGCGCCGAGCTCGGACGCGACAGCGTCGAGCGCCTCGAGGCGCCGCGCGGTGCCCGGGTGGTCGTAGACCTCGGGGATCTCCTTCGCGGGGTTGTCGTACGCGCCCGACAGCAGGGGCGTGTACGCCCACACCTCGAGCCCGTTCACCCTCGCGTAGTCGAGCTGCTCGTCGCTCAGCACGCCGAACGGGTGCACGACGCCGGGCGGGCGCGTGCCCGGACGCACGCGCAGGTACGTGCTGTTCAGCTGCATCGCGTCGATGGGAAGCGCGCCGATCGAGCGCGCGTGCGCGCGGGCTCGCTCGACACGCCACGCGGGGTGGTTGGAGGCGCCGACGCGGCGAGCGAGTCCTCTGCCCGTGAGCTCCGCCAGCGCGTCGACCGTCTCCTCGATCGGGACCGTGCGGTCCTCCTGGTGAAGCCACAGCAGGTCGACGGAGTCCACTCCCAGGCGGTCGAGGCTGCCGGCGAAGGCGTCGAGCACGGCGCGGCGCGACAGTCCGGCGCGGTGCTCCGGCCAGGAGCCGGCCCACAGCGGCTCGGCGCCGAGCTTCGTCGAGATGCGGACGCGATCCCGCACGCCGGGCCGCGCCGCGAGCCACCGGCCGATGACGCGCTCGCTGTCGCCGCCCTGCCCGGACTCGCTCGCCCAGAAGCTGTAGCAGTCCGCGGTGTCGATCCAGACGCCGCCGCGCTCGACGAACCGGTCGAGCAGCGCGAACGACGTCTCCTCGTCGATCGTCGTGCCGAACATCATCGCGCCGAGAACCAGCGGCGTGGTGGGAGGTGTCGTCGTCATGGCTCCCAGCGTGCAACTTCGAGTGCACTCGAAGTCAAGCGCACCCGGCGGCCGCTCAGAGCAGGGTCGCGAACGCCCACCACACCAGCAGCGCGCTCGCGAGCGCCGCGACCCAGCTCACGAGGCTGCCGACGAGGAAGTACTCCGCGCGGTTGCCGGTGGCCGTGTCGCGCGAGATCTCGGGGAACCGCACGATGCCCTTCGCCGCGAGCATCGCCGCCAGCAGCGTGTAGGCGCCCGCGAGGGTGAGCGCGAACACGAGCACCCGCTCGAGCGGGCCGATGAGGCGTCCGCCCTTGAGCCCCGGCTCGCCTTCGGTGTCGGCCTCGTCGGCGACGGCCTCCTCGCGCAGCGCGGTGCGCACGACGACGTTGCCGGATTCGAGGAGGAACGCGATCGTCCCGACGAGCAGGATCGCCGCATCCGGGTGGACCACTCCATTCGGCCCGGAGACCTGCCACACGTCCCCGAGCGGCCCGGTGGACTCACGCAGCCCGATCGTCGACACGGCGGCCGCGCACAGCACCGCGAGCCCCGCGACGGGCCAGAAGCCGGCGCGTCCCGATCCGTTCGACGGCACGACGAAGACCCAGATCGCGGCGGCGGCGATCGCGACGAACGCCCACACCGCGGCGTCGAATCCGGATGCCACGAGGAACAGCACCAGCGCCGCGGCGACCTGCACCATCCAGCGCCGCCTGGGCGGCAGGAACTGGCGAATGAGGTCCGCTCCCCCGACGGCGAGCAGCGTCACGCCCGCGAGGATCACGCGGCCCGCTCCGCTCGGAGAGCGAGGAACCCCTCGACGACGGCGGATGCGCCGGCCGCCGCAAGCACCTGCGACACGGCCGGCTGCGTCACGCCCTCCTCTTTCGCGAGGGCGGCTTGGCTCACACCGAGGCACCGTCCGTACGTCAGTCTCCGGGCGCGTTCGTTCATCGATGTGACGAGCTGGTCGCGTGCGAGCGCGTATGCGTTGGCGAGGTCGACGGAGGGGCGCATGGTGTCATCCTGCTCCGGGGAGGCGACGATCCACGTGCGCGCGTTCGGCGCGGTGCGCTTCTGCAGGCGGTGGACGGTGTCGATCGCGGCCCGAGCCGACCACCAGCCGGCGCCGTCCGACAGCGTCGCGGTCGAGGAGGCGACGGGGCCGATGTCGCCGATCCCGATGCCGAACCGGCACTCGACGCCGTCCGGCAGGGCGAGCTGCAGCAGCAGGAGCGAGCTGAGCGCGTCGGGCAGCGCGTCGTAGACGCCCTGAAGCTCATCGCCCACCGTCGGACTCAGCGGCTCGCGCGCGACGGGCAGGTCCTGCTCGACCCGCGCGATGGCGGATTCGAGGGTGTGCTGCGCGCCCGAGCGGTCGGGCATCCTGCGCGAGCCGACGAGGTCGGCGATGACTGCGACGGTCATGACGTCCAGCGTACGCCTTATAAACGAGAAATATAAGTCCTAGACTTATTTATTGATCTTATAAGCCCAGGGCGTGCACGGCCGACTGTGCCCGGGCCACGAGCTCCGTGCGCTGCTCGGCCACTCGCACCGGAGCCGTGCCCCCGATGCCGTCGCGGCTCGCGACCGACCCCTCGATCGTCAGCACCTCGCGGACCTCGGGCTCCAGGCGCGGCGTGACCGCCGCGAGCATCTCATCGGTGGCCTCGTGCAGCTCGATCCCCTGCTGCTCGCACAGCCGCACGAGCGCGCCCGAGATCTCGTGGGCCTCACGGAACGGGATGCCCCGCTTCACGAGCCAGTCCGCGACATCGGTCGCGAGCGAGAAGCCCTGCGGCGCGAGCTCGGCCATGCGCTCGGTGTCGAACGTCATCGTCGCGATCATGCCCGCCACCGCCGGAAGCACGATCTCGAGCGTGCGGACGGAGTCGAACACGGGCTCCTTGTCCTCCTGCAGATCGCGGTTGTACGCGAGAGGGAGTCCCTTGAGCGTCGCGAGCAGCCCCGACAGGTTGCCGATGAGCCGCCCCGACTTGCCGCGCGCGAGCTCGGCGATGTCGGGGTTCTTCTTCTGCGGCATGATGCTCGACCCCGTCGAATAGGCGTCATCGAGGCGCACGAAGCCGAACTCGCGCGTGTTCCAGATGATGACGTCCTCGGCCAGGCGCGACAAGTCGACGCCGATCATCGCCGCGATGAACGCGAACTCGGCGACGACATCGCGTGCGGCCGTTCCGTCGAGCGAGTTCTCGGCGGGGCGCGAGAGCCCCAGCCGCGTCGCGACGAGCTGCGGGTCGAGACCGAGCGTCGAGCCGGCGAGCGCGCCTCCGCCGTAGGGCGAGACGGATGCCCGTGCCGACCAGTCCCGCAGGCGCTCCAGCTCGCGCACGAGCGGCCACGCGTGCGCCTGAAGGTGGTGGGCGAGCAGAATCGGCTGTGCGTGCTGCAGGTGCGTGCGCCCGGGCATGATCGCGTCCGGGTGGGCTTCGGCCTGCGCGACGAGCGCGTCGATCACGCGGAGGAGCTCGCGCGCGATCGTGCGCGCGTGGTCGAGCAGGTACAGCCGCACGAGCGTCGCGATCTGGTCGTTGCGGCTGCGGCCGGCACGCAGCTTGCCGCCGAGCTCCGGGCCGACCTCGGCGATGAGCGCCGTCTCGAGCGCGCCGTGCACGTCCTCGTCGTCGGGGCCGGGGCGCAGAGACCCGTCCGACACGCGTCGCGCGAGCGCGTCGAGGCCCGCGTGCATACGGCGCTCCTCGCCCTCGGTGAGGTAGCCGGCGGCGGCGAGCGCGGCGGCGTGGGCATGCGAGCCGGCGATGTCGTACAGCGCGAGGTCCCAGTCGAAGTGCGTCGACACGCTCAGCGCCGCGAGCTCGGGCGAGGGTCCGCCCGCGAAACGCGCGCCCCACAGGGCGCCGGGGTTGGTGCCGTCGGCCTTCTCGTCGCTCACCGCTCCACCCTATCGAGGGGCTGTCGCCCGTGATCGGCCGGCTCCTTCACGACGAGACGCGTCAACCGGTCGAACGCCCACTCGAGCGGACCCCGCCCGACGAGGAGCGCCCACGCGGTGCATCCGATCACCGTCCACACCGCGAAGGGCACGAAGGGCTCGAGATCGCGGAAGCCCGCGAGGTCGCGTGACGTGCCGAGCACGATCGACGCGACCCACGCCCACACGAGGAGCTGCGCGGTATAGGCCGTGAGGGGCATGGAACCCACCGCCCGCAGCGGGAGGACGATCCACACGACGAAGGTGCGGCACAGGAGCACGCACGCCGCGATCACCGCGAGCGCGAACCCGCCCGTGCCGATGACTTCGAGGAGCCCGGTCGAGTGCGGACGGGCCGTCCACAGCGCGGGCCAGAACGAGGACTGCTCGGATGCCGCATCCGAACCGCTCACGGCGTGGAGGGCGTAGCCGACCGTCGCGAGCGCTGCCCCGGCGGCGAGCGTCCAGACCTGCACGCGCGTGCGGAGGATCCCAGCCCGCGCGACGCCGAGCCCCGCGAGCACGAACGCGATCCACACCGTGAACGGGTAGTGCCAGCCGAGCGCGGTCGCGGTGAGGTCACCGGTCGCGGTGAACCAGAACGGGTTCGCGTCGAGCCACACTTGGACGAAGGGCATGACGAGGGCGATCGCGCCCGCGACGACGAACAGCGTGCGCGCCCGAAGCCGGGTGAACGGCACGGCGAGGACGAACAGGATTCCGTAGGCCTGCAGGATGACGTACACCGGGACGCCGGTCGAGTCGAGCAGCAGGCCGAGCAGCCACAGCAGGAACGCGCGCACGACGAGCCGCAGCCGGGCGGTCCCCATGGCGCTGCCGGCCAGCGGCGAGGGCCCGCCCGTCACGAGGCCGATCGAGACCCCCGCCAGCGTCGCGAACAGGATCGACGACCGGCCGTCGACGATGTGGATCCACGTCGCGGGGTCGTCCCAGTCGAAGATCTCGCGGATCCACAGCAGATGGGCCGCGAACATCCCGAGCACGGCGAGCCCGCGCGCGAGGTCGACGCCCGCCACGCGAGCGGGACCGTTGAGGCGATCCCAGCGGGTCGCGAGCCAGGGCCGGGTCCGCGGACCGCTGTCGGTCGGAGTACGCTCGGCCCCTTCGCTCATCGGCGGCCGCTCCTGTCAGTCCTGCTGGCGCAGGAGCCAGACCAGCAGGGCCTTCTGCGCGTGGAGCCGGTTCTCGGCCTCGTCCCACACGACGCTCTGCGGACCGTCGATCACCTCGCCGTCGACCTCGTAGCCGCGGTCGGCCGGAAGGCAGTGGATGAAGATCGCGTCGCCCTGCGCCAGCGACATGAGCTCCTGCGTGACCTTGTAGGCGCCCAGGTCGCGCAGTCGCGCGAGCTTCTCCTCCTCCTTGCCCATCGACACCCACGTGTCGGTGACGATGACGTCGGCCCCCGCCGCCGCCTCGTTCGGGTCGGTGAAGAGCGTGACAGAGCCGCCCGTCTCGGCGGCGCGACGATCCGCGGCGGCGATCACGTCGTCGCGCGGCGCGTAGTCCTCGGGTGACGCGACGCGCACGTGCATGCCGGCGGTGACGCCCGCGAGCACGTACGAGTGCGCCATGTTCGAGCGTCCGTCGCCGAAGAACGCGAGCGTGAGCCCCTTCAGGTCGCCCTTGTGCTCGCGGATCGTGAGCAGGTCGGCGAGCAGCTGGCACGGGTGGAAGTCGTCGCTCAGCGCGTTGACGACCGGCACGCGCGTTCCGCGGGCCATCTCCTCGAGGCCCGCCTGCGCGTAGGTGCGCCACACGATCGCGGCCACCTGCCGCTCGAGCACGCGCGCCGTGTCGGCGGGCGTCTCCTTGCCGCCGAGCTGGCTGTTGGCCGTCGAGATGACCAGGGGCGAGCCGCCCAGGTCGGCGATGCCGACCGCGAACGACACGCGCGTGCGCGTCGAGGACTTGTCGAAGATCACCGCGACCGTCTGGGGGCCGGCGAGGGGCTTGAGCTTCCAGCGATCCTTCTTGAGCGCGACGGCGAGATCGAGGATCTCGTCCTGCTCGGCCGGCGTGAGGTCGTCGTCACGGAGCAGGTGGCGGGTCACGCGGTCACCCCCTCGGGGTCGGTCGCGGCAACCGCCGTGTCGGCGTCGAGCAGTACAGCCGACTCCACCGTCGCGAGCGCCGCGGCGAACAGCTCGGCGAACTCGCGGATCTCCTCGTCGCCGATCGTCAGCGGCGGCGCGATGCGGATCGTCTCGTCGTTGACGGGATTCACGATGAGGCCGTGCTGCTGCGCGGCCGCGGCGACGGCCCCTGCGACGGCGTGGGTGAGGCGGATGCCGATGAGAAGGCCCTGGCCGTGGCATCCGCTCACCAGCGGCGAGCCGATCGCGTCGACCGCCTGGCGCAGCTCGACGCCGCGCTGCACCGCGTTGTCGACGAGCCCGGCGGACTCGATCTCGGCGAGGACCGCGTCGGAGACCGCCGTGGCGAGGGCGTTGCCGCCGAACGTCGAGCCGTGGCTGCCCGGGAAGAAAAGATCGCCCGCGGCGCCGAACGTGATCAGCGCGCCGATCGGGAAGCCGCCGCCGATCCCCTTCGCAACCGTGATCGCGTCGGGAGTGATGCCGTCGTGCTGGAAGGCGAACCACGCTCCGGTGCGGCCGGCGCCCGTCTGGATCTCGTCGAGGATCAGGAGCGCGCCGTGCTTCTCGGTGAGCTCTCGCGCGGCCTTCAGGTAGCCGTCGGGGAGCTCGACGACGCCCGCCTCGCCCTTGATCGGCTCGACGAACAGGGCGGCGACGCGGTCGTCCATCTCGGCCTCGAGCGCCTCGAGGGTCGAGTCGATGTGCTCGACGCCCGCGACCATCGGCAGGAACGGCTCCTGCATCGCGGGCTTTCCGGTGAGCGCGAGCGTGCCCATCGTGCGGCCGTGGAACGCGTTGCGCAGCGACAGGATGCGCGGCCGCTTCGAACCGCCGTGGAGGCGCGCGAGCTTGAACGCGGCCTCGTTCGCCTCGGCGCCGGAGTTGCCGAAGTACACGCGACCCGAGGGTCCGGTGCCGGCGAGGCGCTTGAGGCGAGCGGCGAGCGCGAGCTGCGGCGGCGTCGCGAAGTAGTTCGAGACGTGGGCGAGGTTCGCGGCCTGCTTCGACACGGCGTCGACGAACACGGGGTGCGCGTGCCCGAGCGACGTGACCGCGACGCCGGCGAGGAAGTCGAGGTAGCGTCGGCCCTCGTCATCCCACACGTGCGCGCCCTCGCCGCGCACTATGAGTGCGAGCCGGTCCCCCGCGTTGCGCAGGAGGTCGCGCCCCGCGTCCTCCTGCCAGGCCGCCTTGTCGCTGTCGGTCACCCTGCCACCACCTCTGTTCCGATTCCCTTGCTGGTGAAGATCTCCACGAGCACCGAGTGCGGCACTCGCCCGTCGATGATCGCGGCGGTCTCCACGCCGCCCTCGACCGCGTCGAGGCACGCCTGCATCTTCGGGATCATGCCGGACTCGAGCCGCGGCAGCATCGCGCGCAGCTCGTCGGCGGTCAGGTGCGACACGAGCGAGTCGCGGTCGGGCCAGTCGGCGTACAGGCCCGGCACGTCGGTGAGCACGACGAGTTTCGCGGCGCCGAGTGCGACCGCGAGGGCGGCGGCCGCGGCATCCGCGTTCACGTTCAAGGAGTGGCCCGGGTTGTCGAGGTCCGGAGCGATGCTCGAGACCACCGGGATGCGGTCTGCGGCGAGGTGGTCGAGCACGGGTTGCGGGTCGACCTGCACGACGTCACCCACGCGTCCGAGGTCGTGCTCCACGCCGTCGACGACGACACCGCGGCGGCGGCCTCCGAACAGGCCCGCGTCCTCGCCCGAGAGCCCGGTCGCGAACGGCCCGTGCGCGTTGATCTTCGACACGAGCTGCGGGTTGATCTGGCCCGTCAGCACCATGCGCACGACCGAGATCGCCTCGGTGCTCGTGACGCGGTAGCCGCCCTTGAACTCGCTCGGGATCGCCAGCCGGTCGAGCATCGACGAGATCTGCGGCCCACCCCCGTGGACGACCACAGGCTTGACGCCGACGTACCGCAGGTAGGCGATGTCGGCCGCGAACGCGTCCTGCAGCTCGTCGCTGATCATCGCGTTCCCGCCGTACTTGATCACGATGACCTGGTCGCGGAAGCGCCGCAGCCACGGCAGCGACTCGATGAGCGTCGCTGCCTTGGCGGATGCCTCGGCCGGGTCGGTGTCCTGCAGATCGGTCATGAGGAGTAGGCGCTGTTCTCGTGCACGTAATCGTGGGTCAGGTCGTTCGTGCGGATCGTCGCCGACGCGGGTCCGGTCTTGAGGTCGATGAGCACGTCGGTCGCGCGGGGAGTGAGATCCACCTCTTCGCGAGGCCGGTCGGGGCCGCCGGCGGTGCACACGCGTACGCCGTTCATCCACACGTCGACGTCGTACGGGTCGAACGCGGCGTCCGTCGTGCCGATCGCCGCAAGGACGCGGCCCCAGTTCGGGTCGTTGCCGAAGATCGCCGCCTTGAACAGGTTGTTGCGGGCGACGGAGCGTCCGACGACGACCGCCTCGTGCTCCGACGCGGCGTTCGTCACCCGGATCGTGATGTCGTGGCTCGCGCCTTCGGCGTCGGCCTGCAGCTGGGCCGCGAGGTCGTCGCACACCTCGGTGAGCAGCGCGCGGAACTTCTCCTGGGAGGGCGTGACGCCGCTCGCGCCGCTCGCCATGAGGGTCACCTGGTCGTTCGTCGACATGCAGCCGTCGGAGTCGAGGCGGTCGAACGTGACGCGCGCCGCGGCGCGCAGGTGGGCGTCGGCTTCGTCGGACGTGAGCACGGCGTCGGTGGTGAGGACAACGAGCATCGTCGCCAGTCCCGGCGCGAGCATGCCCGCGCCCTTGGCCATTCCGCCGATCGTCCAGCCGTCTTGCGAGCGCTCGGAGCGCTTCGGCCGCGAGTCGGTCGTCATGATGGCCTCGGATGCCGCGACCCCGCCGTCGTCCGAAAGGCTCGCGATCGCCCGCTCGGTGCCCTCGAGCACCTTCTGGCGGAAGACCTCGTCGCCCGTGCCGATGAGCCCCGTCGAGCACACGAGGACGTCGCCCGGGCTCACGCCGAGCAGCTCCGCCGCCTTCTCGGCGGTCTGGTGCGTCGTCTGGAACCCGAAGGACCCCGTGAAGCAGTTCGCGCCTCCGGAGTTCAGGACGATCGCCTCGACGACGCCGTCCTGGATCGCCTGCTGCGACCACAGGATGGGGTTCGCCTTGGCGCGGTTGCTCGTGAAGACGGCCGCGCCGGCCTTGAGCGGTCCGCGGTTGACGACGACCGCCACATCCGACCTGCCGGTCGACTTCAGCCCGGCGGCGACGCCCGCCGCCTCGAAGCCCATCGCTGCGGTGACGCTCACGGCGCGACTCCGTTCACGGTGAGGGCGCGGTCCTCGGAAAGGCCCAGCGCGATGTTCATCGATTGGACGGCGGCGCCCGCCGTGCCCTTCACGAGGTTGTCGACGGCGGTCACGACCACGACGCGGTTCGCGGCACGGTCGATCGCCAGCCCCATGAGCGCGGTGTTGGCGCCGAGCACATCGGCTGTGCGCGGGAACGACCCCTCCGGCAGCAGCTGCACGAACGTCTCGTCGCCGTACGCCGCCTCCCACGCGCCGCGGATGTCGGCATCCGTCGCCCCCGGCGCGATCGGCGCGGACGACGTCGCGAGGATCCCGCGCGCCATCGGCACGAGGACGGGAGTGAACGAGATGCGGATGCCCTCATCACCGGTCGCTGAGCGAGAGGAGCGAGACGAAGCGTCAGCATCCGTCACCCGCGCCGCCGCGAGCGCCTGCCGGATCTCGGGGATGTGGCGGTGCACGCCGCCGACCGCGTACGGGTTCGCCGTGCCGAGCAGCTCGCTTCCGAGCAGATGCGGCTTGAGGCTCTTGCCCGCGCCGGACGGGCCGACCGCGAGTACGCTCACGATGTCGGACGGGTCGATGACACCCGCCGCGACGCCCGGCGCGAGCGACAGGCTCACGGTCGATGCGTTGCAGCCCGGAGCCGCGATGCGGGTCGCCCCCACGAGCCGTTCGCGCTGCTTGCCGCCGCGGAACGGGAGCTCGGGCACACCGTACGTCCACGGATCGTGGAAGGAACCGCCGTAGAAGCGATCCCAATCCGCGACCGACTCGAGCCGGTGATCGGCGCCCGCGTCGATGATGAGCGGCACGTCGCCGAGGGCGTCCGTGTACTGACCGGATTGGCCGTGCGGCAGCGCGAGGAACACGATGTCGTGGCCCGCGAGGATCTCGGGGGTCGTCTCCTGCAGCTCGAGGTGAGCGAGCGAACGCAGGTGCGGCTGGTGCTCGATGAGGGGCTGGCCGGCGTTCGAATGCGCCGTGACGGTGCGGATCTCGATATCGGGGTGCGCGGCCAGAAGGCGGAGGATCTCGCCTCCCGCATAGCCGGATGCGCCGGATACGGCGACCGAATAGGTCATGCTTCAACCTTATTGTCTGCGGATCGGGGCCAGAGACGGGCGACTCCCGCAGATGCCCGCCGAGCGGGCGCGACGCGGGGTCGCCTAGAGTCGGCGAGGCAGACGTCGGCGCGCGGGGACGGCGCTCGTGAAGAGCGTCTCAAGACCCCGGTTCGCCGAAAGCATGGGCCGACGATAGCGGGCGTGGCGCGGCATCCGCAAATCGTGACCGGGCGTCAGCCGGAGAGCTCGGCGATCAGCGCGAGCTCGTCGGCGCGGGACAGGCCCGACTGCCGTTCGCGGTCGAGGCCGCGGGCGCGTTCGTCGTCGAGCGTGCGGGCCAGCGTCTCGGTGACGGGGCGCAGCGTTCCCCCGGTCGAGCGGTAGACGGCGTTCGTGCGCGTCGAGTGGCCGGGCATGTCGGCGGGCAGCCACAATGGCAGCGAGCGCGGTCCCATCCAGTGGTCGACCTCATGCGCGGCGAGCCACTCGGGATCGGCCGTCACGAGCTCGCCGCTGTGCCCCGCGGCCCGCCGCGCGAGTTCGACGAACTCGGTGAACGGCATCGGATCGCCCGTCGCGTTGGCGGTGCCGCTCCACCTGCCTCGACCGACCGCGACGATATAGGCGGCGAGGTCGTCGACGTCGATGACCTGCGCCATGAGGCCCCTGGCCGCCGGCACGAGCGCGGGCTCCTCCCCCGCGAGCGCGAAGCGCGAGACCCAGTACCCGAACCGATCTGTCGGGTCGCCGGGGCCGACGATGAGTCCCGCGCGCACGATGGCCGCGCGGTCGCCGACGGCGGAGCGGACGGATGCCTCGGCCGCCACCTTCTCGCGGCTGTAGTCGTACTCGTCGCCGGGCTCGGCCGGCTCGGCCAGCGGCGCGGACTCGTCGGCGCCGACCGCCGTGGCGTCGGCGTACACCGAGATCGTGGAGACGTACGTCCAGTGCTTCGTGCGCGGACCGAGCGCCTGCACAGCCGCTGCGACGTGCTCGGCGCGCGACGAGATGTCGACGATCTCGTCCCACTCGCGCTCCGCGACCGCCGCGTACGGATAGGGCTCGGCGCGATCCGCCACGACGAGCTCAGCACCCTCGGGCGCCGGTCGCGCGCCGCGCGCGAGGCACGTCACGCTCGCACCCGCCTCGAGCCAGCGACGGGCGACCCATCCGCTCAGCCAGCCGGTTCCGCCGAGGATGAGAACGTTCGTCATGGGCTCATCCCAGCAGAGGCGGCGCGGCGGCGGCATCGTTTCCGCTCAGGGCGGAACCTCCGGCAGGAACGCGGGGCCCGATCAGGAGGGGAAGGCCTTGATGCGCGCGAGCAGGTCGGGGCCCGTGCGCTCGAGCGTGCGCCCGCCCACGAGGACACCGCCGACGATGATGCCCGCGCCGACGACGAGGGCGACGACGAGCGCGATCCACCCGAGCAGCGCCGACGACATCAGCGTCGAGACGATCGCGAGCACGATGGCGGGCGCGGACAGCGCGATCGTCAGGCCGAGCACGAGGAACACGAGCAGGCCGTTGACGAACGTCTGGCCGGGCACGGTCTTGAACGGGCTGTCGCCGGCGGCCGGCACCGGGACGACGATGAGCGCGGACGAGACGGCCGAGACGCCGTAGCCGCCGAGCAGGATCGCGAGGGCGGCCGCGAGCACCGCCGGGAGCTGACCCCACGTGCCCGCGATCGCCGTCGTCACGGTCGACACGAAGATGACGGCCGGAACCCCGACGGATGCGGCGCCCACGAGCCTTCCCCAGCGATCCGCCCGGCCGCTGACGCCCGTCGACAGCACCGACGCGAACGCCGTGCCGTCGTACGAGATGTCGGCGTAGCCCGCGATCGACAGGATCAGCGCGACCATGAGCGGTGACGCGGTGAACAGCCAGCCGTCGAGCCCGGTCGTGAACGCGAAGAGCACGGGGAACAGCGGGACGAAGATGAGCTGGCGCAGATAGCGCGGATCGCGAAGCCACGCCGTGAGCGAGCGGGCCCAGGTCGCGCCGATTCCGCCCGTGGGCATGACGGAGAAGAAGCCGAGACGGCCCGGCGCGACGGTGCGGGCGGTCTCACGCGGCGGAGCGGTGACGGATGCCTCGAGCGCCCGCGCCCACAGGAGCCAGAGGACGACGAGCGTGGCCCCCGCGATGACGAACTTGGCGAGGGCCGTGAGCCAGTCCCCTGCCGCGGCATCTCCGGGAACGGCCCACGCGGCGCCGATCGGCGTCCATCCGAGCACGGCGGCGGCCTGCGCGAAACGGCCGAGCACATCGCCGGCGGCATCGAGCAGCGCGATGATCCCCGTGATGATCGGGCCGGTCATGATCACGATGCCCAGTACGATCGTGCCGAAGATCTCGCGACCCCGCCGGTGGCCTCCCAGGCCGGACGACAGCGTCGTCACGAGGCGGCTCGCCACGACGCAGGTGAGCACTCCGAGCGCCGCCGACGGAAGCGCGATCGCGGCCGCCGCCGGCCACCGCAGCCACAGCACGACGGTCGCGAGCCCCGCGATGCTCGAGGCGATCCCCGGGATGCCGGTGAGGCCCGTGGCAGCCAGCGCGAGCATGATCTGCCGTGTCGTCAGCGGGAACGGGGCGAGTCGCCGGGCGTCGACCGTGGACTCCGTTCCTGCCACGAGCACCGGGCCGAGAGACCAGCCCAGGATCAGTGCCGACCCGGCGAGCACGGCGACTGCGCGCGCGACGTCGAGCCCCTGGAGCGTGCTCAGTGCGATGAGCCCGGCGACCACCGCGACGAGCGCCCACAGCGCCCACAGCAGTCCGATGCAGAATCCGACGAGCTGCCACGGGCGACGGGCGAGCGTGTTGCCGAGGACGCGGTAGCGGAGCCTCAGGACTGTCGCAACCACTGCGGTCCCTCCGACACGTGGCGGCCTCCGACGAGCGACAGGAACCGCTCCTGCAGGGTCTGGCCGGCGCGGACCTCCTCGACCGTGCCCGCCGCGAGCACTCGCCCCTCGGCGATGACGGCGACGTGGTCGCACATGCGCTGGACGAGGTCCATCGAGTGGCTCGAGACGATCACCGTGCCGCCGGACGCGGTGTAGCCGCGCAGCACGTCCTCGATGTTCGCCGCCGACACGGGGTCGACCGATTCGAACGGCTCGTCGAGCACGAGCAGCCGCGGCGCGTTGACGAGCGCGCAGGCGAGCGCGATCTTCTTGGTCATGCCGGCCGAGTAGTCGGCGACGATCGTTCCCGCCGCCTCCTGCAGCCCCATGAGCTCGAGCAGGTCGGCCACGCGCCCCGCGATCTCGGGGCGCGGTATTCCGAACATCATCGCGGTGTACGTGATGAGCTGCTCGCCGGTCAGCCGGTCGAACAGCTGCACGCCGTCGGCGAGATTGCCGATGATGCGCTTGGCCTCGACCGGATGCTCCCACACGTCGATCCCGTGCACCCACGCTCTTCCGGCGTCGGGCCGCAGCAGGCCGGTCGCCATCGACAGCGTGGTCGTCTTGCCGGCGCCGTTCGGGCCGACGAGCCCGAAGAACGAACCCGTGGGAACAACGAGATCGAGGCCCGCGACCGCGACCTTGGGACCGAAGCTCTTGACGAGGCCCGCCAGCTGGAGGGCGGGAGCGGTTGTGAGGCTCATCACCCTCGACCCTAATGCGTGTGGGACACGCGGATCCCGCGTCAGACGTGCTCGCGGAGGAACGCGAGTACGCGCCGCCACGCGTCGGCGGCGGCATCCACGTCGTATCGCGGACCGGTGTCGTTGAAGAACGCGTGCCCGGCCTGGGGGTAGACGACGCTCTCGAACGAGACACCCGCGTCGGCCATCGCCTTCGTCACGTCGGGGAGCGCGTCGATGAGCGCGGGGTCGTGCCGCCCGTAGAGGGCGAGGACGGGCGACGTGATGTTCGCGATCCGGTCGGACCGGGGCGCGGTGCCGTAGAACGGGACGGCGGCACGGATGCGGTCGTCGGCCGCCGCGAGCGCGAAGGCGTACGTGCCGCCGAAGCAGAACCCGGTCACGGCGACGCGCTCGCCGACGCCGGGCTCCTCGACGAGGCGATCGACGGTCGCGCGCAAAGCCGCGACGGCCCATTTCGCGTAGTCGGGCGCATGCGCGGCGGACATCGCCTCGCGCATGCGGGGCTGGGTCGCGGCCTTCGCCTCCTCGTCGGCGCCGGTCCGGATCGCGAACAGCTCCGCCCCGAGTGCCGGCTCCACTCCCGCGTGGCTCAGGATGTCGGGTGCCGCCACGAGCCACCCCTCGGCGGCGTAGCGGTCGGCGACGTCCTTGATGTGGTCGACGAGGCCCCAGATCTCGTGGATGAGCACGAGCCCGCCCACCGGCTCTCCCGGAGGGCGCGCGAGGTACACGTCGAACGGCTCGCCGTGGGCTTCGAGGGTGATCGTCTCGGACATGACGCCACGCTACCCCCGTCTGCACCCGTTACTCGCGGAGCGAGGCTCCGAACCGCTCGGCTGCGAGCGCGACGCCCGCGAGCTTCGCCTCGCTCGCCTCGGCCGCCGTGAGCGTGCGGTCGGGCGCGCGGAAGCGCAGCGCGAACGTGAGGCTCTTCGTGCCGTCGAGAAGCCCCTGGCCGCGGTAGTCGTCGACGAGCCGCAGCGACTCGAGCAGATCTCCCGATCCCTCGGCGAGCGCGTCGCGCACCTCGGCCGCCGGCACGTCGGCGCCCACGACGAGCGACACGTCCTGCGTGGCGGCCGGGAAGCCCGACAGCGATGACGCGACGACGCGCTCGCCCGAGAGCGAGAGCACGAGGTCGAGGTCGAGCTCGGCCACGATCACACGACCGGGAAGGTCGGATGCCTCGGCGACCGCCGGCAGCAGTTCGCCGACGTAGCCCACCTCGGCGCCGTCGACCGACAGCACGCCCGTGCGCCCCGGGTGCAGCGCCGCGCGCTCCCCCTGCTCGACGACGACTGAAACCCCGGCCGCCGCGGCGATCGTGCGGACGGCGTCGAGCGCGTCGGCCAGCTCGGCCGCCACAGCCGGCTGACCGGGTTGCTTCGCGACGAGGTTGCCCGCCAGGAGCACCGCGACGTGACGGCGCTGCGGGGGGATCGACGCGTCGAGCTCGGCGAGGGTCGCGGCATCCGGTCGCACGGCCAGCGGCGGGATGAAGGAGGTGCCGTACGCCACACCGGGCTCGGGCAGGAACACGCTCCCGGTCTCGAAGAGCGCGAGGTCGGTGAAGCCGCGCGAGACGTTGCGGTGCGCGACCTGAAGCAGGCCCGGCACGAGCGAACGGCGCAGGAACGGCGCCTGCCCGTCGAGGGGGTTGGCGAGACGGATGCTCGGCAGGTGCCCGCCCGACGCGGAGCCGTGCAGGTCGTTCTGCTCCTCGGTCGTGAACGGGAACGACGGCGTCTCGACGAAGCCCGCCGCGGCGAGCGCGTTCGCCACGCGACGGCGGCCCTGCTGCGCCGGCGTCAGGCCGCGGCCCGACGGCGGAAGCGGCAGCACCGACGGGATCTGGTCGTATCCCTCGATGCGGGCGACCTCTTCCGCGAGCGTCCACTTGTCGGTGAGGTCGGGGCGCCAGGTCGGCGACACGACCGTCCAGCCGTCCGAGGTCGTCGTGACGTCGCATCCGATGAGGCGAAGCGCGCCCGCGATCTGCTCCGCCGCGTAGTCGACGCCGATGAGGCCCGACACGAAGCCGGCGGGAAGGCCGATCGTCGTGCGCTCGATCTCGGCCAAGAGCGCGCCGCCGTACGCGGGATCGAGGGTTCCGCCCGCGTACTCGACCATGAGGTCGGCGACGCGGCGGGCTGCGACGAACGGGATCGCCGGGTCGACGCCGCGCTCGAAGCGCCGCGACGCCTCGCTGGGCAGCTTGTGCCGACGTGCGGTGCGCGCGATCGACACGGTGTCGAAGATCGCCGCCTCGATGAGGACGTTGCGCGTGGCATCCGACATCTCGGTCGTCCCACCGCCCATGACGCCGGCGAGGCCGATCGGACCCGAGTCGTCGGTGATGAGCAGGTCTTCCGCATTGAGCGTGCGCAGCTGGCCGTCGAGCGTCTCGAGCTTCTCGCCCGCGTGCGCGCGACGCACCGTGATGCCGCCTTGCAGCTTGTCGAGGTCGTAGCCGTGGATCGGGTTGCCGAGCTCGAGCATCACGTAGTTGGTGATGTCGATGAGGATTCCGAGAGAGCGGATGCCGGCGAGCCCGAGCCGCGCGACCATCCACGGCGGGGTGGGCTTGGTGGGGTCGACGTCGCGCACGACGCGGACGACGAACTCGGATGCGCCGACCCGCCCGCGGATCGGGTGTTCGTCGTCCACCGCGATCGGGAAGCCGGAGCCCGGGGCGAGGTCGTCGGAGGCGTAGCGCGCCGCGGGGTCGCGGAACTCCGCGCCGGTCGCGTGCGAGTACTCGCGCGCGACGCCGCGGATCGAGAGCGCGTAGCCGCGGTCGGGCGTGACGTTGATGTCGATCGCGACGTCGTCGAGGCCGAGCAGCGCGACCGCGTCGGTGCCGACGGGCGCGTCGACGCCGAGCTCGACGAGGCGCAGGATGCCGGAGTGCTCGCTGCCGAGGCCGAGCTCCTTCGCCGATGCGATCATGCCGTCGGAGACGTGTCCGTAGGTCTTGCGCGCCGCGATCGGGAACGGGCCGGGAAGCACCGACCCGGGCAGCGTCACGACGACCTTGTCGCCCACGAAGAAGTTGCGCGCACCGCACACGACGCCGTGCACCGCGGGTCCGCCGTCGGCCGCGGTCTCTCCGTCCGGCGCGACCTGCACGTGGCACCAGCGGATCGTCTTGCCGTTCGACTGCGGCTCCTCGACGAAGTCGAGCACCTCGCCGACGACGATCGGACCCTGGAGCTCGAAGCGGTGGACGTCCTCCTCCTCGAATCCGACCGACACGAGCGCCGCGAGGACGTCCTCGGCCGTGGCATCGGCCGGAACGTCCACATACTGACGCAGCCACGAAAGCGGGACGCGCATCACACCACCATCCCGAACTGCTCACTGAAACGGACGTCGCCCTCGGCCATGTCGCGCATGTCCTGCACGTCGCTGCGGA
The DNA here is from genome assembly GCF_013409785.1 of Microbacterium immunditiarum. NCBI lineage: Bacteria > Bacillati > Actinomycetota > Actinomycetes > Micrococcales > Microbacteriaceae > Microbacterium > Microbacterium immunditiarum. Next base: position 2,970,342 of record NZ_JACCBV010000001.1, read on the forward strand.
ACATGAGCGTGCGCTCGATGCCCATGCCGAACGCGAAGCCGGAGTACTCCTCGGGGTCGATGCCCGCCGCGCGCAGCACGTTCGGGTTGACCATGCCGCAGCCGCCCCACTCGATCCACCGAGCGCCGCCCTTGAAGGTCGGGTGCCACAGGTCGAGCTCCGCGGACGGCTCCGTGAAGGGGAAGAAGTTCGCGCGGAACCGGGTCTTCGCCTCGGGGCCGAACAGCACGCGCGCCGCGTGGTCGAGCGTGCCCTTGAGGTGGGCCATCGTGATGCCCTTGTCGACGACGAGCCCCTCGAACTGCGTGAACACGGGCAGGTGCGTCGCGTCGAACTCGTCGGTGCGGTACACACGCCCGGGGCACAGCACATAGATCGGGAGGTCGCGCTCGAGCATCGAGCGCACCTGCACGGGGCTCGTGTGCGTGCGCATCACGAGGTGGCGCGCGATCGGGTCGACGTAGAACGTGTCCTGCTCCTGGCGCGCGGGGTGGTCCTCGTCGAAGTTGAGCGCGTCGAAGTTGAACCACTCGTGCTCGAGCTCGGGGCCTTCCGCGATCTCCCACCCCATGCCGACGAAGATGTCGGCGACTTCTTCTTGAAGAAGGGAGATCGGATGCCGCGCACCCACGCGCGCGCGGCTCGGGAGCGCCGTGATGTCGACGCGCTCCGCCTCGAGGCGGGCGGCCGTCTCGGCCTCGATGACCTCCTGCTCGCGCGTCGCGAATGCCTGGGTCACCCGGCCGCGCGCCTGCCCGACGAGCTTGCCGAACTCGGCCTTCTTCTCGGGCGGGACGTCGCGCAGGCGCGCGCTGAGCTTCGCGAGCGGCGAGCCCTCGCCGGCGTGCGCGGCGCGTGCGGCCTTGAGGGAGGCGGAGTCGGATGCCGCGGCGATCGCGTCGAGCGCGGCCTGGACTGCACTCTCGACCGCCTCAGGGCTGATCTGCGCCGGAGCGGCGACGGAGTTCTCGGGTGCGTGGGACACGAGTACCGAGTCTACCGACGGCGGCGAGTGCGCCTCGCGCGCCCCGCTCTCGCTCAGAGGCCCTGTGCGTCGTACTTGCCCGCGCCCTTCTGCATCGCGATGAGCTCGGTGTCGGTGACCTCCTGCGTCGGCTGGTTCGCGCCCGCGACGCGGGGCGTGCGGGCCGAGCTGCGAAGGCGCCGTTCGACGAGCGTCGCGATCGCGGACAGGATCAGACACAGGCCGATGTAGATCGCACCCACGATGATCGTGGCGGGCACGATCGGCGAGCCGAGCGTCGACTGCGACCCGATGAAGCGCGCGTAGAACAGCAGCTCGGGGTACGTGATGATGAAGCCCAGCGCCGTATCCTTCAGGGTCACGACGAGCTGCGCGATGATCACCGGCAGCATCGCCCGGATCGCCTGGGGAAGGAGGATCAGGCGCATGACGCCCGCCTTGCGCAGTCCGATCGCGTACCCGGCCTCGCTCTGGCCGCGCGGCAGCGACTCGACGCCGGCCCGGATGACCTCGGCGAGCACCGACCCGTTGTACGCGATGAGCGCGATCACGACCGCCCAGTACGGATCCATGCGGATGCCGAGCACAGGCAGGCCGTAGTACAGCAGGAACATGAAGATCAGGACGGGGATCGCGCGCAGCACCTCGACGAGCGATCCGGCCGGCCAGCGCATCCACCGGTGCAGCGAGAGGCGCCCGAGCGCGAGGATGAAGCCGAGCGCGAGAGCGCCGACCGCGGCGACAGCGAACGCGCTCAACGTGCGCAGCGTCGCGAGCCCGATCTGGATCCACACGTTCGTGTAGGTGAAGGCGGCCCACTTCTCGGCGGAGAACTGCCCCGTGACGGCCAGCCGCCAGACGAAGAATCCGATGATCCCGGCGACGACGAGGATCGTGATGACACCGAGGATGCGGTTGCGGACGATCGCCCGCGGGCCGGGGACGTCGTACAGGACCGACGAGCTCATCGCGTCACCTTCCATCGGTTCTCGAGAGCTCGCTGCGCCCACGAGAGCAGCAGCACCAGCACGACGAAGATGAACATGACCCACAGGATCACGAGGAACTGGTTCTCACCCCGCTCGCTCATGTAGCTGCGGATCGAGCCGAGGTTCACGACCGAGAAGCCGGCCGCCACCGTCGTGTTCTTGAGGAGCGCGATGAACACGCTCATCATCGGCGGGATGACCGAGCGGAACGCCTGCGGCATCACGACCTGGCTCATCACCTGCCCGAACGTGAGCCCGAGAGCGCGTGCGGCCTCGGCCTGCCCGACCGGCACGGTGTTGATGCCCGATCGGATCGTCTCGGCGACATAGGTCGCCGTGTAGATGCCGAGGGCGAAGATCGCGAGCGTGAGCGACACCGGCGCGGTGAGCCGTAGCCCGAGCAGCGGCGGCAGTGCGAAGGCGAACGCGAAGAACACGAGCGTGAGCGGAGTGTTGCGGATCGTGTTGACATACGCGGTGCCGACCGCGCGGGCGACGGGGATGGGCGACACGCGCATGGCCCCGACGATCGTGCCGAGGATGAGCGCCAGCAATCCGCCTGCGATGAACAGTATGAGCGTGCCGATCAGGGTCTCCTGCCAGAGATCCAGATTGTCGGTGATGACGCCCACTCGCGCTCCCCTCTCCTTCTCGGTTCAGTCGCCGGTGCGGCGCCTGAGAGACGGGGCGGCCGAGAGGGCCGCCCCGTCCGTTCGGTCAGTCGACGTCGGGCTGCTCGCCCGCGATCCCCGCCGGAGCGAGGTGCTGGTCGAACAGCGCCTGCCACACGTCGCCGCCGTCCGTGAACAGCTGGTTGATGTGGTCCTGCAGAGCGGTGTCACCCTTCGGGATGCCGACGCCGTAGCGCTCCTCACTGAAGGGCTCGCCCGCGATCTTGATCTCGTCGGGGCGCTGCGCGACGTACCCGGCGAGGATCGCCTCGTCGGTCGTGATCGCGTCCACCGATCCGGCGAGCAGCTGCTCGACGCACTGCGAGTACGTGTCGTACTCGACCGTGTCGCCGGGGTTGAACTCGTCGCGGATGCGCTGCAGCGGCGTCGAACCCGTCACCGAGCAGACGATCTTGCCTTCGAGGTCGTCTGGGCCGTTGATGTCCTCGTTGTCGGCCGCGACGAGCAGACCCTGACCCGTGATGAAGTACGGGCCGGCGAAGTCGATCTGCTCCTTGCGCTTGTCGGTGATCGAGTATGTGCCGACGTAGTAGTCGATGTCGCCGTTCACGAGCGCCTGCTCGCGGTTGGCCGACGGGATCGTCTGGTACTCGATCTGGTCCTCCGAGAACCCGAGGGACGCGGCGATCCACCGCGCGATGTCGACGTCGAAGCCGGTGCGCTCACCGGTCGTGGCGTCCTCGTAGCCGAGGCCGGGCTGGTCGTTCTTGACGCCGACCACGACGCCGCCGCGCTCGGTCATGGCGTCGAACGTCGGGCTGCCCTCGAGCGAGACATCCGTGGCGACCTCCCACAGGGCCTCGTCTCCGCCGGTGTCACCACCCGCGTCCGTCGAGGTGCCTCCCGGCGTGCCGGTGTTGCAGGCGGTGAGCGTCAGGGCGGCGATCGCGAGAGCGGCGCCGACGAAAATTCGTGACTTTCGCATGTGAGTTCTCCTGGGGTTTCCTTTTGGGTGCGTTTTCGTATCCGACGTTCGGGTCGTGCGGACTCCGCCGATGGTGGCGGGGTGGTGCTGCTGTGGGTTGATCCTTTCGTCGTTGGGTTCGCGTCAGTGCGTGATGAGCTTCGAGAGGAAGTCCTTCGCACGCGCGCTCTGGGGGTTCGTGAAGAACTCGTCGGGGGTCGCCTCTTCGACGATCTGTCCGTCAGCCATGAACACGACGCGATCGGCCGCCTTGCGGGCGAAGCCCATCTCGTGGGTGACCACGATCATCGTCATGCCCTCCTGCGCGAGGTTCACCATGACGTCGAGCACCTCGTTGATCATCTCGGGGTCGAGGGCGCTCGTCGGCTCGTCGAAGAGCATGACCTTCGGGTTCATCGCGAGAGCGCGCGCGATCGCGACGCGCTGCTGCTGACCGCCGGAGAGCTGCGCCGGCAGCTTCGACGCCTGCTGCGCCACCCCGACGCGCTCGAGCAGCGTCTGCGCTGCGCGCTCGGCATCCGCCTTCTTCACGCCCTTCACCCTGGTAGGCCCGAGAGTCACGTTGTCGAGGATCGTGAGGTGCGAGAAGAGGTTGAACGACTGGAAGACCATGCCCACGTCGGCGCGCAGCGCCGCGAGTGCCTTGCCCTCTTTCGGAAGCTCCTTGCCGTCGATCGTGATGGTGCCGCTCGTGATCGTCTCGAGTCGATTGATCGTGCGGCACAGCGTCGACTTGCCCGACCCCGAGGGCCCGATCACGACGACGACCTCGCCCCGGTTGACGGTGAGGTTGATGTCTTCGAGCGCCTGGAAGTCGCCGTAGTGCTTCTGCACATCGGTCATGACGACGAGGGGCTCACCCCTGCGGACGTTGATGTTCGAAGTCTGCGGCGCCGCTGCCGGCACGTCAGGTGTCGCCATGACCTTCACCCTATGGCGGTGGTCGGACACTGTACCAGTCGGGACGCGACCCTTTACCGATCTGTAACAGGTGCGAATCCGAGGCGTGACGGCGCTGCGCGGGTGCTCAGGCCTGCGCGCGCTGGGCGAAGGCCGTCTCGTAGAGGCACACGCTCGCGGCGGTCGCGAGGTTGAGCGACTCGGCCTCGCCGTAGATGGGGAGCCGCAGCGCGAGATCCGCAAGGGCGAGGGCCTCCTCGTCGAGCCCGCGCGCCTCATTGCCGAACAGCCACGCCGTGGGCTCCGCGAGCAGCCTCCGCGCCTCGAGGAAGTCCTCACCCCCGACATCCGCCGCGATGACCCGCACGCCGACCGCGTGGGCGCGCTCGACAGCGGTCGCGAGGTCGACGCCGACGGCGACCGGAAGGTGGAAGAGCGACCCCGTCGTCGCGCGCACGACCTTGGGGTTGTAGGGATCGACGGTGCGCCCCGTCAGCACGACCGCGTCGGCGCCGGCCGCGTCGGCGGCGCGGATGATCGTGCCGAGGTTGCCCGGGTCGCGCACCTCCTCGCAGATCGCGACGAGGCGCGGGGTAGAGGCGAACACCTCGCGCACTGACGTCGGCGATTGCCGTGCGACGGCGACGATCCCCTGCGGAGTCACGGTGTCGGCCATCGCGTCGAGGACGGCCTCGGTCGTGAAGACGATCTCGACGCCGGCGTCGCGCGCGGTGTCGCGCAGGTCGGGGTGACGCTCGAGCGCAGTAGGCGTCGCGAAGACCTCGACGAGCGTGTCGGGACGGTAGGCGAGCGCCTCCCGCGCGGCCTGCGGCCCCTCCAGGAGGAACAGCCCGGTCTCCTGACGGGCGCTGCGCTTGGTCAGCTTCGCGACCGCGCGCACGCGCGGCGAACGCGGGTTCTCGAGCACACGATCAGTGTATGGCCCGCCCCGGCCACGGCTGGGCGGCGGGGCATCCGTCACGCCTTGCCGGGCATGCGAAGAGGGCGCCCTCCGTACGGAGGACGCCCTCTTGAGAACCGGATGCAGCGTCAGGCGCTCTTCGGAGCGTTGACGTCGGCCGGCAGTGCCTTCTTGGCGGTCTCGACGAGCGACGCGAACGTCTTGGGCTCGTTCACCGCGAGCTCGGCGAGCATGCGGCGGTCGACCTGCACACCCGCGAGGCCGAGGCCCTGGATGAAGCGGTTGTACGTGATGCCGTTCTGACGCGCGGCGGCGTTGATGCGCTGGATCCACAGACGACGGAAGTCGCCCTTGCGCTTGCGGCGGTCGCGGTACGCGTAGACGAGCGAGTGTGTGACCTGCTCCTTCGCCTTGCGGTACAGGCGCGAACGCTGACCCCGGTAACCCGAGGCGCGCTCGAGGATGACGCGACGCTTCTTGTGGGCGTTGACAGCCCGCTTGACTCTAGCCATTTCGTTTCGTTCCTATTCGTGCGTCGGCGCGTCAGCGGCCGAGAAGCTTCTTCGCGACCTTCGCGTCGCCCTTGGCGAGGACCTGGTCCTGCGAGAGGCGGCGGGTGCGGCGGGTGGGCTTGCCCTCGAAGTTGTGGCGAAGGTTCGCCTGCTGCTTCATGAGTTTTCCGCTGCCGGTGACCTTGAAGCGCTTCTTGGCGCCGGAGTGGGTCTTCTGCTTCGGCATCTTCGTTCCTTATCGATTTCGCCCCGAGGGGCTTCGTGTGGCATCCCGCATCGCGGGAGTCAAATCCCGCGTGTGTGCGGGAGATCGTGGGGAGGCTGCTAGCTCTCGCCGGCCGCCTCGGTCTCGGCGGGCGCATCGCCGGCGCCGGTGCGGGCCGAACGGGCCGCCTCGCGGTTCGCCGCGCGCTGCGCGTTCTGCTCCGCCTTCGCCTCGGACTTGTTCTTGTGCGGGGCGATCACCATCACCATGTTGCGGCCGTCGATGGTCGGGTTGGACTCGACCGTGCCGAACTCGGCCACGTCTTCGGCGAACTTGCGCAGCAGGCGCACACCCTGCTCGGGACGCGACTGCTCGCGACCGCGGAACAGGATCATCGCCTTGACCTTGTCGCCGGCCTTCAGGAAGCCCTCGGCGCGCTTGAGCTTCGTGATGTAGTCGTGCGCTTCGATCTTCAGACGGAAGCGGACCTCCTTGAGGACCGTGTTCGCCTGGTTGCGACGCGCTTCCTTTGCCTTCTGCGCGGCCTCGTACTTGTACTTGCCGTAGTCCATGATCTTGACCACGGGAGGCCTCGAGTTCGGGGCGACCTCGACCAGGTCGAGATCCGCCTCCTGAGCCAGACGCTGCGCAACCTCGATGCGGACGATGCCGACCTGCTCGCCGTTGGGTCCGACGAGTCGGACCTCGGGCACACGGATGCGCTCGTTGGTGCGGGGATCGCTGATGCGGAACTCCTCTTCGTGCGGATGGATGGCACCGCGACACGGGTGTGTCGCGGGCGAAGAGTCTCACTCCACCCGGCGAGGCGCCGAAGCACCTGCTTGCTGCACCCTGATCCCAGATCGGGACTACCCCGTACGCCGTGCGGACGGGGCGGAGCGCGTGACCCGGTAGCCTGGAGCGGCAAGCGCGGGTGGGATGTGATCCTCTTTCGTTCCGGAGCAGATCACTCCGGAGCCCGCCAAAGTCTACCAGAGAGTGGCACGTGAGCACGATTCCGGATACCGGCGACAGCGCCCGACCGACCGAACAGAGCACCGACGCCGAGCGGCTCTCGCGCTGGGAGGAGCAGGAGCGGGTCGCGGCATCCGCCACCCGCGACATCGCGGACGTGCCGGCCGTCGAGGTCATCACGACGACAGCCGTGCACCTCATGAGCGCGGCCGCCGTGAAGGTCGGCCTCGCCGACGACCCCGCGTCGCAGCTCGACCTCGACGAGGCCCGCAAGCTCATCAACGCCCTCGCGGGCCTCATCACCGCCGGCGCGCCCGAGATCAGCGACATGCACGCGCGTTCGCTGCGCGACGGGCTCCGGTCGCTCCAGCTCGCGTTCCGCGAGGCATCCGTCATCCCCGACCCGATCGGCAAGGGCCCCGGCGAGAAGTGGACCGGCCCCGTCACCTAGCCGTGACGGCCGCGAGGCCCCGCCCGACGGCGTCGACCGTGCGCCGCACGGCCTCCGCGTCGGTGGCGAAGTTGCTCACGGCGAACCGCACGACCGTGCGTCCGCGCCACGTCGACGACGACGCCCAGATCGTCCCCTCCGCGCGCAGCCACTCCCCCAGTGCGGCGGTCGTCTCGTCGTCGCGTGCGGCGAGGCACACTTGCGTGAAGACGACGTCGTTGAGGACCTCGAGGCCCGGGATCGCCCGGAATCCGTCCGCGAGGGCGGATGCCGCATCCGCCAGCCCTTCGACGAGCCGGCGCACGCCGCTGCGCCCGAGCGACCGCAGTGCCGCCCACACCGTGACGCCGCGCGCGCGGCGGGAGAGCTCAGGGGTGCGGTCGTAGGGGTCGGAGATGCTCGCCACCGCCGGGAGGTACGCGGCGTGCGCGCCGAGCGCCGCCGTCATCGCGGCCTCGTCGCGCACGATCGCGACACCGCAGTCGTACGGCACGTTGAGCGTCTTGTGCGCGTCCGTCGCCCACGAGTCCGCCCCCGCGAGTCCGCGCACGAGGTGGGCGAAGCGCGGGCTGGCCGCGGCCCACAGCCCGAACGCGCCGTCGACGTGCACCCACGCCCCGGCGGCGTGCGCGACCTCGATCGCACGGACGAAGTCGTCGAACGCGCCGGAGTGCACGTCGCCCGCCTGCAGCGCGACGATGGTCGCGGCATCCGGATCCTCCGCGAGCGCCCGCTCGAGCCCGTCGAGGTCGATGCGCCCCTGGTCGTCGGCGCCCACGGTCTGAGGCGGACCGAGGCCCGCGAGGCGCCCGGCGAGCACCATCGAGGTGTGCACCTGGTCGCCCGCGAGGAACCGCACGCGCGGCGCCGCCTGCAGTCCGCCCGTCGCGATGTCGAAGCCCTTCGCGCGCAGCACCGCGTCGCGCGCCGCGATGACGCACGAGAAGTTCGCCATCGTGCCGCCCGTGACGAAGCCGACACCACTCTCGGCGGGTAGCCCGAGCAGCTCGAGGAGCCACGACGCGGCGACCTCCTCGACGGCCGCGACGGCAGGTGTCGTCTGGCGCGAGCCGTTGTTCTGGTCCCACGCCGACACCAGCCAGTCCGCCCCGAGTGCCGCGGGATACGCGCCGCCGATCACGAAGCCGAAGAACCGCGGCGAGCCCATCGCCATGAGTCCGTCGCCGGCCGCGGCCGCGAGCTCGTCGACGACTTCCCGCGCGGGAAGACCTTCGGCGGGCAGGTCCCGCCCGAGCCTCTCCTGCACGCCGTCGACGTCGATCTCGGGGCGCACCGGCCGCTCCGCCACCGATCCGAGCCACTCCAGCGCGTGACGGTGCGCGGCCTCGAGCGCGTCGCGGCGCTCGTCGTGGATGTCCCCCATGCTGCCCTCCGGTCCCCGATCCTTCGCCCCGCCCGGGCCGACCGCAAGAGGCCGCTTCGGGACGAGTGGTCAGGAGGAGCGGACGAGCTTGACCGTGAGCGAGTCGACGAGCACCGCGATGCGGTCGTCAGCGGCCCAGCGCTTCGCGAGGCGCTGCAGGACGGCGTCGAGCTCTTCCTGCGTGAGCCCGGCCATGAGGTGCAGGCGCACGATGAGCTCCTGTCCGCGCAGGCGTCCGGTCGGGTCGCCGGGCTGCACCGACAGATCGATCACCGCGAGCTCGCCCGCGATGCTCGCCTGGAGCGCTGTGTACACCTCGGGCGAGGTGAACGCCGGCTCCCACGGCTGTCCCTGCGCGATCGCCCACACCGCGGGGCGGCGGATGACGAACTCGGTCTCGGAGCCGGGATCGATCACGACGAGGTCGGTGTCGTCGGCGGATGCCGCGAGGGCGACACGCACGCCGTCGGCGGGCACGGGGCGCGCCGACGCGTCCCACCGCGACATCGTCCCGACCGACGTGAACACGGGGAGCACACGGCGCCCGTCAGGGGCTGCGACCGTCACGATCGACAGCTCCTGCGTCTTGTCGACGGTCAGCCCGGTGGGCCCGACGCCCTCGTCGCCCTTCTCGGCGATGAGCGGGATCAGCAGCCGCGCGCTGCGGAACGCGTCGACGATCGCGACCTGGTCGCCCGACCCTTCGCGAAAGGCCACGAGCGCCGCGAGCAGCGCGGGATCGGCGGAGCCGTCGTCCCCTGAGTGCGGGTTGGGCTGGAAGCTGCGACCCTGCCAGGGAACCCCGGCCGAGTCGGCGGCGCTGCCGTGCGGGTCCTGGCCTCCGTGGGCGTGGTCGCCCGCGTGGCGGTGGTCGCCGCCGTGGCGGTGGTCGCCGCCGTGGCGGTGGTCGCCGCCGCGGGGGTCGTCGCCGTCGTGGGCGTGATCAGCCGCCGGCGACATCCAGCGCCTCGGTGAGGGTGAAGGCGCCCGTGTACAGGGCCTTCCCGACGATAGCGCCCTCGACGCCGAGCGGCACGAGCTCGCGCAGGGCCGCGATGTCGTCGAGGCTCGAGACCCCGCCCGACGCGACGATGGGCTTGGGGGTGCGCGAGGTGATCTCGCGCAGGAGGTCGAGGTTCGGTCCGCGCAGCGTGCCGTCCTTCGTGACATCCGTCACGACATAGCGGCTGCAGCCGGCCTCCTCGAGACGCTTGAGCACGGTCCACAGATCGCCGCCCTCGCGCGTCCAGCCGCGCGCTGCGAGCGTCGTGCCCCGCACGTCGAGGCCGACCGCGACGACGTCGCCGTAGCGGCTGATGACGTCGGCCGCCCACTCGGGGTTCTCCAGGGCGGCGGTTCCGAGGTTGATGCGCGCGGCGCCGATCTCGAGCGCGGTCTCGAGCGAGCGGTCGTCACGGATGCCGCCCGAGAGCTCGACCTGCACGCCCTTGACCTGGCGGATGACTTTGCGCAGGACGCTCGAGTTGCTGCCGCGGCCGAACGCCGCGTCGAGGTCGACGAGGTGGATCCACTTCGCACCCTGGCGAGCCCACTGCTCGGCGGCGTCGACGGGGTCGCCGAAGCTCGACTCGGTGCCGGCCTCCCCTTGCGTCAGTCGCACCGCCTTGCCGTCGGCGACGTCGACGGCGGGAAGCAGGATCAGTTCGGGCGTTGACGCGAAATCGTTCATGGCTCCTCGTGCGGGCGACGGGTGCGGGGCGAGCGCGAAAGGGCTGCCCCCGGTGGGCACGAGGTCAAAGGCTACGCCCGCCCAGCCCGCCGATCCAATTGGAGAGGAGACGGATGCCTGCTGCCCCCGACTTCTCGGGGTGGAACTGCGTCGCCGACAGCGGCCCGTTCTCGACCGCGGCGAGGAACGGCTGCCGCCCGTACGAGCACCACGTGAGGATGGGCTGCGGGAAGGGCGCCTGCGGCTCCATCGACCAGTGCTGTGCGCCGAAGGAGTGGACGAAGTAGAACCGCTCGTTCTCGATGCCGCGGAACAGCCGCGTGCCCTCGCCGGCCTCGACCGTGTCCCAGCCCATGTGCGGAAGCACCGGTGCGTCGAGCTCGGTCACGGCGCCCGGCCACTCGCCCATGCCCTCGGTGTCGGCGCCGCGCTCGACGCCGTGCTCGAACAGCACTTGCATGCCGACGCAGATGCCGAGCACGGGACGCCCGCCCGCGAGGCGACGGCCGATGAGCTCATCGCCGCGCTGCGCGCGGAGCGCGTCCATCACCGCGCGGAACGCACCGACGCCGGGCACGACGAGCCCGTCGGCGTCGAGGATGACGCCGCGGTCGGACGTCAGCCGGGCATCCGCCCCCGCCGCCTGCAATGCCTTCACGGCGGAGTGGACATTGCCCGAGCCGTAATCGAGGACCGCGACCAGGGGTCGGTCGGTCACAGCGCGCCCTTCGTGCTCGGAATACCCTCCACGCTCGGGTCGAGCGCCTTGGCCTGGCGGAATGCCCGCGCGAACGCCTTGAACTCGGCTTCGGCGATGTGGTGCGGGTCGCGCCCGCCGAGCACCGTCACATGGACGGTGAGTGCCGCGTTGAACGCGATCGCCTCGAACGCGTGACGCACGAGCGAGCCCGTGAAGTGGCCGCCGATGAGGTGGAGCTCGAAGCCCGCCGGCTCGCCGGCGTGGACGAGGTACGGGCGGCCGCTGATGTCGACCACGGCCTGCGCGAGAGCCTCGTCGAGCGGCACGAGAGCGTCGCCGTACCGGGCGATCCCGGACTTGTCGCCGAGCGCCTGCCGGATCGCCTGGCCGAGCACGATCGATACGTCCTCGACGGTGTGGTGCACGTCGATCTCGGTGTCGCCCGAGGCGCGCACGGTGAGGTCGGTGAGCGAGTGCTTGGCGAACGCCGTCAGCATGTGGTCGAAGAACGGGACGGTCGTGTCGATGCGGCTGCGGCCGGTGCCGTCGAGGTCGAGCTCGAGCTCGACGGTCGATTCGCTCGTCGCGCGACGCAGCGAGGCGGTGCGGTTTGCTGCGCCGGTCATGAGGCCGATCCTACCGAGGCCAGGGCATCGAGGAACGCGGTCGTCTCGTCTTCGGTGCCCGCCGTCACGCGCAGGTGGTGCGGGATTCCGACGTCGCGCACGAGGATGCCGCGCTCGTACAGCGCGTGCCATGTCGCTGCGCTGTCTTCGACCCCGTTGAAGAGGACGAAGTTGGTCCACGACTCGTACGGGCGATAGCCGAGCGCCTCGACGGTCGCCGAGATGCGGTCGCGCTGCGCGACGATCTCGTCGACCATGCGGAGCATCGTCGGGGCGTGGTGGAGCGCCGCCGTCGCGGCCGCCTGGGTGAGGGCGCTCAGGTGATACGGAAGGCGTACGAGGCGGAGCGCGTCGATGAACGCGGGATCGGCGGCGAGATAGCCGACGCGGGCGCCCGCGAACGCGAACGCCTTGCTCATCGTGCGCGAGACGACGAGCCGCTCTCGACCCGGCAGCAGAGTGAGCGCGGACCGCTCGTCGTGCGGCGCGAATTCCTGGTACGCCTCGTCGACGATGACGATGCCGTCTGTCGCGTCGTAGACCGCCTCGACCACGTCGAGCGGAAGGGGCGTGCCCGTGGGGTTGTTCGGGGCGCACAGGAAGACGACATCGGGCGCCGCGGCCTCGACCTGTGACGCGGCGTCGGCGGGGTCGAGGGTGAAGTCGTGGCCACGCGTGCCCGCCGTCCAGGTGGCGCCGGTGCCGCGCGTGATGATCGGGTACATCGAGTACGTCGGGGCGAAGCTGAAGGCCGTGCGCCCCGGACCGCCGAACGCCTGCAGGATGTGCTGCAGCACCTCGTTCGAGCCGTTGGCGGCCCAGATCTGATCGCGTGTGAGGCCGTGCCCGAGGTAGTCGGCGAACGCCTCGCGAAGCGGCGTGAACTCGCGGTCGGGGTACCGGTTGACATCGCGCAGCGCACGGGCGACCGAGTCGAGGATGTCGTCGGCGACCTCTTGCGGGACGGGGTGCGTGTTCTCGTTGACGTTCAGCGCCACCGGAAGCGGCGCCTGCGGCGCGCCGTACGGCTTCTGGCCGCGGAGGTCGTCACGTAGAGGGAGGTCATCGAGGCTGGCGCTCACCCGTCCCATCGTAGAGCGCGCGCGTCAAGGCGCCGTCGCGTACTGAGCCGGGATGGCCAGTTCCTGCCCCGCGGAGATGACCACGCCGTCGAGCGCGTTCAGCCGCACGATCGCGTCGACGACGTCGCGCGGGTCGGCGCTGGGCGCGATCTCCAGGGCGATCGCCCACAGCGTGTCGCCCGGCTCGACCGTGACTGTCGCGAACCCGCCGGCAGGCACCCCTTCGTCGCGCGACGCGAGCGCGGAGCCCCCGCCGATGATCGCGAATGCGAGGGCGATGACCGCGGGCAGCGCGGCGAGCGTCGCGAGGACCCGGCGACCGCGCACTGTGAGGCGCAGGCGCGTGACAGGAGCTGCGGGTGCGGGAACGGTGATCGCGCTCATGGGTCCTCCTGTGCGGTGGGAAGAGATTCGCATCCGACACTCGGCCGGGAGGGCCGGATGCGAATCTCTGTACCGAACGTATCTTCGATGCTGTAGTGTGTCAAGTGCGGTGTCGAGGCCGGATCGTTCGAAAGACGACACGCCCGCCACGTGTCCGGCGAACACGTCGCAACCGGATACGGTTTCGACAAGAGCACCCCACCACAGGGCTCCGACATTCGAATACCGCTGCACCCCGCGATGCAGGCCGAGCGCGTGAGACAGGAGCACGAAGATGACCGACGCGACCACCGGGCGCGAGAAGCCCCAGACGCGCCGCCGCAAGAGCCTGAGCGAGAAGCAGCTCGCGATCCTCGAGGTGATCCAGCGATCGATCGCCCGCCACGGCTACCCGCCGAGCATGCGCGAGATCGGCGACGCCGTGGGGCTGAAGTCGCTTTCGAGCGTGACCCACCAGCTCAACCAGCTCGAGCTGAGCGGCTACCTGCGGCGCGACGCCGGCAAGACCCGCGCGCTCGAAGTGCTCATCGATCTGCCCGGCACCGCCGCCGAGAACCCGGCGGACACAGCTCCCCCGGTCGGCGACGCGGCGCTCGTGCCTCTCGTCGGCCGCATCGCCGCGGGCGTGCCCATCACCGCCGATCAGCAGATCGAAGAGATCTTCCCCCTCCCCCGCCAGCTCGTCGGCAAGGGCGATCTGTTCATGCTCAAGGTCAGCGGCGACTCGATGCTCGACGCCGCGATCTGCGACGGCGACTGGGTGGTCGTCCGCTCGCAGAACACCGCTGAGAACGGAGACATCGTCGCCGCCATGCTCGACGGCGAGGCCACCGTCAAGACCTTCCGCCGCCGCGACGGCCACACGTGGCTGCTCCCCCGGAACTCCGCGTTCGAACCCATCCTCGGCGACGAGGCCGTCGTGCTCGGCAAGGTCGTCGCGGTGCTGCGAGCCGTCTGACCTACGGAGGCGATCCCCTCACCCTCTCGGGGTGTCACGCGTGCGGCACCGCGCGGCGGCCGCTAGTGTGAGCCTCGTCGGCCGCGCCCACGCACAGGCGCGGTCCGCCGGGCGGGGTTCTCGCGTCCGACACGGCGCGGGCAGCCGAGAGGTGGGTGGGACCGTGGCATCCGACGTCGACGACCTGCGCGCGCAGCTCGAAGAGCTTCGCCGTGAGAACGAGCGGCTGCGCGAGCAGCGCACCGAGCCCGTCGAACCGCTGGCCGCGGCATCCGACACCGCCCCGCCGCGTCGTCGCAACGGCTGGCGCGCGATCGTCTCGGCGCTGTGCATCGTCATCGCCGGGATCCTCGTGCCCGTCACGATCGTGTCGACGTGGACGCGCGCCCAGCTCGTCGACGAGGCGACCTTCGTGCAGACCTTCGCGCCTCTCGCCGACGACCCCGGCGTTCAGGAGCTCGTCATCGAGCAGTCGACCTCGGCGATCAACGAGTCGCTCGACGTCGAGTCGTTCACCGACGACCTGTTCGACGGCTTGGCGCGGCTGGATCTGCCGCCCGCGGCGCTGCGCGCACTCGAGCTCCTGCGCACACCGGCCGCGTCCGGCCTGCAGGGACTCATCGAGAGCACGGTCACGCGCGTCGTCGAGTCAGATGCCTTCGCCGAGGTGTGGCAGCGCGCCCTGATCGCGAGCCACCGCGCGCTCGTCGCGGCCGCGACCGGCGACGGCTCGGGCGTCGTGACGATCGACGAGGCGGGTGTCCTCGGGATCCAGCTCGGCCCCATCGTCGAGGAGCTCAAGCAGCGGCTCGTCGACCGCGGAATCGGTCTCGCCGAGGCGATCCCCGCCGTCGACCGCACGATCGTGATCGCGCAGTCCGACGCACTTCCGCTCGTCATCGCGATCTACAACATCGCCGTCACGGTCGGCTGGTGGCTGCCGCTCATCGCGCTCGCGCTGTTCGTCGTCGGGATCCTCGTGGCGCGCCGCCGCTCCACGGCGCTGCTCGGAACGGGCGTCGCGCTCGCGCTCGGAGGCGCGGCGCTCGTGATCGCGCTCGGCGCCGCCCGCGCGATCCTCTCTCTCAACGCGCCCGCGCTCGGCGTCGCGCCCGCGACGACCGACTCGATCTTCTTCGTCGTGGCGGGTGCGATGCGCGACACCGCGATCGTCGCGACGTTCCTCGGCGTCGTCATCGCGATCGCCGCGTGGCTCGGCGGCCGGTGGGAGCCCGCGGTCCGTGTCCGGACCCTCGCGGGTTCGCTCACCGGCAATGCGCGGGCAGGGCTGCGCCGCTGGGGCTTCGACTCAGGTGCGTTCGGCGACTGGATGCACCGCCAGCGCCTGCTCGTGCGCATCGTGATCCTGGTGCTCGCGATCGTGCTGCTCTTCGCGCTCCGGCCGCTGTCGGTCGGCGACATCGTCCTCGCGGTCGTGCTCGCGCTCATCGTGTGGCTCATCGCGGAGCTCCTCCAGCGCGAGCCCGTCGCGAGCACGACAGCCGCGGAGGACGAATCAGCGGATGCCGCGACCGCAGCCGCGGCATCCGCCGTCGTCGAACACGACGAGCCCGTCGAGCCCGTCGAACCGCCCTCTACCCGCTGACCCGCACGGGACCCGCGATCCCCGCCCGCTCGCGCACGAGCCGCGTCGCCTCGACGAGGTTCTGCAGCGACAGCACCGTCTCGCGGTAGGCGCGCGTCTTGAGCCCGCAGTCGGGGTTGACCCACACCTGCGACAGCGGCACGTGCTCGAGCGTGCGCTCGATGAGCGCCACGAGCTCCGCCACCGGGGGCACGCGCGGCGAGTGGATGTCGTACACGCCCGGCCCGATCCCGAGCTCGAAGCCGGACTCGCCGAGGTCGCCGAGCAGCTCGCCGCGGCTGCGCGCCGCCTCGATCGACGTGACGTCGGCGTCGAGCGCCGCGATCGCGTCGATGACGTCCGCGAACTCGGAGTAGCAGAGGTGCGTGTGCACCTGCGTGGCATCCGCCGCTCCTCCGGTCGCGAGCCGGAACGCGCGCACCGACCAGTCGAGGTAGTCGGACTGCGCCCCCCGCGACAGGGGCAGCAGCTCGCGCAACGCGGGCTCGTCGACCTGGACGATCCGGATGCCCGCGGCCTCGAGATCGCGGATCTCGTCGCGCAGCGCGAGCGCGACCTGGGTCGCGGTGTCGCGCAGCGGCTGGTCGTCGCGGACGAAAGACCACGCGAGGATCGTGACAGGACCCGTCAGCATGCCCTTGACCGGCTTCTCGGTGAGCGACTGCGCGAAGCGCGACCAGTCCACCGTGATGGGCGCGGGCCGGGTCACGTCGCCCCACAGGATCGACGGACGGGTCACCCGCGAGCCGTACGACTGCACCCAGCCGTGCCGGGTCACCGCGAAGCCGTCGAGATGCTCCGCGAAGTACTGCACCATGTCGTTGCGCTCCGGCTCGCCGTGCACGAGCACGTCGAGGCCGAGCTCCTCCTGCAGCCCCACGACCGTCGTGATCTCGAGCCGGAGGAGCTCTTCGTACTCCGCCTGGCTCAGCTCGCCGCGGTCGCGCCGCCCGCGGAGCCGCCGGATCTCGGCGGTCTGCGGGAACGACCCGATCGTGGTGGTCGGCAGCAGCGGCAGGTCGAGCTCATCCTCCTGCAGGGCACGGCGCCGCGCGGCATCCGTGCGACCGAACGCGTCCTCTGCGAGCCCGGCGACGCGCGAGCGAACCGCCTCGTCGCGCACACCTGGCGCGGCACGGCGGTCGGCGAGGGCGGCGGATGCCTCGGCCAGCGTCGGCTCGATCGCCGTCCGCCCTTCGGCGAGGCCCCGCGCGAGCGTCGCCACCTGCGCGACCTTCTGGTCGGCGAACGCGAGCCACGACACGAGCCGCGGGTCGAGGCCCGTCTCGTCGGCGATGTCGTGCGGCACGTGCTGCAGCGACGTGGAGGTGCCGACGGCGGTGTGCGCCCCGACGCCCCGCAGCGACTCGAGCGACGACCATGCCGCGTCGAGGTCGCCGCGCCACACGTTGCGTCCGTCCACGACGCCGCCCACGAGGGTCTTCCCCTCGAGACCGGACGTCGGCAGCGGCACGACCCCGCGCACGAGGTCGAGCGCGATCGCCTCGACGGGCGCGGCGGCGAGCGCCCGCCACGCGTCCTGGCCGAGCTGTCCGTACGGGGCCGCGACGAGGATCGACGGGCGTCGCGGCGCACTTCCGAGCGCGCGATAGGCAACGGATGCCGCAGCCGCGAGCTCGACCGCGGACACGGGCAGGCTCTCACTCACGAGCGCCGGCTCGTCCAGCTGGACCCAGTCGACGCCCGCCTCGCGCAGGTCGGCGAGCAGGCTGACGTAGGCGCCGACGACGGACTCGAGCCGGTCGATCGGGCGGAAGACGGGAACGTCCGCCCCGCCGGGGCGGAGGGCCGCGGCATCCGTCGCCTTCGACAGCGCGAGGAGCGTCACCGGGCCGACGAGGACCGGCCTGGTGATGAACCCGTCGGCTCGCGCCTCGGCGAACTGGCGCACGAGGCGAGCCGACGACGGCGCGAACACCGTATCGGGCCCGATCTCGGGTACGAGGTAGTGGTAGTTCGTGTCGAACCACTTCGTGAGCTCGAGCGGCGGCTGGTCGCCCGAGCCGCGCGCGGCGGCGAAGGTCGCGGCCAGGCCCACCGAGCCGTCGGGCTCGCGCAGTTCGTCGAAGCGGGCCGGCAGCGCGCCGACCGCGAGCGCCGCGTCGAGCACCTGGTCGTACAGCGAGAACGACTCCGGGATCGACGAGTCGTCGCGGCCGAGGCCGAGTCCGACCAGCCGCTCGCGCGTCGCGCGGCGCAGCTCGGCGGTGCGGGCCTCGAGCTCCGCGTCGTCGATCTCACCGGCCCAGTGGGCCTCGAGCGCGCGCTTGAGCTCGCGGCGGCGTCCGATGCGGGGATAGCCGAGGATCGTCCCGGCGGGGAATGCGCTCATCGTGCGGTCTCCTTCTCGTGGGTGGGGATGCCGGCCTCGCGGATGACCGCGAGCACCGTGTCGTGGACGTTGAAGGCGTAGAGGTGGATTCCGGGTGCGCCGCCCGCGACGAGCTCGCGCGCGAGGCGCGCGGCGTGGGCGATGCCCGCCTCGCGGCGGCTCTCGTCGTCGGGGGCGAGCGCGAGCTCGAGGGCGAGGTCGGCGGGCTCGGCCTCCCCCGTGAGCTCGAGCACGCGGCGCAGCCGCGCGGGAGACGTGACGGGCATGATGCCCGGGAGGATCGGGATGCGCACGCCCGCCTCGCGTGCGCGGTCGGCGAACGAAAGGTGGTCGTCCGCGCGGAACACCACTTGGGTGATCGCGAACGTCGCACCCGCCGCCTGCTTCTCGAGCAGGGTGTCGATGTCGTGACGCGGATGCCGCGACCGCGGATGCCCGTTGGGAAACGCCGCGACGGCGAGTGCGGGCGCACCCGGTCCGTCGTGGATGCCGCGCTCCGCGCGCACCCGGCGGATGAGCCGCACGAGGTCGGCCGCGCGCGTGAGCTCGCCGAGGAACGCGTCGTCTTCGCCGAGGCCGGCCGGTGGGTCGCCGCGCAGCGCGAGGAAGCGGTCGATGCCGGCGTCGAGGAACTGGCGCACGAGCGCCTCGGCCCGCGCGGTCGTGCTGCCGACGCACGTGAGGTGGGCGAGCGGCTCGACGTCCGTCGTCTCGCGGATGTACCGCAGCAGCTCAAGCGAACGGCCGCCGGTCGAGCCGCCCGCGCCGAAGGTCACCGAGATGAAGCGGGGGCCGGCATCGGCGAGGCGGCGGACCGACTCGTGCAGTGCGGCCGCGGCATCCGGTGTGCGCGGCGGATAGACCTCGAACGAGAACGGCACAGCACCGGGTCGGTCGGTGAAGAGGCTCGAGCTGACGGTCATGACGGACTCTCGGACAGGGACGGTTTCAGTGGCCTGGTGGCCGCAGGTCTCGCGCATGCCTCTGGGGCATGTCGATCTCGGCGGGCGGGTGCCGGGCTCGGCTGTCGCTCCCTGCCCGGTCAGCGCCGGGCATGTGCGAGCACGATATCCGCCCCGCGCACCGCTCCGCCGGGATGTGTCGGCGTATTGCCGCGTGTTTCGTCATGTTCCTCGAGTGCGCCCGTCGGCACCCCGGCTGCGGAACCGGGACCGCAGACCCGCGGCGCCCTCGATCTGTTGCGCTGGTCCCTCTTTCGCATACAGTCGCGGCGGGGGCGATGACGTGCCGGTGAACGATCTGCCGCGCGCGCGTCTCGACGACGCACGCGCACTGCTCGCGCGCGCGTTCGCCTCCGACCCTGTCTTCACGACATCCTTCGGCGGTGGAGCCGACGAGGCGAGCCGCTCGGGAGTGCGCCTCGCCTCGTTCGTGCTCGCGATGACCCGGATCCTGAGTGGGCGTCGGCGCATGGTGACCGAGGACGGACGGCTTGTCGGGGTGGCCCTGACCCAGGTACCGCTGGGGCGCCTCGCCCGCCTGCTGCGACTGCCGGTCGTGGGCGCGCGATTCGTGCCCGTCGCCGTGGCTGTGCGCCCCAGAGTCCTGCGGCGGCTGCGCGACTACGACCGCCGCTGTCGCGCACTCGCGCCGCGCACCCCGCACCACACGCTCACGATGGTGGGCGTGCGAGACGAGGCGCGGGGCGCAGGCCACGGCAGGCGCCTGATCGAGGACGCGATCGCGATGGCGGAGGCCGACCCCGGCTCGAGCGGCATCGGGCTCGACACCGAGAACCCTGCGAACGTCGCACTCTACGAGCACCTCGGATTCCACCTGCTCGGCGTGGTCGACATGGGAGCCTTTCGTGCGCACGTCATGTTCCACCCGACCTCCGGCGCGGAGGGGCGCGAACATGCGCCCCGCCGCGCAGCGGGCTAGCGTGGGTCTGTGACCCCCGAGCTGCCGTACGGGACCTGGCCCTCGCCCATCACCGCCGAATCGGTCGCCGCCGCGTCGCCGCGCATCGAAGGCGCACGGTTCGTCGACGGCGAGGTGTGGTGGGGCGAGACCGTCCCGGCCGAGGGCGGCCGCACGACCGTGCGCCGACGCCTCGCGTCCGGAGCGGTCGAGGAGGTGCTGCCGGCGCCGTGGAACGCGCGCTCGGGCGTGCACGAGTACGGCGGCGGCGCGTGGACCGCGCTCGACGGCGGTCGCCTCGCGTTCGTCGAGAAGCAGGATCAGCGCGTGTGGCTGCTGGCTCCGGGCGAGCCTCCGCGTCCGCTCACACCCGCCGCGGGCGACGTCCGCTACGGGGGGCTCACGTGGCAGGAGGGCCGGCTGCTCGCGGTCCGCGAAGACCACGACGGGCGCCGCCGCCCGCGGCGAGACCTCGTGGCGATCTCGACGGACGACGACCCCGAGGTCACCGACCTCGTGGCCGACAGCGACTTCCTCGCGCAGCCCGCGCTGTCGCCCGGCGGCCATCACCTCGCGTGGATCGCGTGGAACCACCCTGCGATGCCGTGGGACCGAACCGAGCTGCGGGTCGGCCGCATCGAAGACGGCACGGTCGCCGAGTGGGCGACGGTGTCGCCGGATGCCGCGACCGCCCCACTGCAGCCGGTGTGGCTCGACGAGGACGACCTGCTCTACGTCGACGATCCGACCGGCCGCTGGAACCTGTGGCGGATGCGCCTGTCCGCCGACCTCGACCACCGCCCCGTGTCGCCCGCCGACGCCGACACCGGCGGCCCGCTGTGGACGCTCGGACCGCGGTGGTACGCGCGGATCGACGGCGGCCGCGTCGTCGCGGCGCGCACGAACGGGGCGGACGAGCTCGCCGTCATCGACCTCGAGTCCGGTGAGGCGACCCCGCTCCCCTGTCCGGCGATCGCGGGGGTGAGCGTCGAGGACGCATCGGGGTCGCGGGTGCTCGTCTCGGGCGCAGGAACGGATGCCCCGGCGGGGCTGTGGCTGGTCGACGCCGACCGACCGGGCGAGATCGTGACGGTGAGCGGCGGCTCCACCCCGTGGGACGCCGAGTGGAACCCGCGTGCGGTCCCGGTCACCTACGACGGCCCCCACGGGCCCGTGCACGCCTTCGCGTATCCCCCGACGAACCCCGATCACACCGCGCCCGCGGGCGAGAAGCCTCCGTACATCGTGTTCGTGCACGGCGGTCCGACGTCGCACGTCGGGGGCGCGGCATCCGCCAAGATCGGGTACTGGACCAGTCGCGGAATCGGCGTGATCGACGTCAACTACGGCGGGTCGTCCGGCTACGGCCGCGCGTACCGCGAGCGCCTCCTCGGCCAGTGGGGCGTCGTCGACGTCGACGACGTCGTGGCGGCCGTGCGCGGCCTCGCCGATGCGGGACTGGCCGACCCCGACCGCCTCGCGATAGCGGGTGGCTCGGCGGGCGGCTGGACCGTGCTGTGCGCTCTCTACCGAAGCGACGTGTTCGGCGCGGGAATCAGCCGCTACGGCGTCGCGGATCTGCGCGCGCTCGCGCGCGACACGCACGACTTCGAGTCGCGCTACCTCGACGGCATGGTGGGCCCGCTGCCCGAGGCCGAGGAGCTGTACCTCGAGCGCTCCCCGCTCTCGCACCTCGACCGGCTCACGACGCCACTGCTCATCGAGCAGGGCCTCGAGGACCGCGTCGTCCCCCCGTCGCAATCCGAGGCGCTGCGGAACGCCCTCGCCGAGAAGGGCGTGCCGCACGCGTACCTCCCGTTCGAGGACGAGGGCCACGGGTTCCGGCGCGCCGAGACGATCGTGCGCACGCTCGAAGCCGAGCTCAGCTTCCTCGGGCAGGTCTTCGGGTTCGACCCGCCCGGCGTCGAGCGGCTCGAGCTCGACTGAGGCGACGGAACGCGCTCGGCTTCGACCGCCCAGCCCTCAGGCTCGGGCATACGGTGCGAGCCTCGACGCGAGGAGGGCGCCCACGCGTGCGTGCAGCAGCGTGCCCTCCTCCTCGTGATCCTGCGACAGGATGATGCCCTGCTCGTGGACGGCCGACACGAGGTCGCCGCGGTCGTACGGCACGAGCGCGCGCACCTCGACCTCGGGGAGCGGGAGCGCCTCCTCGATCGCGGCGCGCAGTTCGGCGATGCCCTCACCGGTGCGCGACGACACGAAGAGCGACTTCGGCTCGAGGCCGCGCAGGAGCATCCGCGTGTCGTCGTCGACGAGGTCGGCCTTGTTGAACACGACGATCTCGGGGATGTCGCGCGCGCCGACATCGCCGATCACGTCTCGCACGGTCGCGAGCTGCGCCGCGGGGTCGGGGTGCGAGCCGTCGACGACGTGGAGGATCACATCGGCGTGGCCGACCTCCTCGAGCGTGGAGCGGAATGCCTCGACGAGCTGGTGCGGCAGGTTCCGCACGAAGCCCACGGTGTCGGTCAGCGTGTACACGCGGCCATCGGAGGTCTCGGACCGCCGCACGGTCGCGTCGAGCGTCGCGAACAGGGCGTTCTCGACGAGCACTCCCGCGCTCGTGAGCCGGTTCAGCAGCGACGACTTGCCGGCGTTCGTGTAGCCGGCGATCGCGACCGACGGCACGGTGTTCCGCTTGCGCTCGGCGCGCTTCGCCTCACGGGCGGGCGCGAAGTCGCGGATCTGGCGGCGCAGCTGCGCCATGCGAGTCCGGATGCGGCGGCGATCGAGCTCGATCTTCGTCTCACCGGGTCCGCGTGAGCCCATGCCCGCGCCGCCCGCACCCACCTGGCCACCGGCCTGACGGCTCATCGACTCACCCCAGCCGCGCAGTCGCGGGAGGAGGTACTCGAGCTGGGCGAGCTCGACCTGCGCCTTGCCCTCGCGGCTCTTCGCGTGCTGGCTGAAGATGTCGAGGATCACCGTCGTGCGGTCGATGACCTTGACCTTCACGACGTCTTCGAGCGCACGGCGCTGGCTGGGCGCGAGCTCGGTGTCGGCGATGACCGTGTCCGCCCCGACCGCGGCGACGATGTCGTGCAGCTCGTGTGCCTTGCCGCGGCCGACGTAGGTGGCCGGATCCGGATGCGGCCGGCGCTGCAGCACACCGTCGAGCACGACCGCACCCGCGGTCTCGGCAAGGGCGGCGAGCTCGCGCAGCGAGTTCTCGGCATCCTCCTGCGCGCCCTGCGGGTGCACGCCCACGAGCACGACGTTCTCGAGGCGCAGCTGCCGGTACTCGACCTCGGTGACGTCTTCGAGCTCCGTCGACAGACCCGGGACGCGGCGCAGCGCGGCGCGCTCCTCGCGGTCCCATTGGTCGCCGTCGGTGTCGATCTGCGCGACCGTGGCCTCGTCCTGCAGCGCCTGCGCGGCGCCGAAGACACGAACCCCGGACCGCGCTTCGGCGCGCGAGAGCACCCTGTCGACGGGGTCGACGAGGGTCTCTTCGGTGCTTCGGGGTGTCGTGGTGTCGGTCATTCGTTCCTCTCGTGGAGCCTGTGCCGAGGCATCCGTAAACTCTACGCTTTCGGGGTGGACGGGGTCACCCGGTACGCTCGCTCCATGTCGAGCGATCACTACTTCAGTGCGTCGCCGGCGAGCGCCGAGAATCTGCGACGCATCCGGGTCACACTTGCCGGTCGCGACGTCGAGGTCACGACCGCCGCGGGTGTGTTCAGCCCCGATCACATCGACTCCGGGACGAGCGTGCTTCTCGCGAACACGCCGCCACCGCCGCCCGGCGGCGACTTTCTGGACTTGGGATGCGGATGGGGCCCGATCGCGTTGAGCCTCGCACTGCAGTCGCCTCACGCCACCGTGTGGGCCGTCGACGTGAACGAGCGGGCTCTCGACCTCGTGCGGCGCAATGCGGAGTCGCTGGGACTCGAGAACGTCAACGCGGCGCTGCCCGACGATGTTCCCGAGGACGTCGCGTTCCGCACGATCCGGTCGAATCCGCCCATCCGCGTCGGCAAGAACCAGCTGCACGGGCTGTTGGAGCGCTGGATCCCGCGGCTCGCGGAGCGCAGCGATGCGTGGCTCGTCGTGCAGCGCAACCTCGGGTCGGACTCGCTGCAGCGCTGGCTCGCCGCGACCTTCGACCAGGGCTACAGCGTGCACCGCGCGGCGACGGCCCGCGGATTCCGCGTGATCCGCGTCCGGCGGCACGGGACGCCGCCGACCGAGCCGATCGACCTGACCTGAGCGGCACGCCGTTCTCAGGCCTCGAGCCCTCCCGGATGCCTCAGGCCAGCGACACCTCGCCCGAGAACACGAGCGTGGCCGGCCCCGACAGCAGCACGTGCTCGCCGTCGGCGTCGCGACGCACGCGCACCCCGAGCGTCCCGCCTGGAACGTCGACCGACCAGCGGTCGGGCGCCGCCTCACCGGCCCAGTGGTGCACGGCGAGCGCGGCCGCGGCGACGCCGGTCCCGCAGCTGAGAGTCTCGCCCACGCCGCGCTCGAAGACGCGCATGCGGATCGATCCGACGCCGTCGCGCACGAGCGGGTCGCTCGGGACGACGAACTCGATGTTCGCGCCGTGCGGTGGCGGCGGGTCGAGCACCGGCTGCACGGTGAGGTCGAGTCCGTCGAGCTCGCGCGACGAGCCGAGCGCGACGACGATGTGCGGGTTGCCCACGTCGATGCCCTGCCCGGGTCGCGCGACATCGAGCCCGCGAGCGCGCACGAGCGCGTCGGCATCCGTCCGCCACACGCCGAGGTCGACCTCGAAGCCGTTGGCAGCCGTCGTCACCGTCTTGACGCCCGCCCGCGTGCCGATGGGCAGCGTTCCGCCGTCCGGCAGCGACGCGAAGCCCGCCTGCAGCAGGTAGCGCGCGAACACGCGCATGCCGTTGCCGCACATCTCGGCCTTCGACCCGTCGGCGTTGCGGTAGTCCATGAACCACTCGGCCTCGGGCGTCGAGGCGCCCTCCTCGGTCGCGGACGAGCGCACGACCCGCAGGATGCCGTCCGCGCCGATGCCGAAGCGTCGATCGCACAGTGCGGCGACCTGGTCGTCGCTGAGGTCGAGGTCGCCATCGGGGTCGGCGACGATGACGAAGTCGTTGCCGGTGCCGTGGCCCTTCGTGAACGGGATGAGCGGCATCCCTCAATCCTAGGGTCGCGCCGTCAGGCGTCGGCGATGAGGCGCTTGCCGGTCGACCAGATCTCGAAGGGTTCGTACCCGAGGGCGTCGTAGAAGCCTCGAGCCCCCTCGTTGTCGGGTCGCACCATGAGCTGCACCTTCGGGCAGCCCATCGCCTCCAGCCGTCGCTCCGCCTCGCCGACCAGCGCGCGTCCGATGCCCGCTCCGCGGTGTGCGGGGTCGCTCGCGAGGTAGTAGAGCCACCCGCGGTGGCCGTCGTATCCCGCCATGACGGAGCCGACGACGGCATCTGCGTCGACCGCGACGAGGAACAGCTCGGGCTGCACCTGAAGCTTGCGCTCGATGTCCTTGCGCGGGTCGTTCCACGGACGGGTGAGGCCTGCGGCGTGCCACAGGGAGACGACGGATTCGGTGTCGCGGCGCTCGAACGGGCGGATGCGGATGCTCACTCCGTCCACTCTGCCAGGGTCGCGGCATCCGTCCCGGCGTCTGCCCACAGCACCCCCGCGTACCGGCGGAACCACGACACCTGCCGGCGCGCGTAGCGCCGCGTGAGGGCCTGGGTCTCGGCGATGGCCTCGGCCTCGGTGGCCTCGCCCTTCAGCTGCGCGAGCGCCTGCGCGTAGCCGATCGCGCGGCGCGCCGTGACCCCGCGTTCGAGGCCCCGCTCGCGCAGGCGCTCGACCTCGTCGACGAGCCCGGCCCGCCACATGCCCTCGACGCGAGCGTCGAGACGGACCACGAGCTCGTCGCGGGGCACCTGCACGCCGATGATGCGGGTCGACGGATGCCACAGCACCGGCTCATCCGGAAGCGCGGCGCCGTGCGTCGCCTCGCCCTGCGCGAGCACCTCGAGCGCACGGACGATGCGCCGGCCGTTGCGCGGGTCCATGCGCTCGGCCGTGCGCGGGTCGAGATCCCGCAGTCGCGCGTAGAGGAGTCCCGGCCCGTGCTCGGCGAGCTCGGCCTCGAGTCTCGCCCGGAGCTCGTCGTCGTGCGGCGGGAAGCGGAAGTCGAACACGACGCTCGACACGTAGAGCCCCGACCCGCCGACGAGGATCGCGTCGGCGCCGCGATCGTGGATGTCGCGGATCGCCGCGCGGGCGGCCTCCTGGTACCACGCGACGGCGGCTTCGTCGGTGACATCGAGGACGTCGAGCAGGTGATGACGGATGCCCCGCCGCTCCCCCTCGGGAAGCTTCGCCGTGCCGATGTCCATGCCGCGGTACAGCTGCATCGCATCGGCGTTGACGATCTCAGCCGGGCGTCCGCGCGCGGCGAGCGTCTCGGCGAGGTCGAGCGACAGCGCCGTCTTGCCGGTGCCGGTCGCGCCGACGACCACCCACAGGGTCGGTTCGCTGCTCGTGGACATCTCGCGCTGTCGATTCCCTCACTCGTGCCCGTGATGCGCGGGCGCGCTCGCACGAAACGGTAGCGCGAACGCGCGCCGCTCTCGCTGTGCCCGGGCCGAGTTAGACGCCGATGCGGAGCGTCGGCAGGCCGAGCGAGACGGCTCGCGGCGCGCCGGCTTCGCCCGCGGGCGCCGGGATGCCGCAGGACTCCGCCTGCGAGCGATCCCACGCGTCGCCCGCGCGGGTGCGCCGGATGCGCAGCGGCGCGCCGTCGGGCGCGTCGGCGAGAAGGTGGAACGGGGCCGCGTGCGTGACGGTGACGCTCACGACGTCGCCCGGTCGCGGCGTGGGCGAGCCCGCGGGGATCTCGAAGTGGACGAGCCGGTTGTCTTCGGCGCGGCCCGTGAGGCGGTGGGTCTCAGCGTCCTTCTTGCCCTCGCCGGTCGAGACGAGCACCTCGAGCGTGCGCCCGAGCTGCTTCTGGTTCTCTTCGAGCGAGATGCGCTCCTGCAGCGCGATGAGCCGGTCGTAGCGCTCCTGCACGACGGACTTCGGCACCTGGTCGGGCATCGTGGCGGCGGGTGTGCCCTCGCGGATCGAGTACTGGAACGTGAACGCGCTCGCGAACCGCGCCTGCTCGACGACGCGCATCGTCTCTTCGAAGTCCTCGTCGGTCTCGCCGGGGAACCCGACGATGATGTCGGTCGAGATCGCGGCATCCGGCATCTTCGCCCGCACCCGATCGAGGATGCCGAGGAAGCGGTCGCTGCGGTACGAGCGGCGCATGGCGCGCAGGATGCGGTCGCTGCCCGACTGCAGCGGCATGTGCAGCTGCGGCATGACGGCGGGCGTCTCGGCCATCGCGTCGATGACGTCGTCGGTGAAGGCGGCGGGGTGCGGACTCGTGAAGCGGATGCGCTCGAGCCCTTCGATCTCGCCCGCCGCGCGCAGCAGCTTGCCGAACGCCTGGCGGTCGCCGAACTCGACGCCGTACGAGTTGACGTTCTGGCCGAGCAGGGTGACCTCGATCGCGCCATCCTCGACGAGCAGGCGGATCTCGTTGAGGATGTCGCCGGGCCGGCGGTCCTTCTCCTTGCCGCGCAGGCTCGGGACGATGCAGAAGGTGCACGTGTTGTTGCAGCCGACCGAGATCGACACCCAACCGCTGTAGATGCTGTCGCGTTTCGTCGGGAGCGTGGAGGGGAAGACCTCGAGCGATTCGAGGATCTCGAGCTCGGCCTCGCCGTTGTGTCGGGCGCGCTCGAGCAGGGTCGGCAGCGACCCCATGTTGTGCGTGCCGAACACGACGTCGACCCACGGGGCCTTCTCGAGCACGGCCTGCTTGTCCATCTGCGCGAGGCAGCCGCCAACGGCGATCTGCATGCCCTCGTGGCGGTCCTTGCGGGACTTGAGGTGCCCGAGCGTGCCGTACAGCTTGCCGGCGGCGTTGTCGCGCACCGCGCACGTGTTGATCACGACGATGTCGGCCTCTGCGCCGGCATCCGCGCGGACGTAACCCGCGCTCTCGAGAGAACCCGAGAGGCGCTCGGAGTCGTGCACGTTCATCTGGCAGCCGAAGGTGCGGACTTCGTACGTGCGCACGCGACCATCCGTGCCCACGGCCGCGGGCGACGGCACGATGAGCGTCGGCGTGGAGGAAGGGAAGGTCATGATGGCGTCATTCTACGAGCCGGGGCTGGGAGGTCGGCCCGTCGGGCGGCCCGGTCGGCAGACTGATCAGCGGATGCGGGCGCGGATGCGCAGTGCAGAGAGAGCAGCGAAGGCCACGATCATCGCCACGAGGATCCCGATGATGAGGGCGGTGGGGACAGTCCAGTCCTCGACGATCGCGTCGATGCCGAAGTAGTGGCGGAGGAACTCATCGGCCTCCGGGTGGCCGCCCGTCACCGCGGGCAGGGTCTCGGCGGTGAACTGACGACGCAGAAGCACACCCGCCTGGGCGATCGGAAGCGAATTGAGGAGGTTGCCCACGACGGCCGGAAGAAGCCCGATCGGCAGGTACGCGGCGGCGATGAACCCGAGCAGCGTGCCCATGATCGTCGAGAGCGCCGCGAACGCCCCCGCCGTGCCGACGAACGACACGATGAACGAGTTGAGCGCGGTGAAGGCGAGGCAGCAGAGCACCACCACGCCGACCGAGCCCAGTATCGCCGCGGGATCGAGCCACACGCCGCGGAGGATGCCGAGGTAGAGCACGCTCACGACGAGCACGGCGAGCGACATGATCAGCGACACCGTCGCAGCCGAGACGAGGTAGCCGAGCACGAGCTGGCCACGGCGGATCGGAGCGACGAGAAAGTCCCGGAAGCGGCCGCTCTCACCGTCGTCCACGAGCGCCGCCATCGACCCCAGCCCGGTCGTGATCGTCGTGATCAGCACGATCCCCGCGAACATCCAGCTGTCGACGAATGCCTGGACGTCCTCGGTCGCCACGCCGGGGAGCGACTGCGCGACGCCCTGTGTCTGCACGTTGCCGAGGAACAGCACGTACAGCCCGAAGAGGATGAGCGCACCGAGGAGCGAGAAGAAGACGTTCGCGCGGTCGCGGAAGAAGATCCGGAGGTTGCGCCCGACAAGCGAGAGCACGGTGTTCACGAGGCCTCCTCCGCCGGGGCGTGGGCGCTGTCGCTCTCATGTCCGGTCACGGCCAGGAACACGTCATCCATGCTTCCGTGCCGGAACTCGAAATCGAGCACGGCGTCGCCGAGAGCTGCCAGGATCTCGCGTGCTGCGCCGGCGTCGTCGATGGCCAGTCGCGTCACCTCGCCGTCCACCTCGGGGTCGATGCCCCGCTGCTCGGCGATCGCGCGGAGCGCGGCCGGGTCGTCGGTCGTGATCGACAGGATGCTGCGGCTGTGCCGTTCGCGCAGTTGCGCAGGGGTGCCCTGCGCGACGACCCGCCCTCGATCGATGATGCAGACGTCGTCGGCCTCTTCGGTCTCTTCGAGGTAGTGCGTCGTGAGGAACACGGTGAGGCCGACCTGCCGGCGCAGTTCTCCGATCGTCGCCCACACGGCGTTGCGGCTCGCCGGGTCCAAACCTGCGGTCGGCTCGTCGAGGAAGACGATCTCGGGGCGATGCAGCAGTGCGCGCGCGATGTCGACACGACGCCGTTCACCTCCGGAGAGCGTCCTGTAACGGCGGTCGAGGAACTCGCCGATCTCGATCAGCGTCGCGAGCTCGGCGATGCGGGCGTCGGCCGTGCGCCGGTCGAGATGCGAGAGACTCGCCCTCAGGCGCAGGTTCTCGCGCGATGTGAGAGTCGGGTCGAGCACGGAATCCTGGAAGACCACGCCGATGCGAGTGCGAACGGCCGCCGCTTCTCGCACCACGTCGAGGCCCGCGACGCGCGCGCTCCCGCCGTCCGGCACAAGCAGCGTCGTCAGGCAGTTGATCGTCGTGGATTTGCCTGCGCCGTTCGTCCCGACGAACGCGAAGACGCTGCCGTCCGGCACGGCGATGGTGAGGTCGTCCACGGCCATGACCGCACCGAATCGCTTGGTCAGACCGTCGACCTCGATCGCCATCGCTCTCCCGTCCGGATGGTCTGCATTCTTGGAGCCTCGGGCTTGTTGTGTGTGGGGAGAATCCGGCTGAGAGCGCCTCAGCGGAATCGGACGCCGTTCGGAGCGGAGGGCGACTCGTCGAGAGCCATCCGCGCGGCGGTCAGAGAGACCGAGCCGTACCCCCGGCGCGCCAGCTGCCCGGCGAGCCGGCGCAGGGCGGTGTCGCGGTCGACCCCCTCGAGCGAGCGCGCTTTCGTCCGCGCGAACTCGAGCGCACGTTCGAGGTCGTCGTCGGGCAGCGCTGCCAGCGCCGCGTCTGCGATCTCGCGCGGGATGCCGCGCTTGGCGAGCGTCTGCGCGATGACACGTCTCCCCTGCCCCTTGCGATCTACCCCGGCATGGATCAGCTGCTCGGCGAGCGCTGCGTCGTCGAGGTACCCGTACTCGCGCATCGAAGCGAGCACGTCCTCGGCCGCGGCGTCATCGAGTCCGTGCCCCACGAGGACGCCTCGCGCTTCGGACTCGGACAGCGACCGTGTGCGCAGCTTCTTGAGCAAGGCCTTCTCGGCGAGACCGGCGTCGGCCGCACGATCGTCGTCGGGATCGCGGTCGTCGGCTGGGGTGGACTCCTCCTCCGCGCGACTGGTCACCCAGGTCGGGTGCCACGCGGCATCCGCCTCGACGTCGCCGCGCGCGGCTTCGGGCTCAGGTTGCGGCGCGGGAGCTGCGGTGCGCCCACCGAACAGGGGGATGACGGGGGCGAGCCCGCCGTCGGCCTCAGCCGAGCGCCGCTCGCCCCCGTCGTCAGCGAACCGGACCATCACGCCGGGCGACGTGCCGCCAGGTCGTCCACAGGCGCCTCGACCGCGCCCTTGGCGACGCCGATGCCCAGCTTGGCCTTGATCTTGGACTCGATCTCGGCCGCGACGTCTTCGTTCTTGAGCAGGAAGTTGCGCGCGTTCTCCTTGCCCTGGCCGAGCTGCTCGCCGTCGTACGTGTACCACGCGCCCGACTTCTTGACGATGCCGTGCTCGACGCCGAAGTCGATGAGGCTTCCCTCGCGCGAGATCCCGACGCCGTAGAGGATGTCGAACTCGGCCTGCTTGAACGGCGGCGCCATCTTGTTCTTGACGACCTTGACGCGCGTGCGGTTCCCGACCGCTTCGGTCCCGTCCTTCAGGGTCTCGATACGACGGATGTCGAGACGCACCGAAGCGTAGAACTTGAGCGCCTTACCACCGGCCGTGGTCTCGGGCGAGCCGAAGAACACGCCGATCTTCTCGCGCAGCTGGTTGATGAAGATCGCCGTCGTCTTGGTCTGGTTGAGGCCACCGGTCAGCTTGCGCAGCGCCTGCGACATGAGGCGCGCCTGCAGGCCGACGTGCGAGTCGCCCATCTCGCCCTCGATCTCGGCCTTCGGGACGAGGGCCGCCACCGAGTCGATCACCACGAGGTCGATCGCGCCGGAGCGGATCAGCATGTCGGCGATCTCGAGCGCCTGCTCACCCGTGTCGGGCTGCGAGACGAGCAGCTGGTCGATGTCGACGCCCAGCTTCTGCGCGTAGTCGGGGTCGAGTGCGTGCTCCGCGTCGATGAACGCCGCGATGCCGCCGGCACGCTGGACGTTGGCGATCGCGTGGAGCGTGAGGGTCGTCTTACCGGACGACTCAGGTCCGTAGATCTCGATGATCCGGCCTCGGGGAAGCCCGCCGACGCCGAGGGCGACGTCGAGGGCGATCGAGCCGGTGGGGATGACCTCGACCGGAGCACGTTCGTCGCTGCCCAGTCGCATGACCGAGCCCTTCCCGAACTGCCGATCGATCTGCGCGAGGGCCGATTCGAGGGCCTTCTCGCGGTCGGCGGGTGATGGCATCGCATGCTCCTTCTGGTCGCGGTCCGTCGCCTGTAGGCTGTCGCGCTCTGCCCGGGGCGGGCTCGATGCTGCGACAAGGCGTGTGGTGTCGTGGACGGGTTCCACGCTAGGGAGGGCTTCCGACATGCGGCTCACGCCCCTCTCGATCCGTGGACAGACGCCCGATCGACACCAGCTGTGCAGGAGCCTACGCTCACATCGAACGGATCTTCGATCCGACACGCCGCGCCGTGACCAGCAATGCGAAACGCTCACCGGCAGATGCTGGTGGGCGTTCGACGAAGATTCGAGATCAGCGACGTCGAGGCTCGAGCCGTCCGACGCCGTAGCGGCGCTCGGGCGGCACGTCCATCTCCTCGCACACGGCGAGCCATACGTCGCGCGCCGGAACGCCGGCCTCGAGCGCCTCGTTCGCCGTGCGGTCGCCGACGCCGGTCAGCACGAGGTCCGTGAGGATCGCTCCCGCCCGGGGACCGAACTCGTGCGCGACGGCGCGCTCGAACTCGCTCAAGCGCATGACACTCCCCGGCTGATCGTGGGCCTGCTCGATGAAGCTCTCAGCGCAGCGACAGCTCGGGTCCGACCTCGGCCATCAGGTCGTCGGGCACCACGTCGGGGAAGGTCTGCAGGCCCTCGAGGACCGAGATGCGATCGCCGACTTCGCGCATGATCGTCGAGATGGGAACGTCGAGTGCGTCGGCGACCGACGCAAGGATCTCGCTCGACGCCTCCTTCTGACCCCGCTCGACCTCGCTGAGGTATCCGAGCGCGACGCTTGCGCGGCTCGCGACCTGACGGAGGGTACGGCCCTTCTGCTGGCGGAAATCACGCAGGACTTCGCCGATCTCGTGACGTACAAGGATCATGTCCGGCCCCTCCTCACTTCGGATCCCACCGTGTCCGGGTGGACAACAGTACAACAGCGACTGTGCTCAATCTAATCCCGCGCGCTGTGGAATGGGTGGGAATCGCCGAATGTAACCGACACGCAACACGAGTTATTCCCGCATTGTGCAATCACTCGGATGCGCCTGCCGCAGCATCCGAACCGTCCACGCATTCGCGCGCGAGGCGCAGCGCGCCACCCGCCGTCGCCGCCCGGATCTCGGCGCGGCCACCCTCCAGGAAGAGCGCCTCGACACGCGTCTCGACGGGTGTCGCGACCGCGATGAACGCCGTTCCGACGGCCTGCCCGTCCTGCGGATCCGGGCCCGCGACGCCCGTCGTGGCGATGCCCACATCGGCGGGGATGCCGTCTCGTCCGGCCGCCACGCGCACCCCCTCCGCCATCTGCCGCGCCACCTCGGGATGCACCGCTCCACTGCTCGCGAGGAGGTCGGCGTCGACCCCGAGGAGAGAGTGCTTGAGGTCGGTGGCATACGCGACCACTCCCCCGCGCAGCACGGCGGAGGCGCCCGGCACGGAGACGAGCGTCGCCAGGACGAGCCCACCCGTGAGCGACTCGGCGACGGCGAGCGACCATCCCCGTGCGGCGACCGCGGTCAGCAGCGCCCGGGCCGCCTCGTCCGGCGTGGACGAGTCCCCGCCGGCGCGACCGCTCACGAAGACGCCCTCTTCCTGCGGGCGCCACGCACCTCGCTCACGACGTAGTCGATGCCGCTCGCGATCGTGAGGATGACCGCGATCCACATCGTGACGATGTTGACCCAGAAGATCCACTCCCCGACGACCGTCCACAGCGGCAGCAGCGCGAGCGAGAGGGCGACGGCCTGCGCGACCGTCTTGAGCTTGCCCATCCACGCGGCGGCCAGCACATGGTCGCTGACGACGATGAAGCGGTAGATCGTGATGCCGACTTCGCGCACGAGGATGACGATCGTGACCCACCACGGGAGCTCGCCGAGGATCGAGAGGCCGATGAACGCAAAGCCCGTGAGCACCTTGTCGGCGATCGGGTCGAGCAGCTTGCCGAGGTCGGTGACGATGTTGTGACGGCGGGCGAGGTATCCGTCGACGCCGTCGGTCGCGATCGCGACGATGAACAGCGCCGCCGCCCACCAGCGCAGCGCGCCGTCGGCACCGCCGTCGACCAGGAGCATCCAGAGGGAGACCGGCGCCAGCAGGATCCGCACGATCGTGATCGTGTTGGGAAGCTGTCGGGGGATCGCCATGGCCCGAGCCTATCGGGGATGCCGGAAGCGCCCCGCGGCATCACCCCGCGGTGTGCGTCGCTCCCCGACCGGGCTCAGTCGCGCCCTGTGAGCCCCCATGCGTCCTCGTCACCGCCGGCCTCCGCGGTGGGGTGCCCGTCGTACTGACGGTCGACCGCGTCGCCGGCGTATCGAGCGTCGGCTTCGGGATCCGTTCCGCCGCCGGCGGCCGGTTCGTCGGGGACATCCTCGCCGCGGAGCCGCGCGAGCACCGTGGGCAGCTGCTCGACGGTCACGAGGACGTCCCGCGCCTTCGAACCCTCGGACGGGCCGACGATCTCGCGCGACTCGAGCAGGTCCATGAGGCGCCCGGCCTTCGCGAAGCCGACCCGCAGTTTGCGCTGCAGCATCGAGGTCGAGCCGAACTGCGACGACACGACGAGCTCCGCCGCGGCGAGCAGCAGGTCGAGGTCGTCTCCGATGTCGGCATCGACCTCCTTCTTCGCCGCTGCCGCCTGCACATCCGGCCGGTACTCGGGGAGCGCCTGGCCCTTCACGTGCGCGACGACCTTCTCGATCTCGGCCTCGCTCACCCAGGCGCCCTGGACGCGGAGCGCTTTCGACGAGCCCATCGGAAGGAACAGGCCGTCGCCCTGGCCGATCAGACGGTCGGCGCCCGGCTGGTCGAGGATGACGCGCGAGTCGGTGACGCTCGTGACCGCGA